>NZ_OY762425.1 GCF_963665675.1 uncultured Methanolobus sp. | reverse complement strand
AGCTGCAAGGGCGGTCAACATTCCGGCAAATTTACTAAGATTTATGTTGTTGTTGTAGTAGTGTTCTGTCATGATTTATCATGATATACTATATGTCCATGGTATATATACGTTTCGTCATTTATCATGATTAATCATTTGTATTTGTTTTTAATAAGCAATTGTTTTACTTGATATCGATATTTATTACAACATGTTGTCTGGATAAACTCAGAAAATATGATACAAAAAGTCAAAAACAAGTTCTTCAAAACTTATGAAAAATAGATGGGACATGCAGGATGCACATCTCATAATCTGAATAAAATCAATTAAACAAAGAGCTGGGTTCCGGCTGATTTAGCTTGTTCCATAAGCTCTGCGTTCTCTTTTACCCCGCCAGGTTCGTGGTGGCCAACATCTACAAAGGTGCCTTTTATTTCCATTCCAAACATCTGGAGCACCTGCGAGAATTCATCAAAGACACCCTTGAAAGCATCTTGTTCCGGGTTGCCCTGAGCGCCAACTATAATCGCTTTCTTTCCACCTTCAATGCGTGAGGTGAAATCCGGATTTACAAGTGCCCAGCAGCGATCGATAAACTGGCGCATCTGACCTGTAAACTGGAAGAAATAGATCGGAGAACCAAATACAAAACCATCTGCATTTTTCAGGGCATCATAGGCTTTAGCCATGTCATCGTCTAATTTGCATCCGTCAACCGCCCTGCAGTATGTGCAGCCCTGGCAGCCTTTCATGTTCATTTCGTTGATGTAGAATTTCTCCACATCTGCACCTGCTTCTGCCGCTCCGTCAAGAACCTGTTGAACAAGCATATCGGTGTTACCATTTTTTCTTGGACTTCCTACAAAACCTACTACTTTCATCTTAATCATTTCCTTTAAGCTATGAATTGTTACAGCAATATAACATATTCAAAAGGTAGATGGGCAGGCACTATATTTATAGTTAATACTATGGCCAGTCCGCTATATAGTACTGAAATATCGGTTCTGTAGAAACCCTGTCATTAAAACTTTAAAGTAAATAAATCGTTTTGTCAGGTCAATAAATCCATTCCATCGTAGGTTACGAACAACTGGAATAATTCCAGAGGACCCGGCGAAGCCGGCGTTTTCCCACAAGAAAAAACAAAATAATCTGCATAGTACACTGGAACACTTTCTACACATGATTTCTGTAGAATTCTCAGCATAACTACAATAGTGTTTGGAATTATCTTCTGTGCATTTCTGTGTCACTCACATCAATAGGAATTCTACAGAGACGCAAAATCACACCAAAAGTAACAGGCCATAATGGGCAACATAGTATAACCATACCAGACTCAATTATGATATTTTCTCATAATATGAAATTAAAAACACAAATAGATCAGAAATTAATTGATAGTCTCCATTTCTTCCCACTTTGGAATCTTTACATGGAATGAACTGCCAAGTCCCCTTTGACTCTCTATCCATATATTTCCATTATGAGCTGCTACAGTATCTTTGCAAATATAAAGACTGGATTCAAAGCCCTGGAACATCCTTGCTATGGATTCATCTGCCTGATACATCTTATAGAACAAACGCGGAATAAGGCTCTTGTCCATGCTTTCACCCGTATCAGTTATGGTTACATGCAAGTAGCCATTCTCATCGGAAACATCAATTCCTATGCTGCTTCCTTTAGGCGTGAGATTAATGGCATTGTGGATAAGATAGACAAACATTTCCTTCAGCTTTTCCTTATCAGCTTTCACCAGTGGAAGTCCATTGGGAATCTCTTTTTCAAGCAATAGCCCTTTCTCATCTATAAGCAGAATCTGGTTCATCAGTACATCAGAAGGAACATTTTCGATACTTACCGGTCCCAAACGAATACTCTATCCTGCCTGAACGCTGCAAATCACTATATAATACTGCATCAATCAACAGCTTTAATCTTTCAGAGTTATTCAGCAGTTTGGAAATTGCCTCTTTTTGAGAGTCATCCAGAAGATTCAGTGTTTCATCATCAAGAATATCAAAACTATGCAAAAGTTCATGTCCGTTATTCATGTATTCTTCAATGAATTCGGCTTTTATCATATTAACAGACCGAAGCTTCGTATTAGCTTTAAGCAGTTCTTCAGAGTACTTACTTAATGCACCTATCAATTGTTTTCTCTGAATAAGTTTCCACATACCCTGCATCAGGAGAGTTAGCTGGCGAACATCGGATTCATCATAGTCTTCATCCTTGTTCCCAACACCGACAACCGCGACTATGTGCTCGCCATCAAATATAGGAACATTCATGTGTCTTGTCAATTTGACATGTTCTTCAGGATAACCTTTTTTCTGGAGACTGAAAGCTTCATAATCATTGTTTATGATGGCTTTCCTTTGCCTGACGGCTTCTCCCCATAATCCGGTATCCTTAACAGGATAAATGAACTCTTTATCACTTATGGCACACTCATTCATTGCTGTTTCAGACCAGGAATGCATTATCAGGTCAGTCTCATCAGCATTCATGAATGCAAGATATCCAAGTTTGCTGTCTGTAAGTCTGACTGCCTCTTCTTTGACAAACTCCTGAGCCTTCTTCACATCAAGAGCCTGCTCAACAATATTATTGGCTTCCTTGCCAATATAGATAACAGAATCGGCTTTGACATGCTTTCTTTCCAGTATTCCTGTTTCCCCATCAAACTTTGATTCGGGACGATTGGCATATTTTTGCGAAGGAAAAAAGAAAACATAGATCGTTATATACAATGCCATAGAATAACATACGTTATGGGCATTGGATTGATAAGTAAGTACAAAAGACTTATAGTATTCGCTATTTTTGCAATTATATGGCTCTATTCATTCAGTTCCTTTTTTACGGAAGATTTCGGTGGTTCCGGAGAATTTGATAGTTTCAAAGATAGTATTTTAGGATCAAAGTTACTTATCGCTGCTGTAATACTGGCAGTCGTGGTTGTTTTTGCCGGTAATGTGAAGATGGCTAAAACAAAAAAAGTTTTAAATTATTTGTCTGAATACCGCCTGCCACCAGAACTGAAGGCTACCCTGATTGAGAAGGTAGATGATTCCACTGCACTTTCAGGAAACCTGATTGACTTGCTTGATAACATAAGTGTTGACCAGAAATTCTATTACTCTATTGGCACTAGCGGCTATAAAGAACGCAGTTTTTCACTCTACTCTGCCAGCGACAATTTTTCCGGTGGCCGTGCTTTTGCAACATCAACGTATTATATTGCAAGGCTGAATTCCCTGTTCCTGTCCGGCAGGAAACAATCCTCCCATTATTCAATAACAAAGCTATATAATGGTTATCTTGAGACCTTTTTTTCAAACAACAAATTAACTGTAAGTCTAAACGACTCCGTGCAGGGCTGCTTTGATTACAGTACCAAAAGTTACTATGATGCCACCGGCCAGTTAAAAGGAACCTTTGATTCCCCTGAAAACAAAGTCATAATTTCAGTACCCCTAAAACGCCCCCTGTCCAAGCCAGGCGAAGTATCCGGCCCGCATACAGGTCTTGACACCAGTGTTTACAACGATGGCAAGAAGATTGCCGATATTGTCATACTACCATCCTCAATCGGCAAAATAAAGCAAACCACGGACCCAATGACAGGTAACGCAAGTAAATACAAAAAAATGTTCCAGAACCTGAATGTCCACTCCGAATGGCAGGCAGCTATGCTTTTAGGATTTGCCATCACCGAATATGCATTTGTGAGGACCGAGTTTGGGAGTAGCAGGCGGAGATGAGGGTGGAAACTCTCATCCAACATTTCATTTGCCAATAGCCCACCAAAATTTTATGTGAAGCCAGCTCCTGACAACAAAATATCTTTACTAGATTGAATATCCATTTTAATAACTCCTCCACATCTCCAACCTTTCCCTTACAAGAGCATTCATAGTAAGTGGTTTGTCAGCTTCAGCATTTTTCTTCATGTAGTGTAAAGTACCTTTTGAGAATCCCATTTTCTTCCAGTCTGAATAAGATATGCTCAATATCTTTTACCTCATATCATCTGAATCCTGCCTTTCAACTGTAAGCAGGCTTAATAAAATCAAGAGTCTTCCTTTTCTCAACAAAGATACTGGGCAAGCTTCCTGATTTTCAACAACAAAGCATAACTCCACATAACAGACTGCTTCTTGTAAGGTACTTTCTTGTTCATCCAGTTTTTAGCTCTTGAAAGTTTGTGCCTAAGAGAACAGCTCTTCCACACATTCCTTAAGATCACGGTAGGCGTGGGTTTCTGCTATATTCTGCGGACCCGTAGCGAAAGCTTCCAGCATAGAACGATAGTACCATTCCTGTTCTCCCTTTGGTGCATTGAACTTGTTCCAGAAACTATTTCCCTGTATCCTTAGTTCACTGATGAGGTCCCTGATATTTGCAAGCTTGTCTGCACATGAGAGAAGTTTGACATTCTGTTCCGCATTCTTTATCCCCTTTATGGTGTGTTCCTTCCGCTGCTTCCAGGTCTGCGCCTTGTTACCGATTGCAGGCTGCCTTAGCTCTCCCGGTTCGGTAACAGCGTTCACGTAATCAGCAACTTGCCGGCCGTATTTATTTGATATTGTTTCAATGTCAACATCGGTATCTTCAACAACGTCATGGAGCAATCCTGCCATTACAAGCTCAAGAGGCGCATTCTCTTTGATAAGTATGGACGCTACATCCATTGGATGCGATATGTATAGAGTGCCGGATTTCCTCATGTTGTTATTGTGTGCACCAACGGCGAATGCGAACGCATCAGCAAGTTCTATCAGGTCTGCCTCCTTATGTACCTCATATTTTTCCTGAAGGTCATCCAACTGTATCCTGTAGTTTGCCATCCTCACGTGTTCGTAAACAGTTAATTTGCCATCTATCTCTGTTGCTATCATCCTGTAAGGATCACTGGCCCAGATCTTCCTGAAAGGTTCCTCAGACAGATAATTCAGATAACTGAACAGTTCAGGTGTCTCTATGGGTTCAGGAACATCGATTGTATAGATAGTGATTCCATTCCCTTTTTTCTCAGTATCGCTGCAATACTGGCTGATAAGCTCGCGTATTTTCATGATGATAACTCCCAGATGGGTATAGATGATCTTAATGCTGACTTTGCAAGTCTCTACCCATAGGCTTTAAAGTTAATGGTAGCCCATCCCTGCCAGTGGAATCAAGGCAGAAAATAGTAATGAATGAGCATTCAGACCAAAACGCCTACGCTCTTATAATTATCTTTTAAAAACCATTTCAAATCATCAGGTAGATTCAATTCTTCTCATCCCTGAATTCAACATCATAGTGACTGCCGTCACAGAATGGCTTATTTTTGGAGGCTCCACATCTGCAAAGAGAATAATGGTCCTGTGTTTCAGGTACTGAGCCGTCGGAACCATCAAGTTCTATCCCTGTGACATTGTAAGGTCCGTCTTTCATAATCGAGATTTCCGGTTCTTGCGAGTAATCCTTATTCAATTCTCCGTTGATAGTATAACTCAATGCACCGGAAGGACAGGATTTGATGAGAGCTGCTATCTTTTCCGGGTCTGCAGCATCAGGATCTGCCCAGGGATTTCTACCCCTTTCGAAAACCGCAGGCAGATCGTGAACACAGTAACCTACATGGCAACACGCACCCCTGTTACGATGTATACTGATATTTTTTCCTACAAAAGTCTCCATTTTGTCGGGAACACGGTCTTCTTCTTTTTCCCCGGAAAAACCAATCTTTGTATGCGTTCCATCACAGAATGGCATATTCGACGAGCCCCCACACCTGCAAAGTGTCATAACGGTTTTTGTCTCAATCAAATCACCCTTTGAATTCCTGAGAATCTTTACGTCTTTCGCAATGTATGGACCATTTTTTGATACCTTTATTGAAGTTTTGATCTCTTTATCCACTGACACACCTCTTAAAGTTAAATCTGTGTGCATCAGATTTCAAATTTTTGCAGAGAAAACTCGTTGTAGCAAATCTCACAAAATAAATGGAAAAACTTGTTTGTTTTTTTAATAAAATATACTCAAGTATCCTAAAATCCCCATCAACCAAAGTATATAGATACACCTGCGGAACATATCTAATCAAGGTGACAAAATGTTCTGCTACCAGTGTGAAGAAACAATGAACGGGGAAGGCTGCACAAAGAATGGTGTGTGCGGTAAGAAAGGGAAGGTTGCAGATCTTCAGGATGATCTCATCTATGTGCTTAAGAGCATTGCGTTCTACAACCAGAAGGCAAGAGAAGCAAACATTTCTGAGAACAGCACTGATGATTTTATGCTTGATGCACTGTTCTCAACCATAACTAATACCGATTTCAGAGAGAGCGGAATTCAGGAACGCATTGACAGGGGATTCAGCATACAGGATGAAATCAAGCAGAAGCTTCTGGACAACAACGCTCTTGATGAGAAAAATCTGCCCGAGATTGCAACCTTGACCCCTGAAAACCTTACGGAAAGGAATACAGGCATACTTGCAACAGAGGATGAAGATATCAGGTCATTAAGGGAACTCTTGATCTTTGGTATCAAAGGAATGGCAGCATATGCACACCATGCCATGATGCTTGGTAATACCAATAAGAAGATCAATTCATTTATTGAAGAGGGACTTGTGGCAACAACAGACGACAGCCTGACTGATAAGGATCTCATCTCATTGGTCCTGAAATGTGGGGAAAAAGGTTTTGATGTAATGGCAGACCTTGACAGGGTAAATACCGCTGAATTCGGAAATCCTGAACCAACACAGGTAAACATCGGAACAAGAATAAATCCAGGCATCCTCGTAAGCGGTCATGACCTGAAGGATCTGAAACAACTACTGGACCAGACCGAAGGCACCGGTGTTGATGTCTACACACATAGTGAGATGCTTCCTGCAAACTCGTATCCTGAATTTAAGAAATATGAGCATCTGGTAGGCAACTATGGTGGTTCATGGTGGCACCAGAAACAGGAATTTGAGAGTTTCAACGGACCAATATTACTAACAAGCAACTGTATAGTTCCTCCAGGAGAAAGTTACATTGGCAGGTTATACACCACAGGTTCGGTAGGCTATGATGGTGCCACACATATTGTAGCTGAAAATGGTCAGAAAGATTTCTCTGCCCTTATTGAGCAGGCAAAGACCTGCGAAGCTCCGGTACAACTGGAAGAAGGTACGATTATGGGCGGTTTTGCTTACAGCTCAGTATTATCAAATGCAGACAAGATCGTCGATGCCGTTAAAACAGGGAAAATAAAAAAGTTCATTGTCATGGCAGGCTGTGACGGACGTCACAAGAACAGGCAGTACTACACGGATTTCGCCGAAGCATTACCAAAAGATACTGTTATTCTTACCGCCGGATGTGCAAAATATCGATACAACAAACTTAACCTTGGCGAGATCGATGGAATTCCAAGAGTATTGGATGCAGGACAGTGTAACGATTCATTCTCACTTATTGTTATTGCACAGGGTCTTATGGCAAGACTTGGGTTCACAGACGTTAATGAAGCGCCGATCTCATACAATATAGCATGGTACGAACAAAAAGCAGTACTTGTATTGCTCACTCTTCTGAGACTTGAGATACAGGACATCACACTTGGTGCGACACTTCCGGCATTTGTCTCACCGAATGTCCTCAAGGTACTGGTGGAAAGGTTCAATATAACACCCAACACCACAGTTGAAGAAGATATGGAAAGGCTCTTGAAGTGAGGAGATAAACAACTGCGGGAACTTGAAGATGACGGGCGTGTGATTAGAAAGATGTACCCCGAAATCCCACCCAGAGTGGAATATTCATTAACAGATTTTGGAAAGACGATCATCCCGGTACCTGAAGCCCTGGCAGAGTGGGGACTTACATATATGGACGTCATGCACGGCGGAAAATGCAGAAATGATTGATCGCTTCTAAAAATATACACCGTAAATTATTAAATGTATTAAATATAATATTGCATTGGTATAGTGAACACTTGTTCTGAGGTGCAGTGTTTCTTTCTCTGAATCCTCCTGAATATCTCACCCGTCTTTTATACGCACCTCAGGACAATTCGTTAACATATAATGCATACGGCTGCATACCTGCCTGGTTTTTACTCAGTAAGGATGGAATAAGAAACAAAGAAATCCATCTTCGTCAAAAGATGGCTGCAAAATGGAATCCTTGGAAAAGAGATTAATTAATCAGCTAACAACCATTGAACCTGTCGGCATCATGTCATCAGGAGGAGCTACCCCATTTTCTTTTCTGTAAGCTTTCCGCTTGCATGAATCCATTTTCGGACCTTTACAATACATTGCAACAAAGCCACTGCATGCTGCCTGTTTAGAATCCTGGTACTTGTTGAAAAAACCACATTTTGAAAGTAATTCACATTCTGTCATAGAAACTCCCTCACACTAGTTTATATTTTCTATTATATATTGGTGTATATATATGTTTTGTCAACAGGAGGCTGTCAAAAACTTTGGTGTTAAACTTTTTTGGATATGTTCCCCTCCCAATATCCTCTTTTTACGCTTAAATAGTTCAACATTCCATCTGGTGTTTTAAATATCCTTTTCAATGAATCTGGTAACGTTTGTCGATAATAGTTCTCAATAGGATTTGTTGTTTTTGAAACCATTTCATCCACCATAAACCAAGTCAACCTTTCGAAGTCTTTTACAATTTTATCTATTGATTTATGAAGTAATTGAGGAATCTCCTCTATATTACTGATTATCTCTTGAAGTCTGTTGATTGCGATATTTATATCGTATGTTCTAAATACTTCCTTGATCTTTGTAAATGCCAAACATAAGCTGATCTTTTCCCTGGAGCCAATAAATTTTGATTTTAGTTTTTTGTACACATCTTTCCCAATAAGCTTGTACAGATGAAATATGCAAAGCTGATGCTTGATTTTTAGTTCATCCATAATTGATTTGTATTTTCTTCGGTGGTCGGTTGAAATGGCATGAAGAGGCTTAGAAGCTACTGCATTTTTAATAAAACCCTTAACAGTAGCATATTCGATATCTGCCATAATTTTTTCATTTACTGGTTTATTCAGGACAGAGTCTATCAAACTGAGCCTGTAAAACCGACTTCCATTCAGTATTATATATTGTTCATCATAACAATAGTATCCAGAATAAAGATTATCATCGCTTGATACTGATATTCTGTTTGACTCTGCAATCCAGTTATAAATTGTCTGGTGAGAGGGAGAACAATCATATAGTGATGTGAAGATTTTTTGTAGATGTCTGAATGAACAATAACCAGTCTCGTATGTTTTTTCTATACAGCGTTCATAAGTTCGGGCATATTGATGTCCTTTTTTTACAATTGAATCAAGAGGTGTTGTGAATTTTTTAGAACAAAATTTGCAATAGTATCTTCGAACATAAATGACCTGACTTCCAAACTCTGCTAATTTTAGCTTGCGTTTGTAATATTCTTGTTTGATCACTTTCCTGGAACCACAAACAGGACAGCAAGGATAAAGGAGGTCAAAATGATTGTCTGCATGCAGAACAAGCTCCTTCTCATTGTGAATATCCCTATTTTCAGTTGAAGATAATTGAGATGTGATAGCATCTTCAAAGCTTGTAATGCCTGAAATGCAATCGCTTAGTTTAAGTTGAATTGAGCTAATATGAGATTTGAAAGTGGATATTATATAGTTTGTCACAAAACTATATTCACTTTCATAATATATATTTATTGTTATTAATTAGCTCAGGCTCTGCAACCCCAAAGTTTTTGACAGCCCCGTCAACAGCATTAACTACATATTGGTTTTAAAAATAAAACAATGAAAGAGGAGAAAGATGTGGTCAGAAGAAATCACCAAAGTAAAAATAGTTATCGGAGGAATTTAGCTCCGGTATTTTATTTTCTATTCTTATGAAGAAGCCGAAGGGTCCTCAACCTTGCCCATGAAAAGAATACATCCGTTTCTCCTGTCTTCAATGAAGAAAAGGAACGGACGGTCAAAGTGAAGCTGGATATCAGAAACTATCCCCGATGTGAGCATAACAACACCCGTTGCTGCTGTGGCTTCTGTTCCTTTTTCATTCACACCTATATATGCCTGATGAAAGACATCTGATATTGACAGACCCGTATCGGATATTCCGGAAAAGTCTGCAATACCTGAATGGAATGCATCAACGGCCCCCATATCTTGCAAAGGTTCATTCAGTCGGGCTTTTGTCTCATAGGTGTATTTAGGCATCCATATTTCCAGAACATTATCTTTGTTCATGTTACCTTTCAACATGTTATATTCATCCAGAGTGAAACTGCTTTCAAATTCCCTGATATTATTTTCAGCCGGAAGGACCACGTACATAGTAATATCATCGCCTTTGTATGGCAACTCCAGCATACTAGCACTTTCATCCTCAGTATAATTAAATCTGCCATCTATGTACATAGTGTCGACATCTTTAACCTGCCCATTTGAGAGAGTGAATGGTTTATTTCTTGTAGCAGCTTCTTCAAACTCTGTCATCCATGTGCCGTTGAAATAAACAGCATTTGTAATCACCAGTTTAGTACCTGGAGTGATTACCCCCTCAGTCAGCAAGTTAACAATCTTATTATTGGTCTTATTCTCTATCCAGTTATTGATAGTGAGCCTTGACTTATCAGTTTCGCCAACAAAATCCATTGATTCCACTTTTCCATCATAGTAAGTTTGAGCATTGTAAACATATTGACTCTTTAAAGTATAATTCTCCTGAACCCAGAGTGCATTAGCGGTATTCAAAGCATACTGATCATTTCCTGAATTGATCGTTGCAATCATGTCCTGAGAACTTTGCTCAAGAACCTGTTTATCAAGAGGATAATAGAATACATCAGACAGTTGTTCCTGTGTGGAACCTCCAGAACCATCATAACAGATTGCAATGGCAGTAAAGATACTGTAAGGTGAGAATATTGTATTAGTATCGGTTTTGATGTTATCGTACATATCAAATGCAAAAGCATTGTTTGCAGTTGCAATGTTGTATTCTTCTACTGAGTCAGCATTTATCCCAGAATCTATTTCAGCTTCAGTATTAGAATTAGTATTATCTATGCAACCGATACATGAAAAAAACAGACATATTAATAGTACAATGAGTAATTTCAAATAATTCATAAATAGACATTAATCATGTAACTACTTAAAATTATTCAATATTTCTTATATTTATTTAATATATTAATATAAATCCAGCAATTCCAGTCCATGCTTCAGAAAATAAAATGCAAAAACAACATAAACAATCCCCAATGAACGAATTATGTAGAGGTAATAGTTGCTCCTCAGGAAATTTCTGGATCTTCCTACCAGCATTGCAATAACTATTTTTGAGCCAACCAGCAGGGCGTAGAAACCTGCAACAAACAGGAATGATGAAGAAACACCAGCATCCAGAGTTTTGAATAATATTGGACCGCCTATTGCTATCCAGAAGAGATAAGGGTGAGGACTGAGAAAATTCACAATAACTCCTTTTTTCAAAGAATCTGTTTTAACCGTTTCAATTTCGATGTCAATACTTTTCGTTTTGAGGGATGAGATTCCCAGATAAATAAGGTAAAAAGAACCTGCCAGACTTATCATAGCAATCACAGGATCGTAGTTTTCAAACTTCATCAGAAAAAGCAGAATTACTGAAACAATAAGGATGTCCGTTATAAAAGGCGATACTGCAACTTTTATTCCTGCACGGGAACCATGCTGAAGAGATTCTGAGATAGTCATGGCCAGCAGTGGACCCGGTGATATGCCAGAAGCAAATCCCAGAAGTATTCCGGATATCAGAAATTCATTGATCAGAACCATATCTAAAGGGCATATTAAGCTTAAATGCTTAAAGTTGTTGATTCAAAAGCATCTGGGAATCAGCGTACTTTGATAAAACATATGGTATGTTAATGGTGAATAATATATATCTAACGTACATATATTCTTTTCACAATTACAACTGGAAAAATCATTCTGTACCAAATGATTAAAGATGTAAGTAGCAGGAACATGAATCAAATGAAACTAATATCAAATCTCAAAACGAGCAATTATCTGGCACTAAAAGTTTCACTGTTGTATTTATTTTTGGCCAGTTTATGGATATTAGGTTCAGATACGATGCTTAGCCGGATCATAACAGATCCGACTGCATATATTCAATTCCAGACCTATAAAGGCATGTTTTTTGTCATAACAACTGGTTTTCTGCTATTTGTTTATCTCAATCCGAAAATAAAAGAGCTAGGTGAATCAAGAATAAATTTACTTGAGACTGAGTCATTACTCAAAAAAAGAATCGATTATGAACTGACAACAATTGAATGTATGCGTTTGTTGCAGGAGCCCGAAAACATAGATGAAATAATTCCATACATACTGCAAAAAGTTCACCGCACAGTAAATAACAGCAGGACATACGTATTCAGGAATGAAGATGACCCTGAACTGGGACTTTGCATGTCCCAGATATATGAAGTGGTTTCTGAAGGAATTGAGCCCCAGATAGACAATCCCGAACTACAGCATCTCTCATATTCGGAAGGTGGTCCAACACTGCTTTCAGTTCTGAGTTCTAAAGAAAATTATGTACATATCGTTGAAGAACTGGAAGAGCCTGAAAAGTCCCTCCTTAAAGAACAGGGAATTCTTTCCGTATTGATAATACCCATTTTTGCCGGAGAGAAAAACTGGGGATTTATCGGCTTTGATGACTGTACTGAAGAGCGCAGGTGGCATGGAGATGACATCAATCTCCTGAGAGTTGTTGCCGATGGTATTGGTGAAGCTCTTTTACGTAAAGATTCTGAAAATGAATTAATTGAAAGTGAAGAGAGGTTCAAGGCGCTGCATAATGCTTCTTTTGGTGGTATTGTAATACATGATAATGAATTCATAATTGATGTCAACCAGGGTTTTTCTGATATAACAGGTTATTCGCATGACGAACTCATTGGAATGAGCAATTATGCCTTAATTGCAGAAGAGTCCAGGGAAGTTGTAAGGAACAAGATAAGTTCAGGAAACGAAGAGCCTTATAATATTACGATGTTGAAAAAAGACGGGACAAGTTATCCTGCCAGAATACAGGGGAAAATTATACCCTACAAAGAAAAATATTTTAGAGTGGCAGAGATAAAAGATATAACTGAGCAGAAACTGTCGGAAAAAGCGCTTCGCGAGAGTGAGCAAAAACAGGCTGCAATGATAGCAAACATTTCTGATGTCATTGCAATTGCAGATGAGAACGGAGTTATCAGGTACAAAAGTGCAAACATTGAAAGATGGTTTGGCTGGAAACCTGACGATCTTATTGACACAGAATTATTTGATTACATACATCCTGAGGACCAGGAACTCACAAAAGACTTTTTCATGACTATTTTAAAGAAAAAGAGAGAAAGTGCTTCCTCAAATATCAGATACCGCTGTAAAGATAATACTTACAAATGGATAAAATTCACCGGAATTAATTTGCTGGATGAACCTGCGATCCGTGGACTACTATTCAATTATCATGATATAACTGAGAAGAAAATGGCAGAAGACGCACTTCTGGAAAGCGAAAGAAAATTCCGCACGTACATCGAGAATGCACCTTACGGGATATTCATAGTAAATGAAAATGACACTTTTGATGAAGTGAACGAAACCGCATGTATTTTAACTGGTTTTTCAGAAGATGAATTGATAGGGGTGAGTGTGTATTCCTACGTGGCTCCTGAATCCCGGAGCAGGGCTATTCAAGCTTATCATGAATTGAAGACAAAAGGGCTGGCCAGTGCAGAATTGTTCATTATGAGAAAGAATGAAACTGGTGTCTGGATGAGGATCGATTCGGCCAGGCTTTCTGATGGCCGGTTCATTATGTTTGTAAATGATATTACAGAACGTAAAAATGCTGAATATTCCCTTATAGAAGCAAAAATGCTCGCTGAAGAGAACAACAGAATGAAATCCGAGTTCCTCGCCAATATGAGCCATGAACTGAGGACACCACTTACAGCAATCATTGGTTTTTCGGATATATTGAATGATGAGATGTTCGGAGAACTGAACGACAAACAAAAAAGACATGTGCAGCATGTTAACAATAGTGGAAGGCATCTTCTTGACCTCATCAACGATATTCTCGACCTGTCAAAAGTGGAAGCAGGGAAAATGGAACTGAAACGTGAAGTGTTCAACATTTCTGATATTATGGAGGAGATCAGATTGTCTGTATATCCAATGGCATCAAAGAAAAATATAGACCTTGGAATAATCAATAATATTGAAGTTCAGGAAATGTCGGCTGACAGGATGAAGTTCAAACAGATAATGTTAAACCTGCTAAGCAATGCCATCAAATTCACTCCGCAAAATGGGAAGGTTTCTGTCAGCTCCACAAAAAATGATAATGAGATCACAATCACTGTTTCAGATACCGGTATCGGAATCACGGAGAATATGCAGGAAAGTATTTTCAATCCATTCACACAGGCAGATTCTTCAAATAAACGTGAATTTGGAGGAACCGGACTTGGACTTGCTCTTGCTAAACAGTTTGTAGAAATGCATGATGGAAAGATATGGGTTGAGGGCAGAGAAGAAAAAGGTAGTATTTTTACATTTACGATTAAAGATGTGGATTAGAATAAAACCATGTTGAATCACCCTGATCTATGTCAAAAATCAAAGAACAGGTTTGTGCATTTTATTATAGATCAAAAATTAGAAAATAAAGGAAGAAAAGGTAAAAGAGTCAAAAAGTAAGTGGATTATATATTCACCTACTTTTTCTGGTGCCTTATCACAAAAACCGCTGCCACAATGATTATCGCCAGATTAAGTACCCAGTAATGATAACCCAGACCATTAGACTCTTCTGTTTCAGTATCCTGATCTTCATTTACAGAGCTTTCAGCATTTTGGGGTGTTTCTTCAGTAATCGGAGTGGCTACTTCCTTTTCTTCACTGTCTTCGCCAAACAATGCATAGACTGAGAAGTGAGTAGTATAAGCCGTTGCTTTGCCAGTTTCCCAATCTGCTGATGTTTGCAAAGAAATCCACTCATCAGCGTCTTCGGAATAAGTGTATATAACCGGAGCTTCCACACCTGAGAAGTCTGCAGGGTCAAAGTCAATAGAGATCATTACTGCCTTATTGAAACTTGTTCCTGGAGGTCCAAAATTCACGTAGATACCTTTATCACTAATACCAGAAGGAGTATTCACTGACAGAGAACTTACTCTGTTAACAGTAATCCTGTTTACAGCATTGCCTTCAGGGTCAACAGCTTTTGTGCCCTTGAAAAGAGTGATTGTTGTACTGGAATCTGTGGATTTTGCCATTGTGTCCGCGCGGACTTCACCATCAGTATTTACTGAAAGATAGGTTGTTATCCTCTGTATTTCTCTTGCAAGCTGGGATACAGAACCATCATTCGAACTTGATGTAGTAGTTGTACTGGTACTTGGTTCAGGATCCTTGAAGAGTCCGAATGTGCCAAAATCAGTAATATTAACACTCAGGTAATTCAGGCTTGCATTCAGAGTAGTATTACTTACAGCTACCCAGCTACTATTGACAAACTTATAAAGATCAAGTGTTAGCTCAGTAGTATTGCTCATTGCAGAATCATTGTAGAAGAATGAGATTGTCATATTATCGGACGAATTAATTTCAAGATAACCGAAAACATTCTCCTTACCTGACAGAGCTGTTGAATTAGTATCAGTTCCATTAATAGTGGTTTCAGTGTTGTTAACATCAAATGTTATCTCCAATGAACCACTTGTAAATGTCTGATTACTGACAACAAGGTTCAATGAATCATTTGAATAGAAGCCATACTGAGCATTACCTGTAAGAGTATTGGTCAACAGTGTGCTGTTTCCTGTGCTGTTATCATATACTCCAACCGTACTACCGGTGACGGTGTTATCGGTAAGAGTATAATCTTCACACATATCAGCAAAAATACCATAATTTGAGTTGTCACTTATAGTGTTACCCTCAATAATCGGATGCTGGTTACTTACAAGATAAACACCGTGATTGGAGTTATCACTAATAGTATTATTCTCAATAGTAGCATACTGATCCTTGTAAAGATAAATACCATACTGTGTGTTTCCGGTAATGATATTATCTGTATACGAATTGTAGTCACATGTATTATCATCATAGTATGAATAAGAATAGACACCATATCGTGAATTGTCACTTATGTTATTTTGTGATATATCGTTGTTATCACAGCTTCCTGAATAAGAGACTGGATTAGAAGATATGTACATATAGACACCATCACGATTGCCGGTAATTGTATTGTTGATAACAGTATTTGTATTAGATGCGTAGTTATTGTATGAATATAGAGTAACTCCTTCGTAAGTATTGTCAATAATTCTATTGTCATCCACCAAGTTAGAACTTGATGAATCTAAATAAATACCTCTTGTATTGGAATTAATTATATTATCAATTATTTCATTTCCTGAACATCTGTTCAAGAAAACGCCATAATTATTGTTTCCTGTTAAATTATTTCCAGTAATGTCATTTAGAGAGCATGAATAGAAATGGATACCATTTCCACTAGAAGAAGTGATATTATTATCTGATATTTCATTAGAATTGCAAGATGAATAGAAATAGATTCCACTTGAACTCGAAGAAGAGATGGTATTGTCTATTATTACATTAGAATTGCAAGATGAATAGAAATAGATACCATATGAACTCGAGGAAGAGATAGTATTATTAGTGACATTATTACTGTCGGAAGAAGAATACAAATAGATACCATTTGAATTTGAATTCATATTATTGTCATCTAATTCATTGTAATCTGAAGAAGAAAGATAAATGCCGTTGGAATTACTACTCAGGTCATTGTAAGTAACATTATTTGAATTGGATGAATATTCCAGATTAATACCGTAACCACCAGATGTAGCATTGTTTCTTAGAATTTCATTATTGCTGGACTGGTAAAGGCGGATACCATTTGATGAATCTGTCAGATTATTCAGACTTATATTGTTAAAGTAATTTGACTCATCAAGGAAAATGCTACTTCCATCGTTACTAATTCCAGTAACATTATGGATTTCGTTGTAGTATGAATGGAACGTACGAACTCCATTATATCCATCTGTAAAAGTCACATTATCCACAAGAGAATTGTTGGTGTATGCAAAGAATACCATGTCATACCCATCAGAGAAACTCAGATCTGTCACAGTCATGTTAGTACAATTAACTGCACAGACGTAACCTGAGTCAGCAGCAAACTCCACGTTAGATTGGTTTATTAAGTAATAAATTGGTTTCCCATCCAGAATATTGCTTGTGTTTACAAAATTAATATAATCGGGCAGGTCAACACCATCAACTCCAAAATTATAATTATTTGAAGTCATTGTGTTGTTTTCCAGAAGGTTTCTTTCAGAGTTCCAGAGATAAATACCATATGTATTGGAATTTGCAGTGTTGTTAGTTATGTTATTGAAATGGTTGTACTCATCAAGGAAAAGTCCGTAGTTGTTGCCGCTTCCAAATGTGCTGTTTGCAATTGTATTATTATTTGAAGATTGCAAACGTACACCATTTACTCCACTGGATACAGTTACATTTTCAATTGTGGAATTAATAGTGTTGTAAAATAGAATCTCATCATAACCATCTGATAAAACAAGATCTCTTACTGTTATGTTAGTTGATGATATCACATATACCTGACCTGCATCAGAAGGAATCTGGGAATCAGACTGGCTTGTCCAGTAATAAACAGGTTTACCATCAACAAGATTACTGGTATCTACTGTATGTGAATAACCATTATCAACTCCAAAATTGTTGCTGTTAGAATACATTGTATTATTTTCAAGAACTGCATTGCTTGAGCCGTCCAGATGAATACCATAATTGCTGGAATTTACACTGTTGTTCAGTAGAACACATGAATTTGATGAATAGATTCGTATTCCGTAGTCATAATTATGTTGTAAGTTATTGAAAGTTATATTCGCATATGGAGAATCATATAAGTAAAAACCATCATCGTGATTATTGGTCATGTTGTTTCTGCTTATAGTAGTATGGTCACTTGAGTAAGAGTAAAGTCCATAATCATCACTGTTATCTACCGTATTTCCAGTGAAATTATTATAATTTGATTCATAAAGATATGTGCCATAATCATCAACATCAGAAATTGTATTATTAAATATTGTATTATTATGAGCCCAATCAAAACGGATACCGAAGTCTACATTTGAAACATTATTATTAGCAAATGTACAATTTGATCGTTGGTATATATAAAGACCAATACCCGATCCAGAACCTACTATGCTGAATCCATTGATACTAACATTATTTGCACTTATAGAAAACGCATTAGATGATCCTGAGCTGATAGTAGTTGTAGTGGAACCATTGATTGAAGTAATATTCAGTTCTTTATTTACTGTCATTGATTCACTATAAATTCCATCGCTAACAAGAATCGTGTCACCGTTTGATGCTGCTGAAATTGCAGCACTTATAGTAGTATAAGTTTCTCCTGAACCTACAGTAAGAGTGGCTGCCGAAGCAAAACTGATAGCTAAAAGTGTAATTGTTACACACATTACAATCCAATTAATACTGTGCTTACCTAATAACATAATCTCATTCCCTACCCATAAAAAACAATAGTATACCTATGAAAATTAAACTATATATACGTATTTATAAAAGTGCTCGGTTTAAAACTTGAATTCACAACTGGAAGATAACAGAAATAAATCTGCCTGAACAATTAAAAGTTAGTCAAATAAGAAGGTAGCATTATAAAAGGAATTGAAGTGCTTGTATAATCTGCTAATACTAATGAGGAAGTGGGTTAGTAAGTTAAAAATCAGGTTCGCGAATCATCCCGCTTCAATATTAAATAACATAATTTTATATGTAATTTGCTATAAAATTGAAGGTAATATTGGCTCTGTAGAATTCCTGTTTAGCTGAGTGACACAATCATTGTTCTTTTTCATTCCATAAAAAGAACCTTCAAGCTAAAAACAAAGTGATCACCCACTGAAGGCGGTCCATTCCTATGATTCTGCACAGAAGATAATTACAAAGACTATTGCATTTATGCAGAGAATTCTACGTGATTCCTGAGAAGAAAGTACAG
Organism: uncultured Methanolobus sp.; assembly: GCF_963665675.1. Lineage (NCBI taxonomy): Archaea > Methanobacteriati > Methanobacteriota > Methanomicrobia > Methanosarcinales > Methanosarcinaceae > Methanolobus > uncultured Methanolobus sp. The sequence continues at coordinate 288,512 of NZ_OY762425.1, read as the reverse complement.
GGTATTTGCAGATTGTTTTGTTTCTTGTTGTGTGAAAACGCCGGCTTCGCCGGTCCCTTCGGTTTCACTCAAGTTATTCATGACTTACGATAAATCAATTTACAAGGCTCCCTTTAATTTTTAATGGCAGGATTTCTACTGAGTCATAATATTCTTTACTGAAAAAATGAGCTACACGCATGTAGTTACAAAAAGGCACGTGCACCCCTCAGTTAATCTTGGTTGGTATGCGAGTTCCCGCCAAAGACATGTTTTACGCATGTCACCGTGCCTTGCTTGTGAGATTAACTGAAATGATATTTAAGTTTTTATAAATCGTTCTAAACTGTTGGATATGTTGTACATATATACTGATGTCGAAAAATTAATCAGATGGAGGAGAGTGCCTTCACTACTTTCTTTTGTGAATTTTTAAGGGTTAACAATTTGCTAGTATTTAGTTAGGACATAGTATCAATATATAATCATAACTCTAAAACATAATATATAGTATCTCATGTACTAACTATAAATAATATGAACACTAAGTGAAAGGTCACTCACTAAAAAGAGAAAGGGGACTAAAAAAATGATGGGAAAAATGAATAAACTGGAAACCTGCCCAGAATGTAATTCCAGATTGAATGAAAATGAAAATATCCAGTATTGTGAAAACTGCGGTTACTGGACTCGGAAAGGAACCGCAAGAGTTGATTCTATTGCTATTTTCGCCTGAACACTATTATTGCATGTTAAATCAGTTAAATGTATATTTTCAGTTCTTCTAATTCGTTACCAAATTTTCGAATCTATTTTCACTGAAACATTGACTGACATTCAATTCTTTTAAAATAAAGAATAGGTATGTACCTATTCAAGCCCTTGAGAACTCCTGGCTAAAGTCTTTACAGTTCACATGTACCCCTGTATCTCAGTACTGTCCTGGACGGCCTCAGGCTTTTTCTTAACACCCATCTGCGGCTTTGCAATCGGACCGAATGCAGCCTCATAGTTTTGTATATGCTGATTCAACCAGCGCACAAGTTCCACAGCTGCCAGAGGTGACATAATTACCTCGGTCTCAAGTCTTCTCTGTATGACCTGTTCTCCGGCATTGTCTCTTGCCATAGGCATGTCATTATAGAAGCCAATCCTGAAGTCATAAGGACTGTGTCCGCCCACAGCACCAATTGAATAAACCTGCTTAAAATCCTCTGGCTTATGAAGCTCAATCCTTACACTCTTCTTTTTATTAACTTTTTCCGGTTTATCATTCATCGCAACACCTTCGTTTTTTTCTTTGTATATATTATCAAATCCTCTCAGCAGTCTTATCTGCCTGCATAACTATTATAATTTTTCATACCCACAGGAGAAAGTAAAACTAATTCATTTATCCTTCTACAAGTTTTCTCAGATTTCTTGCCTTTGCAGCTATGTCATGCTTGGAATAAGCTGCTGCTATCATCTCCACAGCCTCCAGATTGCGCACCACATTGTCAAGATAACCCAGGACATCACCCGGATAAGCTGTAACACCATAAAGGTGCTCCAGTTTCTTCACAATGCCTTCAGGCTCATACCCTTCGACCCTTATAGAAATGACCTTTTCAGAGAACTTACGTTCTGCACAGCCGCAATAGGGAGAATCACGGCAGTTGCATGTGAGGAAATCAGCCGCAAATTCAAATAACTGGTCACGCAGGGTAATATCCAGTTTATCCATGTTCTCCCCTTCAAAAAGGATATCCAGAGAAGCACCCTGGAACACCCTTGAAGGAAGGTTCACATTCAGGGCCGAAGAAATACGATTCGCGTATTTATAATAAACCGAATCAAAGAATTCAAGATTAGAAACAGTTACAATAGGGTCCTGCTCCACAAGAACAGAATCACGTATCAGAAATGCCTTTGAAACAGAAAGGAAATGTCCTGCTGCAATCTTACCGAATTTAGTAAGAGAAACAAAGTCTCCCTTTTTGTGGATGAACTTATTTTTGGCAAGCTTTCCAAGCAGATAATTAACATTAAAATCTGCCAGCATAGACGAGTGAATCTTCTCCAGGTCTTTCTTTGATGAAGTCACAGCAACCGAAGCAAGTGTCTCCTCAAGCTGTTCGTCTTCCCCGTATTCTACTTTGGTATGTTCCATCTCACCCTTAAGCAGTTTCAGGGCAACAGCATCCTCAGTATCACCCTTATCACCTGAATACTTCTTATTCGGAACAGCCAGTAACACAACCTCACCACGGTCATGATAATCCGGCCTTCCTGCACGTCCAAGCATCTGGAGGAAATCCTGCATTGTAAGCCATTCAATACCCATTGCCAGGGACTCAAATATTACCTGTGAAGCCGGAAAGTCAACTCCTGCAGCAAGTGCAGCGGTCGTAACCACAACAGGCAATCTTCCTTTAAGAAAGGCAATCTCAGTCTTTTTCCTTTCCTGACTTGTAAGACCTGCATGATAGGGAGCAGCGGAGATCGGAAGTGCTTCAGCTATACGATGGCAGTTCCTTCGTGAATTTGTAAAAATAATAGTTTGTCCTTTGTGCCCTTTTGACGAGGTAGTGGCAAATTCTTCCCGCACAAGCCGGGTCATGATCTTATTCTTGGAATACTCTGGACACAGAATAAGATGTCTCTCAATTGGCACAGGGCGATACTCATACTCTACAAGTCTTGCACCAAACTGCTTTGCACGCAACTTCGGTTTTGCCACCGTAGCTGAAAGATAGATGAACTGGGCACCGGGTGCAACATATTTCAACCTGCCAATAACACCATCAAGCCGGTGTCCCCTTTCAGAATCTTCAATAGTGTGCACTTCATCAATGACTACAGTACCTATCTTCCCGAGAAGATCAGCACTGCCTGTCCTTAACAGGTAATCCAGACCTTCATACGTTCCCACAATGATATCAGAATCCAGTGTCTTTTTCATGGAAGCATTTTTTGCCGTCTTGATTCGGGCACTGCCAACCCTGATGGATGTCTTCAGTCCAATTGGAGAATAACGTTTTGTGAACTGGTCATATTTCTGGTTTGCAAGGGCCACAAGAGGAACAAGGTATAGCATACGCCCTTTTTTACGTAAAATGTTCTCAATACCTGCCAATTCTGCTATCAGGGTTTTACCGGTAGCTGTCACGGAAGTTACAAGCTGGTTCTGACCTTTAAAAAGACCATTCTCTACAGACAATGACTGTACCGGCAGAAGAGTTTCTGATTTTGCAAGCAGTATCTTTTTGAAACTTTTGTGAACCGGCAGGTCTTTTATCTTACCTTTAGGAACCTCAGTGTTTGCCGCAATGGAATCAAACTTTGTAAGTTCCCTGTCAAGGTCTTCAGGACTCACCATGGCCATAGTGCGGTCAAGGTCCTTTGTTTTGAGCATTATTTCTTCGAATCTCTGGCAGGCTTCATCAGCATAATTTACCTGAGAACTCTTGAGCATCCTGTAAAGCTCGTCCCTGGCACATTCCTCACAAATCTTATCCCTGTGATATCTTATGGAACGTCTGTTGAGGAAATTGAACCTGTCCTTCAAAAGACAGAACCTGCATGCATTAACGACATCTGCACTGAGCTGAAATCCCTGAAGCATCTCAACAAACTCTGAAGTTTGCTTTTCATCACCGCCCTTTGCTATCATAATGCGGTCAGCTATCCTTAAAAGATCTATGAATTCAGAAGGCGGCCTGTATTCTCCTTTTCCATCATTTTTTACCTTGAATTTATGAGGGCGGGGACCTGCATCAGTATGTCTCAGTATGAGTTCACCGACAAAAAGAGGGACTTTCTTTTTATCCCGTATAGGCAGAATAATTATCTTTGACCTTTCAGGGCTTGCAAGTATCCAGAGCGTCATTGCTGCTCATTGATGACTTCCAGTTTATAAAAACTGTTGGTACTAAAAAAAGAGGCACAACTCTGCACATATTATTTCATATTATCTAAACCGTTAAACAAGAGTTTTATAATATCAAATACTATATAAATATGAACAAAGCAGAGGACATATTATGCTGGATCCTAAAAACATATTCGAAAACGAAAACGCTACTCCTGTTGCCAAAGAATCCAGAGGAAATGCTGAAAACTCTCTGTATGACAGCATCAAGAACCCGGATAAAAACCAGGTTATCCATAAAGGTGTCCAACTAAAATCTACCGGCATATTAGTTCTGGACAGGACACTGGGAGGAGGATTACCGGCAGGTTCACTTACTTTTTTCTCGGCAGATTCCCGTTCTATGTCAGAGGTTTTCCTTTACCAGTTCACCCAGTCCAGGAAAACGTATTATTTCACAACCAGCAGAAGACCAAGATTCGTACTGAATGACGTGATAAACCTTGGTTTTGATCCTTCGAACATAATTTTCGTAGACATTTACAGTGAGTATTACTGCACTTCATGTGGAGAGATATCCGATAACTTAAATAACGAACTAATGGATGCAAAGATCATAGAGTTTACCGAGTACAACCTGCGTAATATTGCTAATGACTCCAATGGCGAGGACGTGAATATAATCTTTGATTCGTTTTGTTTCTTTACCGGACTCACAGCTAACAAGGGACTCATAAAACAGCTGGTTAATGTCATATATGAAACAACAAAGGAACTAAATTGCCTCAGTTACCTGTACGGGTCGACCGGTAATACCAATGAAAGCCTGCAGGCTTTTATTTATGGTCTATGTGACGTTATATTCGAATCCATGCTTGACCAGGGAGCAGACAAAGTAGTAAGTAAACTGGCAATACCTAAAATAAGAGGAATGATACCCAACACTGAGATCATTAAGTTTAAGATAGGCGAGGGTGTCCAGATCGATACTTCAAGGGATATTGCCTGATTAGTATTTATTGGAAAGTATTGCAGAATTAAGAATTAAAGTTCAGCGTCAGAACATGCATACCTGCAATTACATGACGGACTTTCAGGGAGTGCACAAATAACGTTGGCCAGGATGTCCTGTAATCTTTCCTTTATTTTGTCAAGCGTATCAAGGACATCACTGACAGTGGTTTTTCCGTTACCAAGACCACAGGCATTATTGGTAATTGTGCAGATGGAAGCATAACACATGCTCATTTCCTTTGCAAGAACCACTTCAGGCAGACCTGTCATACCAACAACATCACCGAATTGCCTCATCATGCGTATCTCGGCCCTTGTCTCAAAACGTGGTCCTTCGGTGCAGACATAAACGCCTTCTGAATAGCCTATATTGTTACTTTCAAGGTAATCAGCCATTAGTTTTCTTATCTCAGGACAGTAAGGTTCAGTTACATCGGCATGGACAGTCCTGTCATTGTAAAATGTAGATGGACGGATACGTGTCAGATCCAGAAAATCTTCCGGCAGGAAAAAACTTCCAATGGGATGATTTTTCATTGTTCCCACTGAATTTGTGGAAATTACCCTCGAAATACCAAGTTCATGTATAGCATAAATGTTAGCCCTGTAATTGATCATATGGGGTGGAAGATGGCCATTGCTGCCGGAATGCCGGGGCAATAGTGCAACATTCTTCTCTCCGATATTACAGAGATACACGGTAACATCGCCATAGGGAGTACTGACCATTAACTCCTCAGACTTAGCTTCGGATGGAAATGCAACACCACCTATTAAAGCAGCCTGGAGGTTCAGATCCCTGTACTTCTGTATATCTTCCTTATAATCCAGGGAACTATCGGGAGATGCTATACAATTGATTGTTTTTTCCTGCATATTCCTACCTTTTTGACTTTTGTCCTTTTCCTGTTTCCTGAGATTTGCTGGAAACTCTGATTCCTGCAAGTGCAAGCATTATGGCAAATACAATGGAATATACAAATATCTGCATGCCTGCATGCAGGTCCGCTTCCGTTCCACTTATCACCGGATTCATGGATATAAGATAACGTGTTGCTCCCCACAGAAGGAAACCTAATGACAGGACAAAGAATGCAGGGACAAGATACTTACCTGTTGGTTCTGAATGCTGTTTGCAATCTATGATTTTACCCGCATCTGCAAACAGGATTGCCAGGACATATATCCATATAGTACTGTTAATGAAAGATGTGATCAGTGGAATAATTCCGTAATACCATATTCCCTGTGAGGTATAAAGATTCCACACATCCATCAATCCTGCTAATGTGGCAATGACCATCAGGATTACTGCTGTTGCATATGTGAAAAATGCCAGCCTGCCTGAATAGAAGGAATCTTTCAGTTTTTCCCAGTAAGGGTCTACTGTGTCACTGAAACCTCTGTAAAGCATGTAAAGACCCACAGCTGCCAGAATTCCTATTATGGCGCCCTGTGAATAATCAATGAGAAGGAAGAATGCATAGATAAGAGCCGCAAGACCCACCGGGACAAAGAATGTCTGGGATATTTTCGGGTCATTGAATGCATGTTTGATTATGTAGTAAGTGCTTTCAAGATTTGCACTCTGCATTACTACGATGCGCCTGACAGAATCAATCTTCATCCTTGACTGGACAATCGGAAGAAGCGTTTCATCCTCTGCTCCATCGGAAACGAATATGGCAGATTCTGCAGGGAATTTTTTTAATAATATATCTAGCTGGTTTGCTATTTTCTGATCGGAGATAATACCGATGTTCTTGTCTCCCGCAAGGGTGATTATCTCTGCATCTACTCCTTTTTCCAGCAGTTCGTCAAGTATCTTGACTCCGCCGAAAATCGTATTTGTGTCTGAATCTTCGGGGTCTGCCGTTGCAAGTTTCACTGCTGCCTCTATGTTTGCTTCCCTGCCTATAAGAGGAGCAAGTACGTTTGCTTTGTCCCCAAGGTCGTTATCCCTGTCAATACAGATTACCAGTGTTTGCATGCAACTCCTGTAGATATTTATAACGAAAATATAAATAGATTCTGATAAAACGATACCTGCAAGTAACTTAGAAAAAAGATAAATTGAGTTTTAACAGACTTACTTGTTCAATTTTTCAATAAGCAGGCGAGCCCATTTCAACTTTTTCTTCTTAATAGGGTCAACATTCTCATCATCAAAATCAAAACCGATAAGAGTTATACTGGCCGCACCGAATTCCTTTGCCAGATACGCACACCTGTCTCCATCACTGAAGCCACCGAAGTTAAAAACATTTTCCAGTGGAGCAGCCTGTGTGCTACCTATTATCCTATTCAGTTTTGGAACATAGGCATTGAGTTTGTCAACGTTGTCCCCATGTCCGTGCACTACCATTATTGAACCTGCTTTGTTGGCAATAATCTCTTTTTCAACATCGCCATCAAGATCGGTCACTATAACATCAGGAATTATTCCTTTGTCAACCAGCACAGCAGTCGCTCCATCAGCTGCTATTATAACAAAATCATCGGGATTTATTAGTTTGAGTTCCTGTGGAAGTACAGGAGCGTTTCCACAAATAAGAGCATCCTTTCCTTCAATAAGAGATTTCAATTCAGAAATATCTGCAGAATTAAACGCATTAAGCATAGCAGAGAGGAGAAGAGCTGCCTGCTCATCTTCTTCCCTGCTAAAGCCCATGTCCTTTAGTATGGACTCGTAAATGGGTTCCCATTCATTGAAGTCCATTATAACCTCAGTTTACTTTTGTAATGCCGATGGTCATGGATATGCCTTCGACATCCCAGTCTTTTTCAAGTGAACCTGCCGTGTCAACATCAAGGCCGATGACCTGGACATTCGCACGGGTTTCCTTTGCAATGAACTGCTCGCGGTCAAGTACAAGGTCAAGCACCCTTTCATCATTGATCTGTATGTGGGACTTGATGTTATCATCGACTGCAAGATTGAGTTCTTTTCTCATGTCCTGCACCCTGCGGATTACTTCCCTTGTATAACCTTCGGATTCGATCGCATGGGTCAGGTTTGCATCCACATAGATTATACCGGCACTGGACTCAGCGCTTGCAACCATTTCCGGTAGGGTTTCCACGAAGTTGACCATTTCAGGCTTGATAATGGCAGTTCCACCAGGAATCTCCAGTTCGAACTGGTCTTCCAGAGCAAGTGCCTTCTTAAGCTGTATGACATCTGCCTGCTTTATTGCACCAATGACCTTGCCAGCATCGCCTTTGAATACCGGTCCTATCTTTCCGGGATCTGGATTTGCCTCAAATCCAAGTTCATCCCAGGATTCTCCTACTCCTGTAAGCACGATGTCCTTTGAGTTTGTCTGGTCCATAAGGACGGACTTTAGATTTGTAACCGCATCTGCTGCCTGCTGGTTTACAGGACTGAGAACTATGCGTGATACAGGCCACCTGAGTTTTCTTCCGACCTTCTGGCGGGCATTGGATGCAGATTCTACAATTGAGCGAACCATACTCATGTGAGCTTCAAGTTCCCTGTCAACAAGACTCTCATCGACCTGTGGCCAGTCGTTCATATGAATTGTGACCGGTGCATCAGGATTGACATTCCTGACAAGGTTCTGGTACATTTCCTCTGCCAGATGTGGCATGAATGGTGCGATTACCTTTGCTGTCAGTACGAATACGTCATAGAGTACACGATAAACTGCAAGCTTGTCCGGGTCATCAGCTTCTACCCATGTCCTTGGCCTGATAAGCTGGATGTACCATCTTGAAAGGTCTTCAAGAACGAATTCGTTGATAGATCTAAGTGCCCTGTGCAATGTGCATTTTGACATGGCATCGTCAACCTCAGCAACAAGTGACTGTGCCCTTGAAAGAATCCATCTGTCTTCCTTACGGAGATGTGGTTTCACGGATTCAAGTGAAACCTTTGCCGGATCAAATTTGTCAAGCACCATGTAAGGTAATGGGAAACGGTAAACATTCCAGAGAATGTTGATTGTCCTGTTGATATTACCCAGTTCACTGCTTACGAATTTAAGATCATCCCACGGAGCACTTGAAGATAATACAAAACTGCGCAGGGTGTCAGCACCGAACTGCTCTATTACATCACCGGGGGCTACGACATTTCCAAGGCTCTTTGACATTTTCTTGCCTTCACTATCAAGGGTGAAACCGTGCATGAGCACACTCTTGTAAGGTGCTCTACCGAATGCAACCATACTTGCACCAAGCTGCGAGTAGAACCATCCACGTGTCTGGTCCTGTCCTTCTGTGATGAAGTCAGCTGGCCACCATTTGTCGAAATCTTCCTGCTGCTGTGGGAATCTGAGTGTTGCCCATGAAGCTACAGCTGAATCAAACCATACATCAAAAACGTCTTCAACACGCTTCATCTTGCCGCCACATTCGCAATCAAGCAGAATCTCGTCCACATATGGTCTGTGAAGTTCGACATCATCGCTGACACCGGACATTTTCTGAAGTTCTTCCTTGGTACCTACTACGTGCATCCTGCCACAGCTGTTACACTTCCATACCGGTATCGGGATACCCCAGTATCTCTGACGGGAAACACACCAGTCACGTGCTCCCTCAACCCAGTCCTTAAACCTTGCTGACCCTGCCCATTCCGGATACCATTTTACCTGTGCTATCTCTTCAAGCATCTGCTCCTTGAGTTCACCTATTTTGATGAACCACTGTTCGGTAGCAAGATAGATGATAGGTGTCTTACAACGCCAGCAGTGTCCGTACCTGTGCTCTATGGTGCCTTCTGAGAGGAGGTTTCCACGCTCGAGAAGATCCTCGATGACTACCTTGTTAGCTTCACGGATGTGCATTCCTGCATATTCGCCTGCTTCTTCTGTGTAGCGGCCGTCAGAACCTACCGGACAGAATATTGGAAGACCGTGCTTCTTACCAACTTCAAAGTCGTCCATACCATGTCCAGGTGCAATGTGTACACAACCTGTATTCTCCGCAGTTACAAAGTCTGCAAGATAGATGCTGTGTTTCATTTCAGCCTGCTTTGGTACCTTGTCAGCGATGGGACTTTCGTATGAGAGTGATGTGAGTTCCTCACCAAGCATTGTTCCGAGGACTTCATAATCTGCGTATCTTCCTTTCCTGAGTACGTTCTCAACAAGCTCGGAAGCAACTATGAGTGTTTCCTCTTTGCCTTCTGCATTTACCGCTTTTACCTTTGAATACTCAAAAGAAGGATGTACTGCAACTGCTACGTTTGAAGGAATGGTCCATGGTGTTGTGGTCCATATGACCACAAAGGTGTTTTCTTCACCGATTATTGGGAATTTTACGAATATTGAAGGGTCTTTCCTTTCCTCATACTCAACTTCGGAATCTGCAATGGCAGTTTCACAGCGTGGACACCAGTTGACAACACGCTTACCCTGCTCAAGGAGACTTTTCTCCTGTGCCTGTTTCATTGTCCACCAGGCAGCTTCTATGTACTCATCCCTGAGTGTCATGTAAGGGTCGTTCCAGTCAAGCCAGGCTCCAAGGTCCTGGAACTGGTCTGTCATGTCGTCTTTCTGATTAAGTGCGAATTCCTTACATTTCTCGATGAAATTACCGACACCGTAGCTCTCTATATCCTTCTTGGATGTGAAGCCAAGTGCACCTTCCACTTTTACTTCAATAGGAAGACCATGCATATCCCAGCCTGCACGGTCAACTATGTCAAAACCATTCATGGAACGGTATCTTAAAATGGAGTCCTTGATAATCTTGTTCCAGGCTGTTCCCAGGTGGATATGTCCGGTTGTATATGGTGGACCGTCTACGAAAAAGAACTTTTTACCACCTTTTCTGTGCTCACGTACCTTGGAATAGGCATTCTGCTCTTTCCAGAGTGCATGTACCTTTTCCTCTATTTTCTTTGGGTCATACTGGTTGGTGATCTCCTCTATCATTCAGGATTCTCCATGTGAAAGTGAATTATAATTGTTATCTGAATTTATATGTAAACACTTCGTGTAAACCTATTGTGCTTATCCTACTGCAATATTGAATTTAAATATAATGGATGAGAGTCGCATAGGTTGTAGTTAAATGTTGTTAAAAATGTGCGGAGGATTGTTTGTGGAAATTATCTAAGATGAAGTTGTACAGAAGATTACAACACATTAACTAATAAACAATTCATTCAGGAACTGTTAACATCTTTTACAAACATCCACTTCTCACGTCTGTTTCCCACGCTGCCATAGAATCTTACCACGCAGTAAGTTACTGTTCAGTAAGTATAAAGAATATAGATGAATTATCACTTTCAACCAGATTTTCGCTGGAAACCTATAATTACTATAGCGGCTATAGCACAAGTATGAGTGAAACCACTACAATCCAAGTAAAAAGAAGTACCAGAGATGCATTACGCTCTATCGGTCACATGGGGGAAGATTACAACACCGTGATCGAAGGACTCATCAGAGAACACAACAGCAATGAACTTGTGGAATACAGTCGCAAGGTCGTGGCTGAGCGTAAGGATGAGTTTGTGAGCATAGATGAGCTTTGAAGTTTTAGTCCTGCCTGACCTTTTTACAAGACTTCCTCCTGATATCAAAGAGAATATTAAATCAGCACTCAAAGAATTAAAAGAACCTTTTCCCGGAACAGGAAGAGGCAGCAAAAAAGAGATAAAAGGTGCTGATGATGTTGCATATCGGTTGAGGGTGGGAAGTTATCGTGTTTTCTACCGGATAAGCCGGGAAAATCATAAAGTATATGTTTTCGATATTCTGACGGCAGAGCAGGCGCATAAAAAGTACGGACGATTATGAAGGAAACATAACTTCATCTGTCTGCTTGGCTATACGTTCATCATAACGGAAGAAGTAGCTGGTTGCAGTACCGTTCTCGTAGAACTGGCTGATGCATATGGTCCAGTACTCTTTTTACAACTTCATTTAACCAGTGACAAGAGTTGCTTTATGAGAGCCTCCGAATCATTTTGTGATAATCTGCCGTATTTTTCGATGCCTTCGTTTGTTTCGTACACGGTGCGTAAGGATTGTTCGAGGAAAGAATAAATTTTTAGCAGCTCAGCGAACACGTAAATATCCATTTCTCTTCCACCGTTACCGGGGTCGAGCAGTGCAAGGACATCTGCCCTGTCCTTTACAAGTTTTCCACCTTCCCATAAAGGGTCATGGCTGAGTCCATTATCTATCCTGTACTGGCGGTCCCATATGGCTTTGAGCTTCAGGATGATCAATGCTTCCCGAGTTGGAACGGTCATTTTGATACCACCACGTATTGTTCTCATTTCGGTGTTCTTTTTAAGGATGCGGAAATCCAGGTAGTCGTCATCGATTCCTTCAAAAGGGAAGGGGTTCTGCCAGGTGGCAAAGTCGATGATCACGGGACCTGCTGCGGTTATTTTCTGGACACTTGTAGAGATGCCGGGAAGTCTGTATGGCTTAAAATCCCTGTTCTCCCTAAGATGGAACATTATACTCTTACGTATCTTGCTGCTTGTGATGAGGTCTATATCGATGGAACCAAACCACGGATTATAGGAATCTACTGCCCAGCCGCCAATGAGCACGGTGTTTGAGTCTTTGAGACCATTGTTCTTTTCGTGCAGGTAGCGGATAATCTCATTCAATTCTTCCAGAGAAAGAGCAATTATCCTTTGTGTGGGTTCATATTGCGGCATAGACCGACACCAACTGTTTTGTTATATCCATTGCAGAGTAGCCCATTCCTGCCAGGTCAAGCAGTGTCTGGGAAGGGGACACTATCCTGATATCTTCCTTTTCGCGGACATCATGGAATACGTTCCTGTCAGTACGATATATGTATGCAAGGGTCCCTTTGTCAGAATCGGATGCGAACAGTTCCCTGAAGTAATTCAGGTGTTCTTCCTGTATGTAGAGATATACGGCATCATGGCGTATCCCATAACCTGTGTACAGTGATGCCGCTGTGTAGGATGTAAAGCCGAAGGGGATGTCATTCTGAGCTTTGAGGGCTGATGTTATCTCTTTTGCGGCTGTTGTGGATTCTTCAAAGTCTATCCGTATTTCCTCGATCATGAGGTTGGAGAAGGGACGTTCCCATGCAATGCCGCTGAGGAGCTTGTTCACATCGGATATGCTGACATGGCTGTTATACCGTCTGATGATGTTCTGCTGCATGAGTGCCTTTATGGTCTTGTGCGCCCAGCCGTAGGAGACGTTCTCCATTAAGGAGAGTTGCCTTATGGATGTCTTTTTCTCTTTGAGCAGCCGGGATACCACTTTCCATGATTTCTCCGATGTTATCCTGTGACCGGCCGATGTGTACTGTTCCCTGCTTTCAGATATCAACGTCCGGGGAAGCTTTATTGCTTCTATGCCCAGTTTTTCCATGAGCTCTTCTTCCATCCTCGGGATGTACTTTGCAGCAAGCACAGGCACGACCTGTTTCCCACTCCCCTTCTCCCGCTGCCAGAGCTCACGGAAGAGATTCAGCCGTGATATCGCATCTACTGTTACCCTTGACCTTATTTCGATGACGTAGAGCATATCCCCTTTTTCCAGTATCAGGTCCGGACTGAAAGGCAGACCGCTCAGGTAAGCCTCTGATAAAACGGTTCCTGCGTCCAGAGGAATACCCAGATGGTCCATGATGTATGCATGGGTATCGTTCTGTTCATCTCCACTTTGTTGTGTCATCTTAGTTATCACTATAAAGTGATAACTATATATAGTTATCAGTGATACGTATCACTGATGGGTGATAGGTAGATAAGTGTATCAGTGATAGGTTTGAGAGCGGGTTCATGATTTTTGCTGTCTGCTTGGCTATGCGCTCGTCGTCGCGGAAGAAGTAGCTGGTGGCAGTACCGTTCTCGATCTCATAGAACTGGTTTACATAGTAGCTGAACTCACCAACAGAGTTCTGTTTCTTGACTCTCTGTCCGTTGGAGTCGTACCAGTATTTTTCAACGAGTGAATTATTTCCAGAATAGCGAACCTCACTTAGCTGGTTAGCATCGTGTAGACGTAGACGAGTTATCTCTACCTATTTGTTACTCTTTAATACCTTTCAGAGCGCAATTCCTTCTCCTTACTATGAATGAAGTCTTCAAAGTTGTTTTTGCATTTAATAGTAGTTGGATGTGATTGGACCCTCTCAATTTTGCGCTCAAATAAATAGTACAGTAACTTTATTATTGGAACAAAAATGAGTACTGCAAACAAAGCGGTACCATACCTACTCAAAAAATGATTCGTAGGATATATGTTATGATAACCATAGATGATTGTAGCAATAAAAGCAACTACAAAAAATACAGCAAAAACGACATGTATAATTTTTATTTTTTGATCAACGCCCCAAAGTATTTTTCGTTCGAATACAGCATCTTCAATGCTAATTGTAATGAAATCAAATTCTAGTTTCTCTTTACGATCTTTGGATAGTAAGATTGATATTTCTGAAATCGCAGAAACACTTTCAATTGTTTTAGAGGATGCGTACTCTTCAGACTTTATATCGTTGCCAATTTCCTTAATAAGCTCTATCTTGCTATGACCAATGTTCCAGTAAAACTCACAGATAGCATACACTAGCTTTTCTTTAGAGATTCTAGTTGTGAGCTCTAAAACTGCCTCATTCATATTATCCATCCAAATCTGCACATGTATTTCACTCAAATTACATGTTTATGAAATATTACTTGCTAAACACTCTTTTCATTGAATTTGTAACTGTAGATGCCTTATTGCTTGCATAGTCATAAACATTTGACGCCGTGTTACTTGCATAATCATAAACATCAGATGCTGTATTACTTGCATAGCCATAAACATTGGATGCCGTACTGCTCGCATAGTTATAAGTTTCAGATGCGGCGTTGTCTGTATAGTCATAGACACTCGATGCTGTATTACTCGTATAATCATAGGCTTCTGCTACAGTATTGCCTCCCCAGTTTAGTGCATTACCTACTCTTGTTCCACTTGCAGTGTTTTCTTGAATTGTAGAATCTACACTTGTATCTAAATGAGAGACTATTTGTGACCCTGTAAAAAGGACACCTTCTGTAGCAATGAATTCAGCTGTAGCTTCCCCAGTAGCAAACAGGCTTTTTCCACAAGCTGATCCAACCTTAAGTAAACCTTTTCCCTTAGATGCCTGGTTTACTGTTTTCAAATATTTTCCGCCTTTGTAAAGTGTACGACCTATTCCCCCAACACCAATTGGAACATTGAGGGCTGAGTTAGCTATCCACTTTTCGGTACTCATCTCATATTTATTCCAAGCAATCGTATCCTGAGCAAAAGAAATAATCGAGTATGCAGTTATTGCTGCCATCCCTACACCCACTGCCAATGGAATGATTGCAGGAGTATGCCCACTTGGATCAGTATACTTTACCGGATTATTCAAACAATAAGCATACCTATTCAATGCTTGTGGATTATATACATCAGGCAGCATCGTATCCGGCTGCACAAAAATCCTGTACTCCGGCGAGTAATACCTTGCACCATAATACATCAGCCCAGTATCAGCATCATTCTCCTGTCCAGTGAAACCATACTTCTCTAGCCCACCCGACTGTACTTTACCGTATGGGTAATACTCGGTACGCTCAACTTCAAGCCCACTTTCGTTAACCAGCAAAGTGGTACTGCCCAGATGATCTGACAGATACCATTCCATGTCTCCAGATGTTTCCTTAGCTATCCTCTCATCGTCGCGGAAGAAGTAACTGGTGGCAGTACCGTTCTCGATCCCATAGAACTGGTTAACATAGTAGCTGAACTCTCCATCAGCATTCTGCTTCTTGACTCTCTGGCCGTTGGCATCGTACCAGTACTTTTCCACAAGGGAACTGTTATCTGAGTAACGGACCTCGCTCAACTGGTTAGCATCATTGTAGCTGTAGGTGAAATCTTCATCCTCAACCAGATTTCCATTTGAATCGTATACGAGGTCGTTTCCGTTATACGTGTCAGGGGCATGGAATGGCACGCTTGCATATCCGTAAGAGGATATCGTAACATTGTTCTCATCCACCTGCTGAATACATCCGTACTGGTCGTAGCTGAAATCACGCTGATACGTCGAAACACTGTTGACGGACATGCCCGCGCTGGTCAGTCTGTCGAGGTCATCGTATCCGTATGTCTTTACAGAATCCATCACATTATCCTCGATCTCAAGGATATTGCCTACGTTATCGAAATCGTAGTTAAGGTCCTGAAGACTCTCGGTGTAGATTCTGTCCAGCAGCAGTTTCTCAGCGTCATAGGTATAGCTGGTAACCACACCGTTGGAAAGCTCCTTTGTAGTGATCTGGTTCCTTGCATTGTAGTCAAGGTTGTCCACAACACCCTCAACACTCTCCAGCAGGGTCTGTGCATTATAGGTCAGGTTGACACTGTCGCCGTCAGGATAGGTTATCGTTGTGGGCCTGTCCATGATGTTAATTGTAGAGAGAAAAAGTAAGAATTAAAGTTTAGACTGAATTAAAGTTTTCAGTCAACATCGACATATTTCTTTAAATTTAAAATCTTGATGGTATTTTGTCTGTTCTTCTCCATCAATTTCTCAATATCTTCAGGATTCTTAACAGCTTCTACTAACATTTCCATTTCTTCTTTGTGCTCTTTTGTAGCTTCGTTGATTACATAGTTTGGCCCTAATGAAGAATAGTATTCTTTAAAATAGTTCTCAGCTTTTGAGTAGTCTTTTGCTCCAAGTGCGAAATATCCTTTGTATAGTGCCTTCATTTCAAAAAGTGTAGTATAAAGAGGTGGTACTATTTCAAGATTGTCTTCTTCCATCATTTGTAAAACACTTTCAAAAGTAGAATATTTATTCAGATAAGGTATTGAATATTTAAGAAGTACGTCCCTTATTCCTAACATCGACTTTTCTATTGTTTCAGCACCATCTTTAGGGAAATTCCACCTTAAAGAGCACCATCCACAAGGTGCTTTATTGTGAACCCTTCCAGCAATAGAATATCCAGTGCTCTTGTCAAAAAACATGAAAAGTGGGAGGTAGGCTATTACTAAGTATCTATAACCACCTGAAGTACCACTTGTAAAACTAATTAACTGAAGAAGCCTGTTATCTTCTTTCAAACGAATAAAATCAGTGGTTTTGTATGGAACAAAACCTTCTTGCTCCATAATGTCGCCGATGTACTTTTTAGTAAATTTGTTAAATGCTTGTGCCATACCTTTTCACTCTCTCATTATTGTTCGTACTAAAGTTGTTTGACCATTCTTCACTTCGTGGAAGTTCAACGTATTAAAATGTTGGTTACCAAATAGGTTTCCTGCAACTCTATTCATCTGTGGATTACGCAATTTTGCATTGCCTGTTTTCAAATCATATACATTAACTATGCCACCAGACATAAATTCTATTGAGTCAGGACGTACTGACCCTGAAGGATTTCCTTCTACAAAACGACCCAACTTGTTAAAAGATTGTTCAAAATGCACATTTGTTTTTCCTGTTTGAGCTGCCCATTCTTCGCCTATTCCTTTGAAAGCAGAATGTTTCAACGTTCCAGTAGCTCCTGCATTCTTTCCAACTATGCCCATCGATTCAACCTCGGATGACATTTTTGCAAGAGCTTCACCTGTGTCATCCCCATATTTGGTAACTGCCTTTCCAGCATCTCCAATGGCATCCGCACTATCAATTAAATTGTCAGCAGCTTTTCCTGCAGCTAGAAGGTCATCTCCATGAGTAACAGCTTCCTCCAGAGCATTCACTGCAAGTCTGCCACCAGTAGCACCAGGAAGTAAAGCACATGCCACATCAGCTCCAAGGCCAATGTATGTCCATTTATCAGCATTACCTGTACGAATATCGTTCAAGTCCATTGCAAGGAAAGCAAGGTCTATTGCTGTCTCAACGTAATGACCACTAGGATCATTATACTTCACCGGATTGTTTAGCGTGTAAGCATACCGATTCAATGCTTGTGGATTGAACGGGTCATGCAACATAGTATCCGGCTGCACAAACACCCGATACTCTGGTGAATAGTAGCGAGCACCGTAATACATCAACCCAGTGTAAGCATCATTTTCCTGCCCAGTGAACCCATACTTCTCCAGCCCACCAGACTGCACCTCACCATATGGATAATATTCAGTACGTTCAACTTCAAGACCACTTTCATTAACAAGCAAATTAGTACTGCCGAGATGGTCGGAGAGGTACCATTCCATGCCTTCATCTGTCTGTTTGGCTATGCGCTCATCATCACGGAAGAAGTAGCTGGTGGCAGTACCGTTCTCAAGTTCATAGAACTGGTTCACATAGTAGCTGAACTCACCAACAGAATTCTGTTTCTTGACTCTCTGACCGTTGGCATCGTACCAGTACTTTTCAACGAGTGAATTGTTTCCAGAATAGCGAACCTCGCTCAACCGGTAGCATCGTTATAGACTTAGATGAAATCCTCATTTGTTGTGGGCCGGTCCATACTGGTGATTATGGAGAGCAAAATAAAAAATGATAACTGAATTAAATTATTCAATCAACATCGATATATTTCTTTAAATTCAAAATCTTTATTGTATTTTGCCTGTTTTTCTCCATTAATTCTTCGATATCTACAGGATTATGAATGATATTAAGAATTTCTTCTAGTTCAGCCATTATTAGTTTAGATGTTGGGTTACTTTTATTTTCGGGTGAAAATACGGAGTAATATTCTTTGAAGTAGGTTTCAGCTTTAATATAGTCCTTTGCTCCCAAGGCAAAATACCCTTTATATCGTAACTTTCGAACTCTAAGCATGCGATAATTAGGTGGAACTATATCGGGATTATTCTCTTCAAACATTTTTAAAGTATTAGTAAATGTGCAATATTTGTTTAAATAAGGAAGAGAATATTCCTGAATTACTTTTTTTATTGATAACATTGATTTTTCCGCATATTCTGCATCTTTTTTTGGAAAATCCCACCTTATTGAACTCCATCCACAAGGGGGTTTATTATTCATTTCCCCCGAAACTTCTGAAGCAATGTCCTCTCTTTTGTGAACCATAATAAGAGGGAGATAACCTATTTCTAAATTTCTAGACCCTCCATATTTTCCACTTGGAAAACCAATATACTGTAGTAATCTGCCATCTTCCTTCAATCGAATGAAATCAACGGTTTTGTATAGAACAAAACCTTCTTCATCCATAATATTCCCTATGTGCTTCTTTATAATGTTATTAAATGCTTGTGCCATATTTAATGCACCTACTTACCTTACCTGTGTTGTTACACCATCTTTCACTTGATAGAAGTTTACTCCTATATAATTCCCTGTACCCATTAACCTTTGCTGGACATTATTCATCCAACTATTCTTTAAAGTAGCACCACCTGTTTTCAAATCATATACTTTTACTATTCCATTTTCCCCAAATTCCATTACATCAGGTCGTAACGTACCTTTTGACCTTTGATTAATAATACTACCATCAATATCAATGGATGCTTCAACTCTTATATCTCCACCTACTGTATCTTTCCATTCATTTGCCATTTTTGAAAATTCAGTATGTTTCAACGTTCCAGTAGCTCCTGCATTCTTTCCAACTATGCCCATCGATTCAACCTCGGATGACATTTTTGCAAGAGCTTCACCTGTGTTATCCCCATATTTGGTAACTGCTTTTCCAGCATCTTTGATGGTAGCTGCACTGTCAATCAAATTATCAGCAGCTTTTCCTGCCGCGAGAAGGTCATCTCCATGAGTAACAGCTTCCTCCAGAGCATTCACTGCAAGTCTGCCACCAGTAGCACCAGGAAGTAAAGCACATGCCACATCAGCTCCAAGGCCAATGTATGTCCATTTATCAGCATTACCTGTACGAATATCGTTCAAGTCCATTGCAAGGAAAGCAAGGTCTATTGCAGTCTCAACATAATGTCCGCTTGGGTCATTATACTTCACTGGATTATTCAGTGTATATGAATACCTGTTCAATGCTTGTGGGTTATATGGGTCTGCAATAATTGTATCCGGCTGCACAAACACCCTGTACTCCGGCGAGTAATACCTGGCACCATAATTCATCAACCCAGTGTCAGCATCATTCTCCTGCCCGGTAAATCCATACTTCTCCAGCCCACCAGACTGCACCTCACCATATGGATAATATTCAGTACGTTCAACCTCAAGCCCACTTTCGTTAACCAGCAAAGTGGTACTGCCCAGATGATCTGACAGATACCATTCCATGCCTCCAGATGTTTCTTTAGCTATCCTTTCATCATCACGGAAGAAATAGCTGGTGGCAGTACCGTTCTCAATCTCATAGAACTGATTGACGTAGTAGCTGAACTCTCCATCGGCATTCTGCTTCTTGACTCTCTGGCCGTTGGCATCGTACCAGTATTTCTCCACAAGGGAATTGTTACCTGAATAGCGAACCTCAGATAGTTGGTTAGCATCGTTGTAAGTGTAGATGAAATCCTCATCCTCAACCAAATTCCCGTTGGCATCGTAATCCAGAATGTTTCCGTTATACGTGTCAGGGGCATGGAAAGGTGTCAGATTGTATTCGTAGGAAGATATTGTGACATTATTTTCATCAACTTGCTGTATACATCCGTACTGGTCGTAGCTGAAATCACGCTGATACGTCGAAACATTGTTGGCCGACATGTCCGCATTGGTCAGTCTGTCAAGATCATCGTATCCGTATGTCTTCACGGAATTGAGCACATTATCCTCGATCTCAAGGATATTGCCTACGTTATCGAAATCGTAGTTCAAGTCCTGAAGGCTTTCTGTGTAGATCCTGTCCAGCAGCAGTTTCTCAGCGTCATAGGTATAGCTGGTAACCACGCCGTTGGAAAGCTCCTTGGTGGTTATCTGGTTCCTTGCATTGTAGTCAAGGTTGTCCACAACGTCTTCAACACTCTCCAGCAGGGTCTGTGCATTATAGGTCAGGTTGACACTGTCGCCGTCAGGATAGGTTATCGTTGTGGGCCTGTCCATGCTGTCATATTCGTAGGATGTGGTGTAACCTGTTCCGTCCAATGCCGTCGTTTCATTCAGGACCCTGTAGCGCTGGTCGTAATCATAGGATGAAGAAACATTTCCTCTGGTAACCTGGGAAAGTGTGCCATTATACTGAAGATCATATGTGAAGGTGACATCCTCATCATTGGGGTAATCTATCGCAGTAAGCCTGTCCAGAGCATCGTAACTAAGCAACGTTGAGATTCCACGTGCGTCGGTCTGATTGATGAGATTACCATTCAGGTCATACTCATAGGTCCAGTTACCCATGTCAGGGTCGTTCATGGCTATCTTGCGGCCGAGGGAGTCGTAGGTGAAAGTGACACTGGACGGAGTTGTGGGCTGGTTGAGACCCGGTGTGATCTCGATGAGATTGTTCAGGGCGTCGTATTCGTATCCAGTGATGTAGGTTTCATTCTCATTGAACTCATAGACCTTTACGATGTTGCCGTAAATATCGCTTGTCAGCGTTTTGTTAATGCCGTTCTGGTTTATGATGGTGGTGTTCTCAAGCCCGTAGTGGTAGCTCAGTGTTGTGTTGTCCGTGTTGGTAATGACTGTGGGTCGGCCTATTGGATCGTATTGGTAGGTGATGAACTGGCCTGACTCATTTATGTCGTGGGGAACTTCAGTGCTTGAAACGAGGCCGAGTTCGTTGTAGGTAGTGGATTGGGTGATCCAGTCGTATTCGCCTTCGTATTTTGTCTGGATGACCTGACCGAAGCCGTCGTAAGAATCTATAGTAATAAAAGATGTGTTTAGGTCTAAGGGTTCTTCATATGTCAGAGCACTAAATGTATAATCTGGTTCATCTGTTGCATATCGATGGACAAAAATCCAGTCAACCTGTAAATTGCCTACAGGTTGTGCTGCACCAATAAAAGGATACAAAGGAGCATCTGGAATGTTTGAAGATGATGTCACTTCGTAGGAATCATCCACATAGCAAACAGCGTCTGTTCCGATTTTCATTTTCGTGATACGCCAATCATCAAAAGAAGTAGACGAATATGCATTTGTAAAGGCCCCATTATTGTCTGTACGGAATTTATAATCTCCACTCACATATGATTCAATACCTGCATAGGCAGCATCCTGTCCAAATGAAGCATCATTAGAGTTTGCACCCACAAAAGCTGCACCTGAAGAAGACGAAATCATTTTTGTCTTGCTTTCAATTACAAAAGGGTTACTAAATGTTGCTGAACTCCTCCAAATATTCCAGCGATTGACATCACCAATCAAAGTTACAACAGAATCTGATACAGTTGTTGTTCCATAATTTTCAATGTGTGACCAATCGGTCGTCAGCAAATCTCCATCAAAATCATCAAAGAAGTCAAAAACGGCATTACTGTTTTCAATTGACGAAACTGTCGGGTTACCATAGTGCATATTAATAATTGTATTATTTATCCCATCTATCTCAGGCACTTTCACCCAGACTTTTGCAGAAGTGATACCTTTTATCTCCTGAATCCAATAAGGAAGTAGTGTTCCGCTCTCATCAATGAATCTAAGATCATCAAAGTCAGATTGCATCCCGGGTAGATATTCAATATCAAAATCCATCTGGTAATCCGTCAGAGTTCCGTCAGAAGAAGGGGATATGATAATGGTTCTATTGTAAGGCCATTTATTCTGATAAGTTCCTATTGTAAAATACGGCTCATTCTCACAATATTTTCTAATTGCTATCCAATCAAATGTAGTTGTCCCTCCCTGATGATTTGTTCTGATTCCTAAATTTTCACTGGAAATTTGATTCACATGAGTTGCTACCACATCATCATCTACGGCGTAAATGTTTTTACCATTTGATGGGCGCATAATTTCCCATAAGTGATCGCCGGTATGACTTGTTTCAATTGTAGTAGACGCATCTCCTGAAACATGTGACAACGCTGTATATGCGCTGATGCCTGGTCTCCAGATAAACCTGGCCCATTGTGGAGTTGCTGATCTAAATCCAAAATCGTTGTTGCTATACGGATAAATTGTACCATGCCCAAGCAATGCATATCCCTGTTCCCATTTCTGTGCACTGAACAAGTTGCCTGATGATATTGATAGTGTCGAATTTACGATATTATAACTGGTTGGTATAGTTTCCCATTTAGAATCAAGCGTAACTTCATTAAAATCATCAAAAAATTCGAAGACATCAACACCGTTTTCAGCTGATGAAACTGTAGAGTTGCCATAGTGCATCTTGATATATGTACCATTAAGGCTGTCAATTACCGGAATTTTCACCCAGACCTTTGCAGAACTGGAATTGGTTTTGTTCTCGATCCAATAAGGAAGAATAACTCCATCATAATTTGTAAACCTCAGATCATTAAAATTAGATTGCATTTCAGGTTCATAGTCAATGTCAAAACTCATCTGGTACCCCTCTAAGGTATCACTGGCAGATGGAAAAATAACTATCGTTTTACTATGATTAAAACCAATTAATGAGATTGTATCGTTTGGTTCAGATACTACATTTTTCTCATGTTCCTTTATACTGGTACAAACAATTTCAGGGGCTACACCATCCATATAGTAAATATACCCGATTGACGGTGAACTTTCACTATCATAGGGATTAATCACTTTAGAGATTCTATGCAATTCATCATAAACATAGTCCGTAGAAACTCCATTACTATCTGTTAGCTTCGTAATTCTACCAAGATCATTGTATTCATAGAATTCATTTTGACCCACGGAGTTTTCAATAGATACAGGATAAACATGATTACCATCATAGCTTATAGTCTGTGAGTTACCTTTTGCATCCGTAATTTCAATTATGTTTCCGTAACTATCATAGTCATATTGAACAGACGGATTATCCCCGTTATTATTCCATGAAACAACTTCAGTCAGCAATCCTCTGTCAAGGTCACTATTACCCTCCGTATCATCGTAATAGTACCATGACTCACTGCAGTTGACATGATCATCATCTTCTACCCATTCATGTACAGTTTTACCCAAGATCCAGTCATCTTCATCATTCACATACTCGTAGTGGAGATATCTTTCATCACCGGTAACATCCGTGTCTCCATACTCTGTTACAGAAAGAGGATTTCCATAATCATCGTATTCATCATATTCCTTGTAAGAAGACCAGCCAATGGAATCGTTCAAACTCTGTGTAAGGCCATCAAACTGTGTACTTGACTCATTTTCAAGTAAAATCAGATTTACATCGGAATAAAGTTCCTGAGTACTGTATTCTCTGTCAGAAGTGCTGTAAAGGTTTCCATTCTTGTCCCATACTTCAGTATGATTCTCGATGCCTTTAAGGATATCATCCTGATGGAATGCGTGTTTTGTAATTGAATAGTTGTTCTCAACAGTAACCTTACCAAATCCCCTGAACTCTATTTCTTCAGGTGCATCATAATACTGCATTCCATCTTTGTAGGAATAATTTGTTGTTGAAACCAGGTTTCCAGTGCCTTCGATTCCATTGTCACGTATTATCTGGCTGGTGACCCATACATTTGTTGACAAGTCTGAAATATCATCGTTTCCAGTGTTATCAAAGTTTGTGGAAGGTTCGTACTTGATTGCAGTATTTGAACCAGTTGAATGATGAATCACTTTGAGTAAACCGTTAGTTTCATATCCAGTAGAATAAGGGTTATTGTTGCTGTTTATCCAGGCGTGTTTTGGTTTTCCACTGTCGCTTTTTGCAATATCTACTAAGCCATCACCATTCAAATCTACAAAATAATATCCCATATTAGCACCATTGGTCCAAAAAAAGAAGTCTGTATTCCATGAATTATCCTGTTCCCAGCCTTCACCAGTGTTTATCCAGGTATCACAACAATCTCTAAGACGATAATGGTGACTCCTTATGAAATCTGTTAAACCATCACCATTGAGGTCTTCTAAATAGACACCTTCGGCATATTCAGTTTCCATTGGTGGGTCCCAGGAATTATCAGTTTCCCAGCCAGTACCATTATTAATCCAAACGTTTTTTGTGAGGTCTGTATATTTAATAATATCTATTAATCCGTCTCCATTTACTTCTGCAAGACGGGCACCTGTATCTTTACCTTCGTCATATGTAAATGAAGTTGGTGATTTCCATGAAGAATTTAATTCCCAACCGGTACCATTATTGATATATGATTCTCCTAATGCAATAATATCTGCTAATCCGTCTCCATTTATATCAATTATTTTTATGCCACTGTCATATTCGTCTTCAAACTCAACAGGAGGTATCCATGAAGTGTTTTCTTCCCAGCCAGTACCATTATTAATCCAAGCAGAATCTCTTAAACCATTTTGAACAATATCGATTAAACCATCGCCATTAACATCAGCAAATCTCGCACCGGAATCAAGTGAACCTGGATTCGAGTCGTCATGCCTGAAACATGTCGGTACAGCCCATGAACTGTTTACAGTCCATCCATGGCCTGTGTTAATCCATGTAGTGTGTGTTTCATCTCCATTAGAGTCTCTATATCCAAGAACATAATCGACTAATCCATCTCCATTTACATCAGCAAAGCGATGACCTCTATCGCTTGTATACATACTTCCAGGTAAGTTCCATGAATCATTTTGTTCCCATTTGGAAAGTGAATCATATTCAAAAGAAGTAGAAGGGAAAGCAGAGTTATTCAAACCATGTTTTGTTATTGAATATAAGAATAATTTTGAATTATTGTATTCATACTCTATATCATATTTCCAGAGTAATGTTTGATTATTATGAATAATGACAGCAGATATAATGTTATTTTCCTTAATTCTGTTTCCATATTCATACAAGTCGAATGAATGAATTTTTTGCTCATAATCGAAATCAACAATCGAATTTCCATCATTATAACTTATGTTACTAAGATAAGTGCTTCCGATTTCTTCACTATCAGGATTTTCTACATAGTTGTATTGAACCTGATTTTCATTTACATCCTCAATTTGATCCATCCACCATTTGCTGACATAATTTCTTGATTCGACTGAGTTTCTTTGTTCAGAATCATTATTGTATCCAAAACGATAATTAGTACCATCAGATGTCTTAACAATCCAGTATTCACCAAATGAATTAGTATTGGTTATGTTTCTGGATATTTTCATGAAACTTTCAACTTTGGTATGATACAGTCCGTCTTCTTCGACATAAATAAGTTCATAACTTGAACCATCAAGAGTGAGAATAAACCTGTCATCACTCGTATTTTCAGGAGAGTGTCTTACATCCCTTATAATGCAGTTATCATTAAGGGACCAGCCTGATCCCAAACTACCATATGTTCCTTTCAGACCTGAACTACTGGAATAAGTAAAACTAACCTTTGGTTCAAGTCCTCCTTTTCCTGCTACGGTTTCAATTGGATATGAATATATGAAAGATCCGGTGAACAGACTTGTGTCAAAATAATCATTGTCATTTTCAATGGTTGGATCAAGGTAATTTTTTGATTCCACAAGGGAAGCAATTTCTTCAGTAGATGTGGATGTTGTTTCAATGGTTGCTTCAGATGTAGTAATCTCTTCAGTACTATCTTCTTCCATCTCTAATGCTTCTTCACTCGATTGGTCATCACTTGTAGAAGATGGGTCTTCTTCTGATGTGGTGTCTGCTTGTGAACTTTCAGTAGTGTCATAGCTACCTGAAGACTCAGACATTTCGACACAATAAACACTTGGTGTCAGTATGACAATTATCATAAATACAGCAATACATTTTTGAATCCATCCTCTACTTTTCAGTACCATATTATTCCTCATGTTGAATATTTTAGGAAGTATAATGGAGACTCACATATATAATTTGTTAAATTCATTTGAAATTCATAAGGGATTATCAAAAATAAATTAAATACTAAAAATACTTTAATAAAATTGTAATAAATTATAATTAGTATGGTATAAAGATTAACACACACCTATAAACAATGAGTAAAGAAGAAAAGCAGTATTTCAAAATAGAGAAAAGGGCTCTGTAGAAATTCTGCCATTAAAACTTAAAGGGATTTTGAAACTGATTTATGGTAAGTCATGAATAAATGAGTGACACCGAAGGGTCCGGCGAAGCCGGCGTTTTACCATAAAATGAAACAAAAAATCTGTACAATACCCAGAAAAACTCTCTTCGGAGCTCTTCTGTGGCATTTTAGTATAACTGCAATCTTCTTTGTAATTTCCTTCTGTGCAGCAGCATTGGAATGCGCCGCCTTCGGCGGATTCTTACTTTGTTTTTAGATTGCAGGTTCTTTTTGTGGAATGAAAAAGTACAATGTTTGTGTCACTCAGATAAACAGGAATTTTACAAAGCCAAAAAATAGAAAAAAAATGATACCCACACCGGATATCAAATTTCCTTCACAAGACGGAAACCAATGTAATTCATGCGGCTCCCTTCACCAATGCTGTCTCTTGAAGCGGAACGGCAGTTCACTTCTGCATTATCCCAGCTTCCACCGCGGATAACTCTTCTATCGACTCCGTTTGTCCATTCACTGCCATCAGTTGGCGCTTTGTAGTAGTTACTGTGATATTCATCCTGCACCCACTCGGCAACATTTCCATGCACATCATAGAGACCCCATGGGTTTGCTTCCTTCATACCAACCGGCCTGGTCTTGTCCTCTGAATTATCGTCGAACCAGCCATAATCAGCCAGCATTGAAGTGTCATCACCAAACCAGAATGCAGTTTCTGTATCTGCTCTTGTAGCATATTCCCATTCAGCTTCGGTAGGCAGACGATAGCCTTCGGTTCCTTCCATCTCATTGAGGGCCTCTATGAACTCGTTTACCTCTGCCCAGGAAACTTCCTCAACAGGGAGGTCACCATCACCTGTGAAATAGGAAGGATTCTCACCCATAACTTCTTCCCATTGATCCTGAGTTACTTCATAAACTCCAACATAGAAATCATTTCCAATGGTCACCTGGTGAACGGGTCTCTCTTCCCTGTCACTATACTTTTCCTCTTCAGGAGCACCCATCAGGAATTCACCTGAAGGTATCTTCA
The DNA here is from genome assembly GCF_963665675.1 of uncultured Methanolobus sp. Lineage (NCBI taxonomy): Archaea > Methanobacteriati > Methanobacteriota > Methanomicrobia > Methanosarcinales > Methanosarcinaceae > Methanolobus > uncultured Methanolobus sp. The sequence continues at coordinate 260,668 of NZ_OY762425.1, read as the reverse complement.
CAAATTCCATATCAATTGAATTGGTGAATGTACTGTCATCAACCTCTGTTTCTTCAGGAGCCGGAATTTCCTCCTCTGCGACTTCCTGCTGCGTTTCTCCATTTGCAGTGTCATCGGAACCAGTGCATCCGCTCACTAAAACTGCAGCCAGAAGTACGAGACACATAATAAATGTCATGTAAGATCTTTTGATCATAAACCTATCCTCATATGTATTGATTGTAATAACAACCTAAGTAATGTTGGTTTTAGTTCGAAACCTAATTTAAATGCTTTGTTTTATCTGGAAAATAAAACTAAAAATTTACTAAAACAAGAAACCGTAGAAACGAATGGAATGGCACCTTTTATTCTTTAAAAGGTGCCTGTGAGTTTTCCAACCACTGCACAATGAGACAATTCCAACCTGCCTTATAGAATATTAGTAATTATGAGATATAAAGTGTACGGATATCGTAATTTAATAGTATTAACAATATTCTACAGTATTTTTCATATATGAATTTTAATTCTTTATCGCTTTCGTCTTCCTCTCAAGTATCATTTCCTTGCATTTATTCAGGTCATCAACCGTATTGATATTAAGAGCAAATTCAATATCATCCATCACAAGACTGACATACTCCTGTTCATGATCAACATTCTTACCATCCATTATGTTGACACCTGAAGGAACTATCAGTTTTCCTCCTCCTTCCCAGTTAAACACTGTGTCAGGTCTTATACCAAGGTTTTTGCAAACCGATATCGGAGAAAAAATGGACATTGCGGGCTTACCGCAATTCTTGTATTCTGAAATAACCCTTTCCAGTAGATCCGGGGTCAGCAACGGAAGATCCGACATAAGAACCATTAACGGATCGCTTATACAGGCAGCCTTTACAGCATATACCATGTCACCGACATAGTTTCCACCCCCTGTCGGAATGATATGGACTCTACCTTCATACTCTTCCTCAACATATGATGCTGTTTTTGGTGTTGCCGGAGATACGGCTACATAAATACCGCTTATACTCTCTGTATTCAGAAGCGTGTCGATCACATATGATATCAGAGGTTTTCCAAGTAGTTCAACACAGGGTTTTTCCCCCATGCCAAGCCTGCTTCCAAATCCTCCTGCCATTATTATAGCGTCCAAGCAATCCCTCCATACATCAATACCATTGTCACCGTAATCAATGCAATTATACGACCGACTTCGTTGGAAGCACCAATAACATCACCATTCACCCCACCAAAATGCCTGTTACTGGTATTGAGCAAAACAAAGGTTGCCAAAATGGCTGCAATGAACGGAATGATGCCGATAATACCAAAACCCAGGTAAAATGACATTGCAACACATGCAACAATACCAATTGCGAATCCCATAAGATATTTAGGTACTGTGGTGTTCTCCACAAGTATCGATCCCAGTCCCTGGTGTATCGATTTACCAAATGCAGCAATTGTCAGCATGGACTGCATGGCGCTTAGCTCTGACACAAACATCGCAAGGAAAAATACTCGTGCCACATTATCATCAGACGAGTATACTATCAGGGACTGTTCGTGCAATGCTACCAGAGTCGCATAGAATGCGATAATAATAAGGGAGGCATAGGCAACGCCGCCTATTCCAAGAGACATATCCTTCAGTGCTTTGAGCTTCTTTTCCACAGAACCATGAGCAGTCATACCATCTCCAAGATCAGCCATACCATCCAGATGGTTCAGTCCTGTAATATAATAGACAAAAGCTATTATGAGCACAGCAGCAATAGAGACCGGAATGTAACTTACAAGAAGATATGCAACCGCACCCATCATCAGTCCAAGGACAATTCCCACTATCTGATGCAGGTATGTCCGTTTGAAGAACTCATCGAGTCCCTCCATGGTAATACCTACAGGAATTGTCGAGAGAAATCCGAAACTGGATCTGAGAGCTAATAAGAACCCGTTCATCCTGCTATCACATCACTCTTGTTTTCAGTGTCTGTTTTCTTTTTCTTGCTTTCATTCCTGGATTTCTCAGCAGCCTCTGCCATTGATCTTGTATACATGTTTGCAGATACTCCTCCGATAAGGCCGCCGATAATATCATCCATGAAAGGACCAAGTTCAGCAAGAATTCCGGGTTTTTGTTTGTCAAAACGTACGAACTCAAACATTCCTTTGTCACCGCTGATATACTTGGAAATACTCATGCCAAGCACCTCATCCGCAATGATGAATGTCAGGTCCTTTTCGTACGAACTTCTGCTAATATTAGGTAAACGCCCTTCTCGCCCCTCTTTCTCAAGCAATATGCCGGAATAGATAAGAAGACAGAGGTTCGGATCGGATACCGCAATATTAAGTTCTTTAAGGAATTTTTCCTCGGCAAGTTCCCTTGTCTCTATACCCGGGTGTGGTGCGTAAAGTTCAAGCGCTGCATCAACAAGCATTTGAACCGTTATTCCTTCTTCTTCTTCAAGGATATCAATTATATCCCTGGCTATCTCACCTTCCAGTTCTTCTGACTGATTCTTTTTCAGGTCTTTTGATTCTATATCCGATAATTTCATTGCCATCACTTCGGGGAGATTTCCTTATAAGATTGTTGTTTGAGATTGGATCGTTATGTTTCCGGATTTCAGTTATTATGTTCTGACCTCAGATCATAATTGTACTACAATAGGACCATATCTACACTAAAGTTATGCCATAATTATAAGCAAAGATGCGATGATCGCAAAGAACGATGCCACAAGGATTATCCAGGATGTGAGTTTGATATCCTCTGACACCGGGTAAACAAAACCGTCACCCAGTACATAGGTGTTTGGTTTTTCCAGTTTTATTTTCAGGGCCCCTGCAATAGAGGCCATTGGGAAACCGGAATTAGGGGACGGTGTCTTAAGTCCGTCCCTGATGCCTGTCTTAAGAGCTGTCCTGTAATCAGGGATTTTGACCTTACGATATAACAGGCTTACGATAAGAGTTGCAGCTGACAGGAAAAACACGGACAAACGTGCCGGTATCCAGTTGAGTATGTCATCAAATTTCGCAGAGAACCATCCCACTTCACGATGGCGTTCATCTGTATATCCGACCATGGAATCAAGGGTGCTTGTAGCTTTGAAGATGTATGCTGCTATCAGTCCGTAAGGTCCGAAACAGGCATAGAACAACAAAGGGGAAAGTATCCCGTCAACATAGTTCTCTGATGTTGTCTCGATTATTGCTGAAGAAACCTGTCCCTCTTCCAGTTTAGATGTATTACGGCTGACATACATGGAAAGTTTCTGTCTAGCGCTGTCAAGTTTTCCGGCATCAAGTTCACTCCTTACCTCACTGGCCGCACCGTAAAGACAGCGAATTGCAAATGTTGCCTTGAGGAAATAAGCAGCTACAAGATAACGAAGAACTGCCGGTATGGATTCAACACTCATGAATAACATTACAAGATAAGCAATCATGCATCCAAAGAAGATTGTGGCCAGGCCTATGAATATCCCGTAAAGCCGGCGATTGTTTTCGGGAATGTGTTTCTTGAAAAAGCCTATCAATCTGCCCATCCATACAACCGGGTGAATTGCAAATGGAGGCTCATTAAACACAAGGTCCAGAGCATAGGCCAGAAGGAGCACTATTGCAAGTTCACTGGCATTTGCAAGTTCCGGCACCGGCAGGATCATAGATTAGGCTCCATTACTTCCTTCCATGCTTTTCTGATACTTTCATCGCTGAGACCTTCAGAAACAAAGATAGACAACAAGTCATCGACTATCTTTTCTTCATGGACGATAGTACAATTCAGACAGCTCCACACCTGACCGCCACTTGAGCTTTCGATCCATTCACCACCTGTACGGCTGTCTGCACATGGATAGAACGGACAGAAACAAAAAGTACAGTCCTGTCCTTCAAAATGACAGGGATAATAGTCACAGTCCGTATTACTTCCCTTACGACCACATTTCGCAGCTAGCTTTAGATTTTCCCGAAGCTGCATCTCAGCCTGTTCCCTGCCCCATTCATATATTACCTGACGAATGGTGTCTGCAATACGCTCATTCTCTTCCCTTGTGCGTATTGCCACCCTTATATGGTTCTTGCCGTTGTCCTGAAAAGAACTGCAATCACGGATCAGCACACCATGGGAAGCCATCCTTTCTGCAAGCTCTGATGAATTAAGTGATAGATCAGTAATATCCACATAAATATAGTTGACACTGCTTTCTGCAGGCTTGAAACCCCTGCGAGAGAGTTTTTTCATAAGGAACTCGCGTTCATGTTCTATGAAAGCCCTGGAGTCCAGGAGATATTTGCTGTTAACTCCACCTTCCATACTGAGCAACGCAGTCGCAATTGTGTCGGAAATACAACCCATGTTCCAGGAAAGTCTTGCATTGTTAAGCACACATGCAAATTTTGAGGAGGCAACTCCAAATCCCATCCTGACTCCGGGAATCGCAAACGACTTTGTTAAAGAACGCTGGATAAAAACATAATCATTATTTTCCACAAGGTAAGCAACACTCTGCTGTGGGTCTGCCAGTTCAATGTAAGCCTCATCAACAAAGAGGATAGTCTTCTGGGCTGCACATTGTTCTGCAAGCTTTTCCATCTTTTCTTTCACAAACAATTTCCCGGTTGGGTTATTGGGATTGCACACAAAGAGAATCTTAGCCTCAGCAAGGACATCATCCCCAAGTTCAAAGATATCATCCTGTTCAACGTACTTAATCCTGGCACCCATGACACTGCACTGCAACTCATACTCACTGAAAGTCGGTCTTGGAATTAATACTATATCATCTTCAGCTAAGGCACATTCTGCCACCAGTCTGATTATCTCAGTTGAACCATTTCCGGGAATGATATTTTCGTATGTCATTCCCATTCCCACAAATTCTGCAGCAGCCGTGCGGTACTCGAGATACCTGTTGTCAGGGTACTGCTCAAGCTTTTCAAGTCCTTTATCAAGGAGTTCCTGTAAGCCAAGTTCCGGGTCCGGCTGGTCAAAAGGGGTTCCTAAGGGATTCAGGCTTGCACTTGCATCAAGAATCTCGGATTCGGGAATGCCGTATTTCTGGGAACTTTTTCTTATCAGTCCGCCATGAACACATGGCTTAAGGTTGAGAAGATATTTCTTTACCGGAAGAGGTGGTTTTTGGTCCGTCACAATAATCAAAGCATGTAGAAAACAGGAGATATATTAACCTGCCCAGTTGTTCTTCACAAAATCAAAGCAGGGGTTCAATAATCTCCTTCCATGCTCTCCTAATATTATCATCAGTGTCTCCGTCTGCCATCAGTGCATCAAGCACCATTTTGGCGACCTTTGGTCTATGCAATAAAGTACAATGTTCGCAGCTCCACACCTGCCCTCCGGTGGAGCTTTCGATCCACTTTCCTCCTGTCCGCTCATCCTCGCATGCATAGAAAGGACAGAAACAGAAAGTGCAATCCTGCCCGGAAAAATGACAGGGGTAATATTCACAAGTACCACGGCCTGCAGTGGAACTACCACCATGCTCTATGGTTTCTTCAAGTTTTTCCCTTGCATCTTCCCTGCTCGTTTCAGCAAAAACATCATCAAGGGTATGTATCAGTTTTTCAAAATCATCCCTTAAGCGGACTGACACCCGCACATATCTTTTATTCCCGTTAAAGAAATCGCTGCACTCACGGATAAGAATCCCATGTGAAGCCAGTCCCTCAGTTAATCTGACAGAGTCCAGAAACAGGTCTTTCACATCAATAAGTATATAGTTAGTACTGCTTTCAACAGGATCAAAACCATAAATTCCAGAGAAGCGCTTGATTATGTATTTCCTTTCTTTTTTAATGAACTTACGGGATTTTGTCAGATATTCACTGTGAGGGCCGCCTTCCATGTTCAGGAAAGCTAAACCTATGGCTTCGTCTGTCACACCAATATTCCATGAAAGGCGTGCAGCATTGAGTATGTTTGCAAGCTCAAGAGAAGCAATTCCGTATGCCAGTCTAATACCCGGCATAGCCGTGATCCTGGATACGGATCTTATTACAAAGAGATAATCACTATCCAGTGCCATACAGGCAATGCTCATATCAGGGTCCGCCAGTTCAATTGCGGATTCGTCAACAATAAGCAGGGTGTCATGTTCAGCACATTTATGTGCAAAATCAGAAAGTTCATCCTTCGGTATGATCCGACCGGTGGGATTATTGGGATTTCCGAGAATAATGACCTTTGCCCTGTCCAGTGTCATCTTCGGAAGATGTAATAATTCATCTGTAGTAAAAGAATGAATGCGTGCTCCGAAAACCTCTGCAATATGACGATATTCACCGGAAGAGGGTGAAGTGATAATCACCATGTCTTCTTCACTGACCACAGTCTCCATTATCAGGCGCAGAAGTTCACATGTACCGTTTCCGGGAACGATATTGTCCGCAGATATATTGTGACCTGCAAAAGCAGCAGCAGCTTTTCTGAGTTCAAGGTACCTGTTATCAGGATACTGGTCAAACCTTTCGATAGATTTCAGGATGATTTGTCCCAGTTCAAGGTTACTTGCCTGGAAATTGAACGGTGTACCCAGAGGATTCACATTGGAACTGAAATCAAGAATATCTGATTCTGCATTGTTGACATTCTTTGCCAGGTTATGAGTTCTACCGTCGTGTTTCCTTGCCTGCAGTGCAAGCAAATAATGCTTCAAATGAAGTGGAAAATTTTTTCGGTACACACTTATCAACAGGTGGTTACGCACAGGAGCTATATTAAACTATTCAAGTTGAGTTGTGCAGGAAACCATATAATACGTGTACGGGAGGATAAAGCAATAAATACTGGTAACGCAAATCTCTATCATAATGTTCTTCATGAACGATAAATAATTGCACCAGAGGATATTTGATGGCAGATGAAATAGATTATAATATTATTGGCGACGACATGCAGCTTGTAGAGGTAGAACTGGACCCAGGCGAGGCTGTAAGGGCAGAAGCCGGAGCTATGATGTACATGGGACCGGGAATCAGAATGGAAACATCTACAGGTGGCGGCCTGCTTAAAGGATTAAAACGTGCAGTCACAGGTGAGAGTTTCTTTATAACCAGTTTTGTCCATGAAGGAGAAGGAAAAGGATATGTGGCGTTTGGAGCACCCTATCCCGGAAAGATAATCCCACTTGATCTCAGCAGGTTCGGAGGCAGTTTCCTCTGCCAGAAGGATTCTTTCCTCTGTGCAGCAAATGGGATCGAGATCGAAATGGCACTTACCAAAAAGATAGGAGCAGGGCTTTTCGGCGGTGAAGGGTTCATACTCCAGAGACTAAAGGGAAACGGAATAGCCTTTGTGCATGCAGGCGGTACCATAGTAGAGAGGGACCTTGCAGCAGGGGAAACCATCAGGGTCGATACCGGTTGTCTTACCGCATTTGAGGAAAGTGTCGGATATGATATTACATGGGCAGGCGGTTTTAAGAATGCTCTGTTTGGTGGTGAAGGACTCGTACTTGCAACCCTCACAGGCCCGGGAAAAATCTATCTCCAGAGTCTGCCATTCTCGCGCCTTGCAGACAGGATCGTTGCTGCATCAAAATACATGACTGGTAGCCAGAGGGAAGAATCATCAGGAGTTGCAGGTCTGGGTAGCAGTGCGCTGGGAAGCATTCTTGGTGGGGATCGTTCTTTCTGATCATAACAACAGAGTAACCGGAGACACTGGAAAATGAGATTGTTTGCTATTGCCGATCCGCATGGAAATTACTCCAGGATAGAGGAACTTCTAAGGATTGCAGGCAATGTGGATCTTGTGCTTATAGCAGGTGACATTACAAATTTCGGACCTGATGAAAAAGCCCTGGAACTATTTGATAAATTCAGGCAGAAAATACTTGCTGTTCCCGGCAACTGCGATAATGAATCTATAATCAAAGTCGTTGAGGGATCAAAAGCCATCAACCTGCATAAGGTGTCAATCTCAATCGATGGAGTAAAGTTCATGGGCATGGGTGGATCCAACCCCACACCTTTCTGCACTCCATTTGAAATACAGGAATGTGATTTTGAAGAAAATGTAAGTAACATGCTGGAAGACCTGAAAGCAGGTGAAATACTTGTGACCCTTACACACACGCCTCCCTTTGGTATCCTTGATACGGTGGGAGATACGCATGTTGGATGCAAGGCACTCAACGTGTTCCTTGACAGGGCTGACCTGATGATCTGTGGTCACATTCATGAAGCAAGAGGAATAGAGAGGTCCGGAAAAACAATAATTGTCAATCCGGGAATGGCTGCTTTAGGATTTGCTGCTGTTATAGATATAAATACAGAAATTGAAAATAATGTTCCAATTATAAATGTTGAACTTATAAAAAGTGATAGAGAAGTTATTTAAACATCGGAAATATATTCTAATGCAGGTGATCCAATGAAGACGAAATTATTGATGATACTCTTGATATTGTTTTCTCTGACTGTTGCAGGCTGTGTCGATGACACTGAACCCACAATAGAAGACAATACATCCATGAACGATTCGATGAATGATACAGTAAACGACACAGTCGTAGATAATACAGATGATATTACTGTTGGGGAAAATGAATCGGATGATGTCACTTCTGGAGATGAGGAAGATGAAAACGGGGAACTGGAAGTCATTGAGCATGAAGGCCCGAAGTCCTATACAATTTATATGAGAAATTTCAACGTGCAACCAAAGAATATTACTATTAATCAAGGAGACACGGTTATCTGGTTCAATGACAATGATCCTGTTAGAACTTTTACTCTTGTAAGTAATGAGGGACTCTGGGAAAATACAAGTATAGTTAACAGGAAAAATTTTATATACACTTTCAATGAGAGTGGTACCTATACATACAGAGTACAAACATGGGAAGCGATGAAGGGAACCATTATTGTTAAATAAGAATGTATCTTCAGGGAACCGGATGAAAGTAAGATCTGTTAAAGAAGGAGATACAGAAGTTCTTGTTCCCATTCCTGAAGAAGGGGCTAATTTTGCTCCTTCTGCAGCACCTGTTTTTTTTAATCCGGTTATGGAGATGAACCGTGATATCTCCATAGCTGCAACATCTGCTTTCCTTAATAGAATGGAACCTGACCCTGAGAAGACCATCACTTATGTTGATGCACTGTCAGCTTCAGGTATCAGGGGTTTAAGAGTAGCCAATGAAATTGGCATCCATACCACCCTGAATGACTGGAGTGAGGATGCCTGTGAACTCATAAAGCAAAACATTGAGAAACTTGGCATTGATGACCATACAATTGCAAGCCACAAAAATGCCAATGTGCTGCTCCATGAAAAACATTTCAATATTGTTGACCTTGATCCTTTTGGAACACCTGCACCGTTTCTTGCTGCCGCCTCCCGTTCGGTTATTAATTTGCTGGAGGTCACAGCAACTGATACAGCACCGCTTTGTGGTGCACACCTGAACTCAGGAATCCGCAAATATGCAGCACTTCCCTTTAACAATGAATACCACAGCGAGATGGGAGTGCGTATTCTTCTTGGTAAAATTGCAAGGGAACTGTCATTATATGATAAAGCCATGTTTCCTCTTTTGTCCCATGCCACAAGACATTATGTGCGAACATATCTTCATATCAGAAAAGGCGCCAAGCAGGCAGACAAGATGTTGAAAAAACTCGGATTCATTGCCCAGTGCGAATGCGGGAATCGCGAGACAAAATATGGTCTTGCAGCCCACATTGGTGACACATGTAGTCTCTGTGGAAAGAAAACTATAATTGCAGGACCTTTGTGGCTTGGGGATTTGCATGAGCCGCAGTTCTGTAATGAAACCATCGAGGAACTGGAACTTAGAAGCTGCGGGACTAAAGAAATGTCCGTCAAAATGCTGGAGTTCTGCAGGGATGAGCTTAATATTCCTATGTTCTATGACCAGCACCTGATATGTAAGAAACTTGGAGTTTCTGCCTCAGCTATTAATATACTTATCACAGAACTTAAGAATAATGGATTTAGAGCTTCAAGGACCCATTTCAGCGGTACTTCGTTTAAAACGGATGCAAAATTGCAGGATATAGAAAGAATTATTGTTGACATCCGATAGAAATATATAGTATTTTTATTTTAATGATATATATTATAATATATAATTCAAGGTATTATGATGTATTTTAAAACAAAGGTTCTAAATGCTAAATCAGAGGGGAAATCGTATGACTAAAGAATATGCTGAACAACTTTTTTTACAGGAAAAGCCAACTCTTGCCCTCCTGGCTATTTGGTCCTTTCAAAAAACCTATGCATCAGTGATAACTAAAGAGATTAATTCCACATTTGCCCATACTACTAAAATACTGACAAAAATGGAAGAATACGGACTTGTACAATTTTCAGTTGAAGGACGTGTTAAATATGTGGAACTCACAGAACATGGATACCAGGTAGTTGATGCTCTTAAAAATCTGATAATGGCAATTGAAGGGCAGTCATCCGAAGAGTCACAGAAACAGAATATTGAGGAGTCCGGTGAACAGGGGTCAATAGATTCAGAAGAAGCCAGGAAGGCAACTCTTGATCATATAGACAGACTACATCAGCAGATAGTGGCCACATATGCTACGCTTTCTGAGAGCAATTCAGAATTGCAGGTCATGAAAATGAAGATCGGTCCTTTCAGCAGGGATATTCAGTTACTCTTAAATTCAATTGAGGAGAATGAAGACCTCATTGATGACGAGGGCCTGGATAAGCTTACAGAGATACAGAATATCTTTGACCTTGTGATGAAACAATAATTGAAAGGACAAATCAAAGGATAATTATAATGGTCACAAAACTATTGATCAAGATATATGGCAACAGGGAAAGAGCAATTCATTCTGCTGAAGTGCTTATTGATAATGAATTAAAAGAGCTTGATGCTTCTGCTAAATTCTCAGTGAATGACGATAACTGGTTTGCTGTAGATGTTACCGGGGAAGATAATGAGTTTGCTTCTAATTTCCTTATGCAGAAATATGGGACACCTGTCACAGAGATTGTAAAAAATGAAACTTATCATGGGCTTATACGACAGATTCATGACGAGGAGATTGTCATTGACGTAGGAGTTCTTGTCACTATCCCACGGAAAAATCTCAATATGCTTGGAAACGGAACAGCTAAACAGATAGCTGCCCGTTTTGGCATGATCCGGCATCTTCCTGTAAAAGTAGAAATTACTGATGAAAAAGCAAATGAAGGAGCTTTTACCAAAGAACAGGTTGACATCTGGTGGAACTGGAAAAAATCAGATCAGGACAGAGTAATTGCTAATTCAGTCACCAGATCAGAACTTAAGGCAGCTATTAAGAAAACAGGCCATGCAAGGGACATTTACGGTATTGAAAGGCTTGGACTCATGGAACACATGATTACATGCAGAGAAAGCACCGACGGTCCCGGAATTGTTGCTGCAATAGGAAAACTTGTTAAAGGCGAGCTTGGAGTTGTAAGAACTTCAAATTAAAGTTCTAGCATTTGCAAATGGCTGAAATAAAAAATACACCTGCCTTTTGGCAGGAGTAAATAACGAAACAATTGCTACTATTTATTTAATCATATACACATCCTTCCTACAATCAAAAAAACGATTATGTTCCAGATGGCATGGGTATATCATTTTCCCAGTGATGAATAAGGGCCTGTAGTCTGGATGTGCTAACAAGTTCACCCGTAATTGGAGCAGGATAATCATTCAACCAGTAGGAAATAGCCTCCTGTAATTCGTCAGTAGTGATGTAATCTTCACTTGCAGATTCAGGATCATTCCATGGATTCCAATCATCTATAACCATATAGTCAACCAATCCCTGATTATATTGCGCTGTTTTTAAAATAATGTAATATGTATGGGCAATAAACATTGGATCATCACCAAAACCAGTAGGATCCTCTGAAATTTCGTCCCACATGTAACCAAGATGACCGTTGCTATACTCTGCTAAATCCTCAACAGCATTTTCAGGATCAGTTACAGCTATGGACTGGGTGTTTGAAGATACTATGTCTGAAAAACTCGAGTCCCAGTTACTTGAAACGTATTGTTCATAGGCATAATGATAAGTATTCTCATAACCTCCTACATACTGACCTATTTGATTGACAGCATTACCTGTATGAAAAGGGCATCCTACATCTGATAGATAGTGACTTGCAAGACCGATGTAATAATATGCATCGTCGCAAATCACCATCATCACGGTTATCTATTGCTTGAGTAGTAAAAAGATCGCATCTTCCCGGAGCTCCACCAATATGCCAATATCCATCTTCGTAATGGTTATAGTATCTATAAAATGGCAGTGGATCTATTACTCCGTTATCAGGTTCAGATGCACTGGATCTTGCCTCACTTGCATAAATTGGATAGGCATCGCATGCCTCCCCTATAAAATCCTCATGCTCATCTGAATACCATCTAGTACCAACCATTTTGTAATCATAGTCTGTACCCTTCCAATAAGTGTTATATATATAGTCTTCAATCATAGGTCCTATTTTTGAAGTGATGGTATAATCATCTTCTGTTATCTCATATGGATAACGATCCCAGAGATCGATAAGCTCCTTCTTGAATTGTTCCTTTTCCTTTTCAGATATACTAAAATTGTCAATATAACCTAAATGCGCTTTTTGTGCTTCAGGTGATGCAGCAGCTAACGCTTTGTAAGGCATTGCTTTAACGACATCAGGTAAGGTCTTTTGGAATTCAATTTCAGCATTTATTTCCTTTATTTTTTCTTCACCGATTTCCGCTTCCAATTTTTTGATGATCGGAATTTCATCTTCCGCCTTTTCTAAATTGTTGGTGGATTTAGTAAAATCAGATGATGTCTTTGAAAGCTCAATATATTTTTCTATTTCCTGCATTGTCTCCTCGCCGTACTCAACTTCTACCCATTTAAGAAGTCCATTTTTTTCATCGGTATTTTCTGCAGTAATGGTTTTTGTGGTTGCTACTGCTGGCATCAAAGACGACAAGAATATCGTCAAGCAGCACAGCATTACTAACTTGTTTCTCATAGATTTTCTCCTCTCTAATATTGGTTTTTGTAATTTTATTCCAGTAACTTATTTTAATAAAGTTACAAAAATGTAAGATAAAAGTAATACTACATAAATCAAATTTAAAAACTAATAAATATTAGCAAATATGGTAATAGAAATTTAAGACACATCAGGTATTTTTGATGTGAGTAAATCTTAAGTAACTATTCAGCCCTCCTTCTCCAATAAAGCAAAAATCAATATACTATGACTTCATTCTAACTTTGATAATAAAAGTTCTGTTGATCTGAGGGGATTCGAATGGAACGAGAAGAAATACTTGCGGTTTATGAAGCTGGTCCAGAAGCAGTAATAGAACTTGTAACTCGATTACTTGGAATCATTGAACAACAAGCTCTCCAAATTGCACAGCTTGAAGAACGTGTCAAGCATCTGGAAGAAATGCTTGATAAGAATAGTTGCAATAGTAGCAAACCACCTTCTACTGATTCTTATGCACGGAAAAAACCGAAGGTAAAAGCTCAGAGAAAAAAGAGTGATCGATCTGCTGGTGGACAAAATGGTCATCCGGGTACTACACTGAGAATGAATGATGAACCGGATGAACTTGTTGTTCATCATATAGACAAATGCATCAAGTGTGGGGGATCGTTAGTTTCTGTGTCCCCTGATTATGAAAGAAGACAGGTCTTTGACATTCCTCTAATAACCATCAAGTGCATTGAACATCGCTGTGAGATAAAAAAATGTCCTGAATGTTCTCATATGAACAAAGCAGTTTTTCCGGATGGTGTAACTCAGCCAACTCAATATGGTCATCGAGTTAGGTCCTTTGCAGTTTATTTGCACACTAACCAGCTACTTCCCTATCAGCGTGTTGTCAAATTGTTCTCTGGAGGATTCAGATTAACCCCTTTTTTTTAAAGTATCTATAAATCCAAGTTGTTACTCGTCCAGTTTATCCCAGATTTTTATGTTTTTTGTTGCTTTTCTCCTTAATTTTAGGATAGCTTACGCTATCCTAGATCGTTCCCTTCCTTTTCAGTGTCCTCAATTGATGAAGATTAAAAGAAAAAGCTGTCATCAACATCTTCACATTTACCCTTTCTACAGTTGTGGCAAGTACTTTTCCTGCTTTGAACACTTCTTTTGCAACAGCATAAACCCGCTCACATGGAACTCTCTGAACACTTATCCTTTCATTTCTGAGAATATCGTTTATCTCTAACGGATGTCCTCTTACTGCTCTTTGCATTGTTGCTGCAAAGCCCTTTGCAACCGCTCCAAAGTATCCTTTGTCACGGTACACCACTTCACCTGCTTCAGATAGATCTACCTGTGAATCATGTACCGCTGCAGTTGTTGTTTCAAATCTTCTTATCAGTTCGTAATCCTTATCAATTATTGTATGGAACTTATACCCAAAGTGAGACTTACCACCTTTTTTCACCCATGTTCCATCTTTGCTTCTTGTTGTTTTAGCATCCTCCCCTCTGGGTGTATCAGCTTTAGCATGACCAGGGTTGGAGTGAATGAAAGTTGCATCTTGGATCGTCCCTTTTTTGATTTCCAAACCAAGAGCATTGAGCTGTCTCTGCATCTCATTCCATATTTGCTTCTCTTTCCCATTATCAATAATTCTCTGTCTGAATGACCAGACAGTTGTATTGTCTGGTACATATTCAGGAAATCCCAGGAATTTTCTAAATGATATCCTGTCAATACATTGTCTTTCAAGTTCAGGATCAGATAAACCATGCCATTGTTGAAGAACAAGCATTTTGAACATCACAATGACATCAGCTTCAGGCCTGCCGCCGGAAGCTGTTCTATTCTTATACATTGATTCTAATATTGGTCGAAAAGGTTTCCAATCGATCAATGATTCAATTTCAGCAAGTCTGTCACCAACTGATTGAAGACGTTTGTATTCTTCATTAAGAGCAAAATCAGTTAAATCGTCCATAATACTTAATTTATTTATGTATTATTTATATTTTAGTACAAAGTTATCTGTTATCAAGGGGTTTATCGGAATTCTCTCTGATATTTTAGGATGCAGGATCAGTCCTGCTACAATAGTGAACATCGAACGCAATTGCTATGATAAACTTGAAGCATTTGAAAGCGGAGTGAGATATCTCCTGAAGCAATCTCATGCTATCAACCTGGATGAAACAGGTTTAAGAATAAACGCATCCCGTAATTGGCTTCATGTAGCAGGTACTAAGAACCTCACATATTATTTTGTACATAAAAAAAGAGGGTCGCAAGCAATGGACTCCATGGGTATCCTGCCAGGTTATACTGGTGTTGCAACACATGATTTCTGGAAACCGTACTACAAATATGATTGCCAGCATTCATTATGTAATGCACATCTGTTAAGAGAGTTAACAGGAGTTGCTGAAAACAGTGATCAAGAGTGGCCAAAGCTAATGAGTGATCTGTTGGTGTGCATCAAACACCAGGTAGATAATGGTCTTTTAGATACTGAACTAATTAAAAAGTTCAGTGAGGATTATGATCACATTACCTGTTATGGAATGAACGAAATTCCTCCTGATCCGGAATCAGATGTGCAGTCTAAAAAACGAGGACGTAAGAAGCAAACTGCAGCAAAGAACCTGCTGGATCGGTTCATGAGGTTTAAGGAGGATATCTTGCGGTTTATGTACGACCCGGACGTTTCGTTTGATAACAATCAGGCGGAAAGAGATATCAGAATGACGAAGGTACAGCAGAAGATATCAGGTACTTTCCGTAGTGAACAAGGGGCTAGAAATTTCTGCCGCATTAGAGGATACGTTTCTACTGTGAACAAGAAATCTCTATCGGTTATAGACTCGATTAGTGAAATATTCAATGGGAATCCACTTGTTTATTTATTGCAGAATTGAGCGTAAATAGAGAAAGCAGCCTGGTGGAAATGAGATAGGCTGAATAGTTACAATCTTAAAAGCAAAATGAACATAAGCAAAATAGACATATTAAAAAAATCAGGAGTGAACTAGACTTCAAATTAGAAACTATTATCTGAATACTAAAAAATTGGCTTTGTAGAAATCCTCAAAATTCAAGAGATTGTGCGAGTCTATAAAAATTATATATGTTCGTCTGAATAGCGATTATTTTTGCGGAATTTTAGCTATAGATAGTGATTCCAGTAGGTATTCCATAGAGCCAAAAAATTCAAAATGAAAATAGATATTCTACTGTGTTTGTATATCTGATGTAAATCTACAATTATAATACCTTTTAAACTAATAGACTTCACCCAATAACTGTAATATATATAACAGAAGATGTTTACCATATATTAAATAGTTAAGTTAATTTCTAAACTTTAGAACTAAGTTACTGGTGACACTTATGGTGCTTAAATCAATAAATCTAATGAAACTATCTATTATACTAATATCATTCACATATTTTGCAATGTGGATTACAAATATCATTTCTACACTTCTCAGTTATCCTTTAGTTTCTGTTGGCATGACCGACCTATTTGCATTTATTTTGTTATATCTATTCTCACTAGCCCTTCCTGCAATAGGACTTCTAATCTTCATGAAGCACACAAAAGAGAACTCAACTAGATGGTACTGGGGAATTCCACTTCTAATTGGAATTTTTTTAATTACATTTTACAGAGACAATACCCTGATGCCCGTGCTTTATAGTGAATCCTTTATTGCAAGTTTTGATATATGGAATATTTTAGACCCTCGCCCTATCATTTACCTAATAATTATTTTCTTATCGCTAGCTTCTGCAATGTTCTGTCTTTCTGTTCCAGAAGAAAAAAGAAATAATATGAAATTGCCTCTTATGATCTCAATTTTTGCAGCTATCTTTATAATTATTTTTTCAATAATTAGTTTGATTGAAGCTTCTACCTATAACTCATTTTTCCCCAATTCATTATTTTATATAAACGCATATTTCTATGCAGCACATGCAATACTGATCCTAATTCTTGGTTTATCCTTTGTAAGAGTAGCCATTAAATATAATCAAAATTAATTTAAGATTCTTATTTAGAATATGTGCTCAATAATGCCTACATGCAGAAAAATACTCATTATAAGGAGGATTTTGTTGCCACAATTGATAAACTGGTTAAAAGTGAATGAGGTCGCAAATATATTATATTAATTTATCGTATGGAGTGAAAATCAGAGTTTTATCATCTGGAATAAACAGGAATCGCACGTATCATCGCATTTGCCAAGCATTTGCATTACGCATTCCTCTCCCATTTTTGCCCTGAAAACGCCTTCAAGGACACCCTGGGCAAATGAACATAATGTTTTTTCCTTAATAGGGATGGAGCGGCAGTCAAAAAAGTTGTGTACGGCAAGTTTGATCGGATCAGTTTCAACAATAGTGAAACTTCCAATATTATTTTCCTCCCAGAAACTTAACATTTCCTGAAGAATGCTAGCGGGTTCCTGTGAAACAATATTTTTCGATAGGCTGTTGCCTATATCATTGCCTATCTTGCGCATAATTGGGTCACAATTTACCCCGTGGGCACGGAAACCATATTGTACTGCATGAAACAGGCACTTGAGGCAACCAAAAGAGTGTACTTCGGGAGATGCTATAAGATCAAGCATTTCATTGTAGTGTTTCATTCCCGGTTCCTGGGAACATGCCACATACTGGCACCTCAGGAAATAGACTTTTTTTCTTTTGTCATTGGAGTCAATAGCTTCCTCAAGAAGATTCTGGGTCTTCAGGTCATTGAGATGCACGGATATTGTTGACTTGGCTTTGCCCGTGTGCTGTACTATCTCGTCGAACGATTTACAACCGGTTTTGAGAAAATCAAGTATTTTTATCTTTACAGAACCATTAAGAGCAATAACTCCAATATCAGTGGAAAAAATAGCCGTGTTGTCTCCATTGTTCATGCCTTTATGAATAAAACGACAATGTATTTAAATGTTCGCTATTTAACGAATGAGTTATAAACAGTGTTTAAAGCCACTATTCACAAGTATTGGTGCGTATTGATATGACTGTTGAAAAGCATAATCTGATAAATTCCCATGAAAACTAAAAAATGCATTCGGGTACCGATAAGGGATGCGGAAAAAGTGAGAATCGAACTGGTAGAGTCAGGCAGACTTGATTCCCAGCGCAAGATTAAAGTCATCGACAAAGGTCAGCGTTTACTAGAGATACCTGTTACAGAGGACATTGAAGGTTTTGAAACTTTCCTGCAGGAAAACGCCGAGTTTTACAATAAATGGCAATCAATGGGAGACATGCTCAGAGATGATATCTTCGCAGATGAACTTGAAAAACTGCCATCAGGTTGGCATATTATCGGAGAGATCATAGTTGTTACAATAGATCCTTCCTTGGACCACCTTAAATTAAAGATAGCTGAAGCTTTGCTTAGAATGTATCCGACGTGCAATACAGTTGTAAGTGATCTAGGAATTAGTGGTCAGTTCAGGTTACCAAAAAGAGAGATTCTTATTGGAAATAACACGGAAACCATCAACAAGGAACACGGCTGCCTCTTCAAGCTTGATGTTACAAAAGTGATGTTCTCCAAAGGTAATCTTCATGAAAAGAAACTCATGAGCAATATCGGAAATGATGAGACAATTGTTGACATGTTTGCCGGAATTGGATATTTTACAATTCCAATGGCAGTTCACGCAAAACCTGAAAAAATCATTGCAATTGAGATTAATCCTGAATCTTACGGATACCTGAAAGAGAATATATCCCTGAACAAAGTGGAGCACATTGTTGAAGCCCGCAATGGAGACTGTTCAGAAGTAACGCCCAGGAGAATGGCTGACAGAGTCCTAATGGGATATGTGAATACCACACATCATTATCTGGATTCAGGTATTGCTGCCCTGAAACCAGAAGGTGGTATCATTCATTATCATGAAACAACACCTGAAAGTCTGGTATTTTCAAGACCTATAGGAAGAATAGAAAATGCAGCTCTGAAAGCTGGAAGGCGGGTTGAAATAATGGATTGCCGGCAGATAAAAAAATATTCACCGGGCGTCTGGCATGTGGTTGTAGACGCCAGGATTACGTGAAATTTGAGAAAAAATGAGTTTCAAAACGAATTTACAGTTTTTTGACCTCATTTGTCATATCAGCATCTATGATGAAATCAAAATCAATAACTCCATTCCAGTTGCAGTTAATAAGCATTGACTGGAAGCAGACGCCTATTATCAGTTTGCTATCGGCATCTTTGGTCAGCTCATCAACAAGCTCTTTCATCTTTTCAGGTTCAACACCTATCTTTGGCATTGCAAGACCACCAAGAAGGACAACAGTATCTGCTGAAGGGTCTGCTTTTTCATCAAGCTGCATTCCATAGGATGAGAATACCATTGAACGTGCTTCATCTGCACGCAAATCAGGAAGGAAAACAGTCTCTTTATCGCTGCCTCGTAAAACAAATGCCATAAGCTCGGCAAATGGTGTGCAGAAACCAACGGTTCCGATAAAAGTGATCTTTTTAGAATCACTAACAAGTTTTCTGAATTCTGTAAGCTGTCCACCGATACCTTTTGAAGTACTTATGATTTCCATTAATATCTCCAAAAGAAAAAAGTAATACAACCTTTAAGGTTGTATCGGTATTATTTGAGTATGTTAGAAATTTAAGTCTACTAAGTCTTAAAACTAAATTTAGATCTCTTTTATGCCGAAGGATTCCAGGAGAATACCAGGGTTGATTCTTCCGCTTGTGAAAGATTTCTTGCTCTTAACATCATTCACTGTGATCTTGGCTGGTGCGAACATTCCTGCGTCAACCTTGAAGAAGTCAAATTCTGCTTCCTTGAAGGTTGTGTAGAATGGCTTACCGAAGTCTCTTGAAGTTGTGGATGGTGCCTTCTTGACAAGCTCTTCCAGTTTCTCAACATCTCCGTAGTCAACGGTGTAGTATGTCTCACCACAGTAGATGATACAGTCATTGGTTGAACCCATACACTTTGTGTCGTCGCCGACAACCGGTGCTATTGGTGCAACACCGAAACCGCTCTTGATTGTGTTGATGTCGTATCCGATGGACTCAAGCTTGTGGATACCTGTCTCAACAATACGTGCAGAGATCTGTACACATCCTGCAATTGAAGCAGTTGGTGCAACAGCGATGTAGACGTTTTCAGGATCGACACTGCAGTGTTTTGCAATGTATTCGACAACCTCTTCGTTTGGTATTTCACTTGATTCCATTACAAGAACAGCGAATTCCGAGTCATCCTTGTAGCCAATTTCTTCGTACAGTTCTTTTGGTTTAAGACCCAGTGCCCTTGCAGGACCTGAACCCATACCGAAGTATTTACCGACTGCAATTCTCCAGCCTGCGTACTGGGATGCCATACATGCGATGGTTGGGTGATCTGTTGCTACCTGAATAGCCGGTACCGGAAGACCGTCCAGGTCAAACTTGGTGTAGCTGATGTCCGCAAGGTCTGCAAGACAGAGACGGGAAAGATACATACCTGCATCATATCCACCTTCTACATTCACACCACAGTCAATGACTGTAGCGCCGTTTTCAAGTTCTGTGGACTCGACTTTCAGTTCCTCTTCCCAGTCAAGCATTTCATCGATTATAGCTAATCCCTTTTCGTTGACACTTATCACGTTTATCACTCATAACCTGTTAATCGAGTGACATTAGGCACTGGAGAATATATATTTACCGTCTCGGGGCAATTAATATGCTCAACTAGCCACCTAGAGTATCACTCACTGTCCTTTAATAGGAAAATATATGATATCAAATTTGTGATTACTTTTTAGCTGAACCTTCGATTTGTCCAAACCTATTATCCTTTTAACCCACCACTTAAGTTTGTAATTTTAAAAACTAAGGGAACGGTATTATTGACTGGTGTAAGACGGGTTAATTTAGTGTGGGAGTGGGGTTAGTCAATAATACCGGGTTACTGGTCAGTTGGCATTAATTAACACAAAGCATCAATTAATGAGAATATGTTTGTACCCAACCAGCTCACATTCCCTAAAATATAACTGAAAAAATAATATTTATACGTTTCTATTCAATTTTAATTATTAGCTTTAAGTAAAACAATATTTTGTAAGAAAGAAAAATTGCCAATCCACTACAAGCATACCGATTGATAAAAATGATAAAACAAGTTTTGATTATGCAATTCAGTTTCTGTAGACTTCCCGCTGATATGAGTGATACAACCTTTGTTTATTTCTATTTCTACTAAACAACCGGCAAACTAAAAACAAAGTGAACATCCGCCGAAGGCGGCACATTCCTATGCTGCTGCACAGAATAATATTACAAGGATTGTTGTAGTTACACAAAGAATTCTACAGAAATCCTGAGAAGAAGGTACAGGTTATTTGTAGATTATTTTGCTTTTTATTGTTGAAAAACGCCGGCTTCGCCGGACCCTTCGGGATTACTTAAGTTATTCATGACGTATGATAAATCGGTTTACAAACCTTCTTATATTTTAATGGCAGAAATTCTGCAGAGCCGCAATTCGATATAGATTCGGTTCTATATCACGAATATTTCTTAAGGGTCAGCCAGAAAACACTGCCTTTTCCTTCAGGATTGTCATCCACATCAATGACCTCCATGTGAAGGTCCATGATTCTCTTGACAATTGCAAGACCTATGCCGGTACCACGGATATTTTCCTTGTGCAACCTTTTGAATCGTTCAAATACAGAAGCTTTGCTATCGTTCGGTATGCCATCTCCCTGATCAATGAAGCTGAGTTTCCATTTATCTCCAATATCCATGGCATCGATTGTAATAGTACTGCCATTGGGACTGTACTTAATAGAATTAGAGAGCAGATTCACAAAAACCCGTTCGATCATAGGGTTTGCAAATGCATAACACCCTTTATTCATTCTTACATTGATGCTCATGTTTTTTACCATGGCCTGATGGGTAAATCCATTGACTGTATCAGTGATCATTGAATCCAGGTCAACTTTTACAAAATTGATGTCGTCAACCGATTCAAGTTTAGCCAGCTGGGCAGCATCTTCTATCATGGATATAAGCTTTTCAGTTGCATCATTCACATTGTTTAGAAGCCTCTTTTTCTTATCATCCGTTTCAATTTCGGAGAGTAAATCCACAAATGATTTTATAAGACCTGCCGGATTGAGTAGATCATGTCTCATGACATCAGTAAACAGGTCTTTGAGATCATTGGACCTTTCAAGCTGGTATGCATATTCTTTGAGTTGTTTTTCAGCATCTTTGATCTCTGTGATATCTTCTCCGGATATTAAAATACCAATAATGTTGCCGAAATCATCTTTAAGCGGCGAATCATACCATCTGAACAGACGTTCTTCACCTGTGCTCATGATAACAGGAAATTCACTGTATTCATATGGTTTCACTTCACCTGAAACAAGTCCGTCATAGTGAGCTCTTATATCGCCTACCGAATCATTGGGTATAAAAGATTCTACCCATCCACTGCCTACTATCTTCTCAGGAGAATAACCCAGGAAATCTGATCCTTTCTTGTTTATGGTAGTTACCTTAAAGTCAAGACCCAGAACAGCCACCAGAATACCTACGTAATCAAGATAATAATATGCCTTGTTCTTCTCTGTAAGCAGGTTATCATGTTGCTTTTTTATTCTCAGAAGAGAGTCGATCTTCTTCTCAAGTTCGAACTTACCCACTGGTTTCTTCAGAAAATCATCTGCTCCAGCCTCTATTCCACGCTGATGATCTGCCTTATCTGTCAGAGCCGTCACCATAATAATAGGTATGAAATCCAGTTTGAATTCATTACGTATCACCCTGCAGACATCGTAACCATCCATCTCAGGCATCATAACATCGAGAAGAATCAGATCAGGACACTCATCTTTGACTTTTCCAAGAGCATCTTTTCCATTATAGGAAGTCACAATATCGTATTCATCCCCAAGATACACAGATAATAATTCCACATTCAGTGGTTCATCATCGACAATAAGAATCTTATATTTTGGGGTTGTCATACACCATCCAATATAATTCTACATTTATATAAAGGTGTCTAATAATTTGTATGTTGTTTCAGCAATACGGTTAAAAGTTAATTGTAATCAGATGCTTGTGACCAATTGTTCGCCACAGAAAGGACAGAAAAGAGGGGCTATGTCCATATCCAGATTCTTACCGCAATATGGACAAAATGATATTGCCTTCTTTCTTTCTGATAAAGTACGTGTAGCTTCATGAATTTCACGGTTAACTTTATCGGTATCTGTTTTTAAATCTTGATTCCTGATCTTCAGGATATGATTCTGTGCCAGTTTTCGTACCCATTCATCAGGGTCTTCATTACTTACTCCTTCAAGAAGGGATAAGCTTTCTTCATCTGAAACAGCAATAAGTGCCTTGACTGCATGACTCCTTACATGCTCATTTTCATCTTCAAGAAGTTCACTCAGCGAACTTAATGGAATCTCTGCGCCAAGTGCCAGAAGTTCCTTTATTGCAACACACTTGACATTGAAATTTTCATCTTTTAGTGAATCTATGAGAAAAACAGCAGATTCCTTTTTAGCAGAGGTACTAAGAGCTTTTTTAGCACTGCTTCTTACTTCTACATCATTTGTTTTTAATATATGAACCAGTAAAGGAACTGAAACCGGACTTTTTATTTCTTCAACTAACTGGAGCAGGCGAATTTTAAAATATCTGTCAGCATTTTCTATTATTTTAGTAACGCAATGAATTACATCTTCATCCTCAAATGAACTAAGGGTTAAAGATGCCAAATCCCTTATTTCCCTGTCCTTATCATTAATACACCTGAGTAATGTGAAAATTGAATCAGATGTGTTAATTTTTCCAAGATATTGAATTGAGAGTTTCTTTCTATCAATGTCTCCTGATGAAAGTGAATCAATCAGGAACCCCAGGTTTTGATCGGAGATACACAAATCAAGGGAGCATAGAATTGTCTCTTTATCATCCGCAGATTCATTAAAAACCAGTTCAAACAAAGTTTCTGTTGTATTCGGGTCTTTAAAAAAACCAAATGCCTGGATGATACGATTTCTCACTTTTTCATCTGATTCTTTTTCAAGAGCTTCCAGCAGGTATGGTATTGCGTCATAGTCTCCCAGTGCCTCAAGTGATTTTACGGCATTACACCTTTTATCAGCACTTGAAAAAACACCTTTTCGGAGCTTTTTTACTGAGGAGGTGAATTCTTTGTTCTTTGCTGATGTAGTGTTCATTGACAACCCCTTGACAATATTAGAAACGATGAATAAAAATCTAGCTATATAGATTTTGTACAACAGAACGCTATATTCACATATATGTAATCTATAGAGCGAATGCAGGTCACTTCTAATCACAAATAAGTACAAATTTGATTCTGAGTGTGTCCCAAAAAACATACAATTTGAATAAATTA
Source organism: uncultured Methanolobus sp. (assembly GCF_963665675.1). NCBI lineage: Archaea > Methanobacteriati > Methanobacteriota > Methanomicrobia > Methanosarcinales > Methanosarcinaceae > Methanolobus > uncultured Methanolobus sp. The sequence continues at coordinate 236,212 of NZ_OY762425.1, read as the reverse complement.
TTTCTAATTTGAAATTAATGAATCTTACTTCATAGTGTCAGATTATTTCAGGAAAAAACAAAAAAGGATCATTTCAATAAAAACACTATGCATTACCGGTGGTTGCAAATTAATGAAACGTTTAAATTGCCTGTTACAGTCAAAATATATCATTTGTTTCATCCCTTGTGATAATTGTCAACAGTGAGATGGTGACTTGATAAGGGAAAGAACAAAACTAATAATATCAGCAGGATTCCTCATCCTGGCAGGAATAATTGCAGTGAGCACACTGTTACAGGATGCACCGGTAGTTATTCAAATCGAAGGTGAATCATTCAGGATTATCGAGATTCCCTATTCCTATACTACTGGTGAAGCATACATGCTGTTAATATCGGGTTTTTTCTCAGGTTTTGCATTGTACCAGATATTCGTTTCTCTGGACATCTATCCGTTTGTACATAAAAATGAACGAGATTCACATCCAGATAATAATCTGAAAACAGATTCCGAAATACCGCAATTTGCTGAAGGAACAGAATGCTCAGATGAGGAACAATCTTCAACACCTTATGACCTGAAAAAAATACTTCTCATGGCTCTGGAAGGAGATGAGAAGAAAATTGTCAGGACAATTGTGGATAACAATGGTCAGATACTTCAGAATGAACTTGTGAACAGACTTGATTTTTCCAAAGCTAAAACATCGCGTATTCTTTCCAATCTCGAAAAGAAGGGCATAATCTCAAAACAGAAATATGGCCTGACCAATTGCATCTCACTGACCGAAGAGATAAGGGGTGAGAACAAATGAGAAAAGAACTTCCGTTGATTATAGCAGGAGTTATCCTGGTATCTGCCATAATCTGGTGGCACTATGACAGTAGTGTCGATGTGAAAATTGTCGAGATAAGTGCACCCCGGTCTCTGGGAGTAGATACGTTACGGGGAGACAGTGTGAACCAGATAGTGATAGTCGTCTGGAATAACGAATCAAAAGCCATAAATGTTAAACTTGAAACTGAAAATGCCTTTGTCGATGAGAATGGAAAGAGTGTAGATACCTATATTGTACTTGGTTATGAAAATGGAGCTTATACTGATATGGTTTCAACAAGAGATGAAATAACGCTGCAACCTGGTGTAAATGAAATAACACTTTTACTGGGATACAAAGTCACCGGGGATCAGAATGTTCACATTCGAATTGTAAACAATGAAGTAATCCTTGATGAAGAATCTTTTACTGTAGATGTTTTACCTCCTGAAATTTCAGTTGAATTGGATTATGATCTGGAATCTATCGGAGATTTGAATATCTATAATATTGACGCTTATGTTTTGAATAACGGTTTGGGGAGAGCTGAGGATGTTGAAACAACAATCAGTATAATTGATCCCGATACAAAAGAAGTTCTGGCTTCTGAAATTAATGATATTGATGTTCCGGCTTATTCCAAGAGTTCTTTCAGTACATGGAAAGACTCACACGCCGGGGTTATTGAACTAAGCTCAGGTGAGAATTCGGATGAGAGTTACATGCCTGCTCAGGCAGTGGTTAAAGGAAAAATTAGGGAGGCATATATTGTGAAAGTTACTGCTGTCTGGGAAGACCAGATAGCTGAAAAGGAAATGATTATTCCTGGAAATAGTTCTGTGACGGAGGTTGAACTATGAAAATTACAGGTAAGACTTTACTGATACTGGCGATAGCAATTGTCACATTTATTTTTGTATCGGGAACCTGTGTTTCCAGCGAACAGGATAATCTGGATAAAAGCAATAGTCAGGTAACTGGAAATTCCAGCATTCTTTCATCTATCATAAAATCTTTTGAATCTCTTTTTTATACTGAAGAGAATAAAAATATCACAAAATGGATCGACATTCTTGAAGACAGCTCTGTAAGTGACAGAAATAGAGAAGATGCAGCTTACAAGCTAGGTGAAACAGGAAATAATAGAGCCGCAAAACCACTTGGAATTGTTCTCCTAAATACAGAGGAGTCCGAATCATTGCGTAGCACTGCTGCTAAAAATCTTGGAAAAGTTGGGAACGAAAAAGACACAGATTTGCTTATCAGAATGCTGGATGATGAAGATCTGGGTGTAGCAATATCGTCTGCTATTTCATTGGGATATACTGGTAACCCTAAAGCCGTTGAGCCTCTTATGAAAATTGTTGATGATACCAATATTTCAGTAACTTTTCGTATGTATGCTATTATTTCTCTAGGAGAGATAGGAGATGAAAGAGCAACTGAGCTTTTGATTTACACATTAAAAGACAGTGAAGAATCTTTAGCCTCAGAAGCAGCAACTTCACTTGGAGAGATTGGAGATGAGAGAGCTGTTGAGCCATTAATTAATTCGCTTGAAGATGAAAGGTATTTAGTAATTTACAAAGCTTCACAAGCACTTGAAACAATGAATGTGTCAATTACCGATATTCTCATTGATAATCTTAATAGCAGGAATACAGATGCCAGGAAAAATGCAGCTATTCTACTTGGAGAGATGAAAACAAAAAATGCGACAAGTAAACTTCTTGAAATTGTAGAAAACAGAGCAGAAGAACCAGAAGTAAGAGCCGCTGCAGTCAATGCCCTTGAACATGCAAAAGACAACAGTACCATAAAACCACTTATAAGAATACTGAATGATACAGAGGAACCGAGGGCAGTGAGGATAAATATCCCATCCGCTTTGAGAAGAATTGATGAAAATGCAGCAATCAATCCACTCCTTGATAACCTGAATGATACGGACGCAGAAGTAAGGATCAATGTTATGGCTTCCTTAGAGAGAATTTCATCAGAGAGAGCAATTAAACCAATAGAATATCTGCTATTGAATGATGAAAAGTGGAGAGTCAGACGGAATGCAGCAATTACACTTGGAAGAATAAGTGGAAGCAATTCAACAGATGCATATATACTAGCATTAAATGATGAATCTACTGTTGTTCGTTCTGCTGCTGCCTCCCAACTTAGAACTTATCCCGATAAAAATGCAACTGAAGCACTGATCAGCGCTCTGGAAAACGAAACTGATCAGTCAACGCGGAATACAATGGTGCAGGCATTAGACCAGATAAACGACGAAAAAGCCATACTCACACTCATTCAAATAGCTGAAGATGAAAATGAATATATAAATGTCCAGATTTCAGCTGTATCAGGTCTTGGTAATTTTAGAAACAGCAATACTACCGAACTTTTAATCTGGATACTTGAAAACACTGATAATTCGCCCTATATAAGATCAGCCGCTGCTGATGCTCTTGGAAAAGTCAACGACACAGAAGCCATTGAAGTTCTGATCAAAGTTGCAGAAGATGAGAGGGAATTCATTCCTGTAAGGGAAAGTGCTCAGCAGGCACTTGATAATATAGGGCTGAATAATTCCGGAATTGTTTACACATCAAATATTGTAGAGATGGGATTTGATTTTTCATCGATTGCAGATTTTTTTAAGTCATTTGTCCACATTAATAGAAATGACAATGTAAGCCAGTGGATTGAGATTCTTGAAGATAAATCTCAAAGTGAAGATAAAAGAGGCCGTGCTGCGCGTAAACTGGGGGAATCAGGAGATAGCAGAGCTGTAAAGCCATTTCTGAAAATAATGGAAGACACAGGAGAATCCGCCCAAATGAGGGAATATGCTACTGTAAACCTTGGTAAGGTCGGAAGCAAAAAACATACGAATATGCTAATCGGAATGCTTGATGAAGATCCTCTTAGGGCAGGTGCAGCTATTGCTCTGGGAGATCTGGGTGACAAAAAAGCAGTTGAACCACTCATGAATATACTGGCAAATGAGAGTCAGCCGGAATATATGCGAGAGCATTCAGCAAAATCACTTGGGCAGATTGGAGATGAAAGGGCAGTTGAATTGCTAATTGAGTGCCTGGAAAAAGGACCATGGCAGATACAACCGGAATCTGCCTGGTCCCTTGGAGAGATTGGAGATAAAAGAGCAATTGAGCCTTTAACCAATCACTTGGATGATGAGCATGAATTCACAGTTAAAAATTCAGCTGTAGCTCTACAGAAATTAGGAGTACCGGTAGAAGAGATGCTTATAGAGAATCTTGATCATCGGGATGCTACGGTCAGAATAAATTCAATACAGGCACTCCGTTCTATTGAGGGAGCGGATGTTTATGATATATTCCTTAGCATTGCGCAAGATAGGACTGAAGAAGATATGGTACGAAGAGTTGCTATCGGAGCCCTTGGAAAATCAGGAAATAAAAATGCTATCGAACCTCTTGTTCATATACTGGAAAATGAAAATGAAAGAAAGGATGTAAGAAAAAGAGTTCCATGGGCATTAATGAACATTAACGAAGGAACGGCTATAAAAATACTTCTGGAAGAACTTGACATCGAAAACATGGAAGTCAGGTCAAGCATCGTATCATCATTTAGAGGAACAGAAGAAGAAAAGCAAAACCTATCAATAGCAATCGAACCACTTGTTTATCTTTTACTGAACGACAAAGATTGGCCTGTGAGAAAACAAGCAGCAATCGCTTTGGGAGATATAGCCGGAGAAAATGCATCAGATGCTCTGGCACTGGCATTGAGTGATGATAATTCGGAGGTTAGGTCTGTTGCAGCGAAGTATCTTTCCTCCATGTCTGATGCAAATTCTACAGAGTATCTGATAAATGCTCAGGTAAATGAAACAAACAAGTATACACGTAGTGATATATCACGTGCACTGGCTCATACCAATGACATCAGAGCTGTGCCTGTACTTATTCAACTGATGCAGGATAAGAATGAATATATCAATGTGAGAATTTCCTCCGCAGAAGGGCTTGGAACCATGACAAACAAAGATGCTACGGAACCTTTGATGCAGGCACTTGAAAATAAAGAAGATTCACCGGATATCAGAAACGTGGCAGCAGTTTCACTGGGACAAATCGGAGATTCGGCAGCAATTAAACTGCTTACCGAGATTGCAGCTGATGAAGACGAGCATCCTGCTATCAGGCAGAGTGCAGAACAATCGCTTGAAATGATTCAGGAGGCAAATGCTTCCTGAACTCTAATTGTACATGAACTCTATGTAAATTGTTTAAAACTCGGCTTTGTGGAAATCATGATTATATGAGTGACACAAAATTGCTCTTTTTCATTTCCATAAAAACAACTTTGTAATCTAAATACAAAGTAAGCATCCGCCAAAGGCGGCACATTTCTATGCTTCTGCACAGAAGCTCATTATAATGACTATTACATTTATACAAAAACTTCTATAGAAATCCTGAGAAGAAGGTATAGGGATTTGGAGATTATTTTGTTTCTTTTTGTTGGAAAACGCCGGCTCCGCCGGACCCTTCGGGATCATAACAGTTATTCATGACTTACGATAAATCAGTTTACAAAATTTATATATTATCATCGAAGAATTTCTACTTGCCCTAAAATTCGTCATCCTGAGCATAACTTCTCCCCAGCTTCAGGGCGAGTTCCGCTTTTTTGAGTTCCTGTCCCAGATAAGCAGCATGTTCCATCCTTGATACCAGTTCCATTTTAAGAATAGTATCCATGATTTCCCTGGCAGTCTTTCCGACAATAGAAACACTGTCATGTTCTGCAAGTATGCTCCCGTCTTTCATCCCAAAACGGTCAGGAATTATGCTTATCCTGATGCTGCCTTTTGGATCAACAGTCCACATCCTGTTTTTTTCTGCGCTGACAAAGGTTTCCGGCAATGTAGAGTCCGTACGTCTTCTTTTCTCTTTGATCTCTATCAGGTCAATTCCCAGGTCCTTAGGAGAACTTTCACGTTCTTTTGCCAGCACCATCATCTGGGATGCTCTTTTGAGCTCACTTATGGAACCCTGGGTTTTGTTACTGTATTCAGGAGTGAAAAGGATACTTGCTCCTACATCTGCACCGATTCCACAAAGTGTAGCGTTAACACCTGTAGAATCAACATCTATGAGTTCGGTGACGTTGCCTATTCCATAAAAAACAGGGATTTCAGGATTTTTTTCGTGGAATTCCATGTATCTTACAATGGAACCGGCAATTCCATGACCTATGGGATCAAGAACCGGATCAGCAATTAATTTCTTAACACCTGCACTTTTGGCAAGTTCCATATTGTTCATGAGGCTTTCAAAACCTCCGCCCTGATCAGGTATCACAACTGCCGGGATTTCCCGTGCGGCAATTTCAGATGCAATCTCTGCAATGTTGCTGCTATCAAGACTGAGCACCATGTCAATATTGCAACTTAGGGCTTCTCTGATAAGTACCGGATCAAGAGTGTCAATACTCACAGGAATGTCGGTGGCCTTTCGTGCAATAGCAATAGCTCGTTTAACATTATCGGGAGTTGCGTGCAGGGATGCACCAAGGTCGATCATATCAGCCCCCTTCATTTCAAAACTACGGATTCGAAGTTCCAGTGCTTCAGGGTCAAGTCCGGTGGCATCAACCACCTCTGCAAGCACTTTCATGCGGGAATTGCCACCGATCTTCATTCCATGCAATTCCAGAGGAGAATTGGAAGCATTCTCAAGTTCTTCAATCTTTTCAATAGCCATAGCACGTCTTACGTTTGCAAGAAGTTCGCAGGCAGGAACTTCTGTTGAGAACTCCATTGTTTCTGTGAATGGAAGAACAAAAAACAGGTCATAGGCATGTTTCGGACCAAGTCTTATTTTACATCCTAATTCCTGTTCTGCTTTTTCAAAATTGCCGGAAACAAGGCCGGGGATAAATATCAGATTATAATCGAAAACCGGAACTTGTTCTCTGATCGCAGCAAGCAGTTTAAGGGGGGTAATGAATGCAGCTATCTGAGTGTCAGCCACTATTATGTCGGCACGGTCACCAACCGCATTCCTTACAGTCTGTTCAGCAAGTCTGCCCGTAGCTACCAGTATTTTCATGAATGGAGATAGTAGTGAAAGTAAAAAAGAATATCTGCCAAAAATATAAAATATACAGAATTGGCAGATCCGGCTGTAATGCCGGACTGCTATTAACTAAACAGATCAGTGAATTATATCGATGATTGATCCGCCACTGCTCTTTGACTGCATTGGCTCAACAACAGGTCGGCTTACCTTGTTCACTGATGTGCCTGCGCGTCTGTATGTACGTGGTGCCTCTTCTCTGGCAGGGACAGCTGCACTTTCATATGACATGCTGCTCTGTGGCTGTCCAAGGATCTGTGCCGACTGTACACCGGTCATGATTGCCATTACACGCACCTTACCCTCATACTCAGGACTAATACGTGCGCCCCAGATAACATTTGCACTGGATGAAAGCTCGTATGTGAGTGAAGCAGCGATTTCCTCAGCTTCCTTAAGACTCAGGTCAGGTCCACCTGTGATGTGTACAAGACTGCCTGTTGCGCCCCTGTAATCCACATCAAGAAGTGGGTGGTTGAGTGCTGCGCGAACTACGTCATCGCTCTTATCCTGATTCTTGCTCTCACCAACAAGCATTACTGCAACGCCGCCGCAGCTCATGATAGCTCTTATGTCTGCATAGTCGATGTTGATAAGTGAAGGCTGTGTGATTGTCTCTGTGATTCCCTTTACCGTCTCAGAAATGATCTGGTCCATTACTGAGAATGCCTGATCGATAGGGAGGTTTGGTACGTACTCAAGAAGTCTGTTGTTGTCAAGTACGATAACAGTGTCTGCAGCGCGGCGGAAATCTTCAAGTCCTTCCTCTGCCTTGACTGCCCTTGCCCTCTCAACTCTGAAAGGACTCGAGACCATACCTACGACAATTGCTCCCTGCTCTTTTGCAACTTCAGCTACTACAGGAGCGACACCAGTACCGGTTCCTCCTCCCATACCTGCTGTGATAAAAACAAGATCTGCATTCTTGAATATCTCTTCAAGAGTGCCGCGGGCAAGTTCTGCTGCTTTTGCACCGATCTCCGGGTAACCTCCTGCACCAAGGCCGCGGGTAAGAGTTTTGCCCACGAGAATCTTCTTGTCTGCACGAATGAGGTCAAGGTGTTGCTTGTCAGTGTTGATAGCTACTGTCTCAGCACCCTCAATACCCATGTTATAAAGTCTGTTGATAGTGTTATTACCTGCACCGCCGCAACCAACGATCATAATCCTTGGCTGTCCAAGAATATCGAACTGGTCTTCGTTAACTGCAATTGACTGGCGGTACGCTTTCTCTTTCTCTGTGTGTTTTAAGGCTTCCTGAACTATTGACTGCACTTTCATCCCCTCACGGATTTAGTAACATTACGGTATAGTGTTCTGGTTTTTGGTTGTTGCTCGAATTTTACTATAACCATTCATCAACGTTTATCAACGTTTTGGATTTCTGTAATTGCTATATTACGTTTATCGTTTTTATACTTATCCTTTTATGCAAGTGAAAACTGATAACCACTCCTCTTTCCCTTATCTTAAGTAACTCCATTCCTGAACATGCAGAAAGTCACTAGCCATGGGTTGTGTGCTTTGCATGCAATGAATGGTGCCATGTTACTCAGAAATATCCGGAAGACTGATGATCGTCCATAGTGTTGTCAACCGCAAGGCCCCTTAAAACAGGACCCTGAAAGCTGACAGATGTCACAATAATACATTTGAAGGAAGAACTATATAAATTTAACCTACATACTTTTATATTTATTGTCTATATATAAACAGGAAGACAGCTATTGACACAATGTTCTACCAATCATTATATATCATTTTTATCATTCTATAACACAGATGTATACCACATAGCTGATTTGAGAAACACTTTATTATACGAAACAACTGAATATCAACCGAAATATCAAATGCCGGAGAGTTTTTTTGGACGGAATACACATCGCACTGGCAATTCTTTTGCTTTACTGGATCGCAATCATAATACTTAACAGAAAAGGAATACTTGAAAAATACAACATAAGCGCCTATGGCCCGGTCCTTATGATAAGGACAACAAAGGGACTGAAACTACTGGACAAACTTGCCATCCCTAAAAAAGCATGGAGAGTCTATGCCGATATCGGCATCAGGCTTATGTTCATAGGAATGATTGCAATGCTGCTTGTTGTTATCCTTTCGGATATTGCAATGATTGCATCATATGAAACCAACACTATGCCAGAGCCAAGTAAATTTAACGAAGCAAGAAATATATTCCTCATACCCGGCATCAATGAGTTCATTCCTCTTACATGGGGTGCTATTGCATTGCTTGTAACACTGGTAGTACATGAATTCTCACATGCAATACTTTGCCGTGTGGAAAATATCAGAGTGAAATCCATGGGTATCCTTCTTGCAGTTGTTCCTATTGGTGGTTTTGCAGAACCCGATGAAGAAGAGCTTTTTGGGAAACAGGAAGAAGAACTTGATGATGAGAATGACCCTTACGGCGACAGGCGGCTTGGAATTGTAATAGACAAAAGGGAAGAAGAAAGGAAAGTTATCAAAACAGATGAAAAAATAGCAACCCGAACCCAGAGAGCAAGAATACTTGCTGCAGGCGTTATGGCAAACTTTGTGGTTGCTTTTCTGGCTTTTGCACTACTCTTTGGACCTGTACTTGGTTCACTGTCACCACTTGGGGATACAATGGTAGTCGAAGTATCCGAGGACAGTGTTGCATATCAGTCCGGTATCCGGGAAGATATGATAATAACGCAACTGGATGATACGAAAATCTCCAATGTAAATGAGATGCTTGATTACCTGGACGGACTTGAAACTGGCACAAGTGTTACTGCCTATGCAGCCACAGATCGTGTGGTGTCAAGTTATGAACTTGAAATTGTCAATACGGACATTGACCCCGAAGGCATCCTTATCCAGAGCATAGTAGAAGGTAACCCTGCCGAAGCAGCAGGAATGGAAACAGGAACCCATATTATCTATATTGATGGAAATCCGATTTACACTTATAGTGATTTCAGCGAAATTCTCAGTGACAGCACACCAGAGCAGGACATTCAGGTTGTAGTTGAAAATGACGCTGGTGAAACAACTGAATACACGGTCACTCTTGCAGAACATCCTGACTACGAAGGCAGGGGCTTTCTGGGAGTAACTACAACTTCAGAAGGAAGTGTAGTAACATCACTCGGATTTTCAGTAGGAGAATACCCGGCAACTGATTACCTTGAACTACTCCAGAGTATTCCCGGCATGCTAGGAGGACTTGCAGGATGGTATATTATTCTTGTACTGCCGATAAGCGGGTTTGCCGGAGAAGGTTTCCCCGGATTTAGTGAAACACTTTCCCAGTTCTACGTGCCTATAGGATGGGCAGAGCCTTTTGGAATTGGAATATTCTGGCTTGCAAATACACTCCTGTGGGTAGGATGGCTCAACTTCTATGTTGGTTTGTTCAACTGCCTTCCAGCTGTTCCTCTTGACGGTGGACACGTTTTCAGAGATTACATGAATGCATTCATTTACAGGATTACAGGAAATGAAGAAAAGGCGGAACATGTGTCATCATTGATATCAGCCACATTTGCAATGGTGATACTGTTCTCGTTCATTTTCATGGTGATAGGACCGTATCTGGTTCATGGATTCTGAAGCTGATGAAAAAACGGAGCTTAAAAATATACATGCAGAGGAAGTAACATGAAAAGAAGGCACCTTTGGCATAAAACGCTTCTCAAATCAGTCCTTGGAGCAGTTGCCATAATAGTTGTCTACATATTACTTTTTCTGGAGATAATGATCTATGAAGGCCAGACAGCTCATGTCAATATCTACGATTCCATTTACTGGGTAGTGACCACCCTTACAACAGAAGGATACGGAGACATCACAATGACTTCTCCGATAGGGAAAATGTATGCTGTTTTTGTCCAGCTGACAGGAATACCACTGGTGTTTGGAATACTTTTCACTCTTGTAATAATTCCCTGGATGGAGAAAAAGATCCAGTCCAGCATTCCTTCAAAGGCTTCAAAAAAACTCACAGATCACATAATTATCTGCGGATACAACAGGCTCATTGAGACACTTATCGAGGAATTAAAGGAAAATGATATCCCATATATTCTTGTTGAAGGAGAAGCAGAACTTGTAATGGATCTACTTAAAAGGAATATTCATGCAATATTTGGTCTGGTAAGTGAGGAAGAAACACTTAAAAATGCTAACATAAAAGAAGCACGTTTTCTGATTGCAAACAGAAACGATGAGATGAATGCAAATATCGTACTGACAGCACGCAATATAAGTGATGTGAATATCATTGCTATAGTTGAGGACAGGACTAACAAAAAATATCTTAAATATGCAGGAGCAACGAGTGTTGTTTCACCAAAAGAACTTTTCGGAAGATTCATTGGAAGAAAAGCAGCAGATCCTTTTGTTAACAGGCTGACAGGTGCAACGGAGTTCTTTGAAGGAGTAAGCATAGTAGAGTTACCGATCTATCCCAAAAGTCCCTTAATCGGTAAAACCATGAAAAATGCTGCAATAAGGGAAAAGACCGGTGCAAATGTAGTTGGAATGTGGAAAGGTGGGAGCCTGACATTTATCATTAAAGCTCATGATGTCATAAAAGATAATTCAGTACTCCTTGCCATTGGTTCCACTGAACAGCTTTCAAAGCTTAAGAAACTGACACAATCTACGGAGTGACTTATATGGAGAATACAGGACATCAGGATCATATTGTGATCCTCGGTTGTGGGGATGTCGGCAAAAGGGTTGTGGAAACGCTAAGTTATGCAAATATCCAATTCGTTGTAGTAGATTCGCAGGATCATACGTTTGAGAGTGCTGACTATGATTATGTTATAGGGAATGCGACTGAGGAGGAAATATTGATACAGGCAGGTGTTCCCCGGGCATCCACTATAATAGTTACTCTGAATGACGATACAGAAGTAATGTTTGCAACACTCATTTCCCGCGGACTTAACCCCTCTTCAACCATAATTGCAAGATCAAATTCATACAAATCCATAGACAAAATCTATAAGGCCGGCGCGGACTATGTAGCAGCATTACCTATTGTTGCAGGCCAGATGCTTGCTAAAATGACTTCCAGGTGTCTTGACGTTGCATGCAAGAAGATGGATGAGGATATTATGCTCTATGAAGGTGTGGACATAGAAAAACATACGGTAATCAACGATGCGGACCTCATAAACAAAACGGTTGCTGGCATTAATCTAAGAAGCAGTACGGGTTGTACCATCATAGGAATTGAGAGAGAAGGAGAAATCATAACTGACATACTTCCATCCACAACAATCATGAAAGGGGACATTGTTGCGGTTGTAGGTGGAAAAGAGGAGATTATCCGGTTTAAGGAAAAGTATGTTAAAGTGAAATAGGGATTTCTTGTCTAACGGATTGTTCATAAATGGAAAACATAGTTCTTGCCATTATTATTTTTTGTGCTTCCGCTCTCTTTTCGATGATAGGGCTTGGAGGAGCCATATTTTACGTACCTTTCTTTTACTGGATAAGCGGGGATTTTCTTTTTTCAGTTACAATCGCACTGCTGTTGAATACTGTCACTTCCGGTTCTGCTGCTATCACATATATCAGAAAAAAGATGGTAGAGTTCAATATATCAATACCATTCATAGTGGCTTCAATGACCGGAGCCCAGATAGGTGCATATTTTACAAGACTAGCACCCGTGGAACTCCTGCTTCTGATGTTTGCCTTGTTGATGGTTCTTGTTGGAGAAGAGATGATCTTTTCCAGGATCCAGGGAATATATAGCAAAAAACAGATTCAGGGGAAGAAAAAGTACTTACTTGTTATCGTATCCGGGTTTCTGGTAGGAGCGTTTTCCGGTATGCTTGGTATAGGGGGAGGAACCTTTATTGTCCCACTGTTGCTGATACTCGGATTTGATATTAAAAGAGCTGCAGCTAGTTCCGGGTTTATAGTACTTTTTACGTCGCTGTCGGCATTTGTGGCACACGTATCAACATGGAACCCAGACTTTCACATGGTAGCATCTGTAGTTGTGGCATCGTTTGCAGGAGCACAGCTTGGATCCTACCTGATGCACAGCAGGGTTAAAGCGGAAACGCTGAAAAAGATGTTTGGAATTGTGTTATGGCTAATGGCAATACGAATGATAGCAGGGATTTTATAATCTATAGCCACTACGGACAAAGATTAAAAGGAAAGCTGTCCGTGGTTTGCGAAGGTCATATTTTATTAATACAAAATATAAATTAACAAAATTGATGTTATATTATATTATGCCAGTTAAATTAGAGTATGTTACCAGTTTTAAACAAATGTAATCGATTTAATCTTATAATCAATGGCATGAGGTATCTAATAGGCGTTTAAGGTCTGTATGTGCCTGCCTGATAATCAGGCGTTACGGCTTAATTCTATTGAATAATATTTTTACACATGTAATCTAAAAACGCAACACTTAAATATTATCTTATAATATTAGGTAACATCAAGAAAACAGACGTTTCTGTTTCATTGAAGAAGCCATTTTTATAATGGCTTCGCCTCTCTCTTATTAATTTCTAAAAACTTCCTGTTTTCCTCATTCACAATACTTTCTTCTTCTAAAAAACAGGTAATCCTGTTTAACCACTAATGAAGGGACCTGCATAATAGAAACCTTTAATACGTGCTGCAGCAATCAGTAGTTGCTTTGCGGGCCTGTAGGGTAGCCAGGATATCCTGATGGGCTTCGATGTGACCAACTGGTCCGAAGATACCCATCGACTCGTGTTCGAATCGCGGCAGGCCCGTTCCTTTTGTTTACGGTGATTTCCAATTTCATTATTTTCTAATGTTGAATTTTGAGTCTCTAATGATTGCTTTTTCACAGATAAACAGCATCATGCGGATTATTTTGTATTTTTTGATGACTTTCCTGCCTGTACGTTGAAAATATAATATTTAATTCATGTGCCTTTCAACATATATCTTTTTATATCATTATGTTTTTCAGAACATAACGGTAAAAGCATTTAATGTTTTACAGGTGTTGTCATGAATGTAAAAAATGGTACATTTCTTCTTATTTTTGTGGTTCTGCTGGCTGTGACTGCATGCGGATGCATGGAACAGACAGGAGCAGAACAGGTACAGGATACTACAAATACTACGATGGAAATCACAGATATGCTAGGCAGGGACCTGACCGTACCCGAAGAGATCACATCGGTTTACGCCACATCTCCTCCTTCTACAATCCTTGTTTACATGCTTGCGCCTGAAAAAGTCGCAGGCTGGAATTTTGTAAACACCTTTGATCACACCCTGATGAATGACGAATATCTTAATTTGCCGGTTCTTGGCGGGTGGTTTGGAACACAGACAGGAAATTACGAGACGATAATCACTATTCATCCTGACATCGTTATAGAAGGGTTCACAACAGATGGCCAGATAGACGATGCCATTGTGCGCAGGCAGGAATCATTTGGGAATATTCCGGTGGTTGCAATTGATGATTCAATTATTTTTGTAGAAGAATCCGACCCTACAATTGAATATGTGGGAGAACTGCTTGATTGCGAAGAACAGGCAACTGATTTCATAGAATACAGAGCCGGGATTCTTGATGAAATAAACAGCAAAGTATCCGATATTTCAGATGATGAAAAGGTAAGAGTATACTATGCAGAAGGACCCACTGGTCTTAAAACCGAGCCATCCGGTTCACAACATTCACAGGTTATTGACATCTGTGGCGGTATAAATGTTGCAAACTGCTCCCTCACTCCCGGAAGCGGCATGACACCAGTTTCCATTGAACAGGTAATGGAGTGGAACCCGGAAGTGATACTCACATCAAATGCCAAGTTCTACAATTCTGTTTATTCAGATCCTCTGTGGGAGAATATTGATGCGGTAAAGGATGAACGTGTCTACCTTGCACCTCAGAACCCGTACTGCTGGATAGACAGGCCACAGGGTCCGCACCTCATAATTGGAACGGTGTGGACAGCTACAGTATTGTACCCTGACCTTTTTGAGGATATGGACATGGAACAGACTACAAGTGATTTCTATTCGCAGTTCCTGCACTACGATCTTACAGATGAGGAACTGGAATCACTTCTGGACCCTTAACCGGATTCTGAAAACAAAGGACAGCACAGGTATTTCTCTAAACTTTCCGACCTGTGCTTTCTTTGAAATACAAAACAAATGGTGATGAAAAAATGGATAAGAAACTCTATCCTGGTATTTCCTTATTAATAATTCTTATTTTAGCAACTGCAATCAGTGGATGCACTGACCAGACACAACAATCCGTATTCCGGCAAGAAGAAACTGTGGAGACAGTAGAAATAACCGACATGCTGGGCAGGAATCTGACAGTGCCTTCCGAAATAGATAACATTGTAACCTCAACAGGCCCTTATTCCATACTGGTTTACATGCTTGCACCTGAAAAACTTGCAGGCTGGAACACATTTACACCTGTAGACCACATGCTTATGGACAAGCGTTATACATCTCTTCCCGTAGTTGGTTCATGGGGTGCTGCCCAGACAGCAAACTATGAAACTATCATTGGTCTTAATCCTCAAGTTGTTACGGAAGGGTACACTGTAAACAAGAAAGGACAGATCAGCGAACACGTCACTGAAAGACAGGAGAAATTCGGAAGCATTCCTGTGATTGCCATTAATGGTTCCATTATTGCCATAGAAGATGGAGATGATACTATTGAATATCTGGGCCAACTGCTTGATTGTGAAGAGCAGGCTGCCTCATTCATCAATTTCAGGTCATCTGTTCTCAATGACATAGAAAATAAAGTTGGCAATATACCGGATGATGAAAAGGTCCGTGTATATTACGCAGAAGGTTCTACCGGTCTCAAAACAGATCCTTCCGGTTCATTGCATTCAGAGGTAATCACTATATGTGGCGCTATTAATGTTGCAGACTGCCAGCTTACTCCGGGAATGGGAATGACACCAGTGTCAATCGAACAGGTTGCGGAATGGAATCCTGAAGTTATAATTACAACAGATTCCGAATTCTATAATTCTGTTTATTCAGATCCCCTGTGGACTAACATCGATGCAGTACAGAACAAACGTGTATATCTATCACCAGGAAACCCGTTCTGCTGGATAGACAGGCCATACGGTGTACACCGTGTGATAGGAGCTGCATGGACTGCCAATGTACTCTATCCCGATCTGTTTTCAGATACTGAACTTGAAGAATTGACAACTGAGTTCTATTCAGAATTCTTCCATTATGATCTCAGTGCTGAAGAACTGGATAATCTGTTGCATCCTGAAACGGAGGCTTCAGCATGAGTAAGGACGACAAATCCGGGAACTTCCCGGATATCGCAGAGAATGTATTTGCTCCCATATATCCCATTATAGCTTCTGATATTGCAGATTCGAGTCGTATAAAAGAAGGAATATGCCTTGACCTTGGATGCGGACTTGCATCATTGGGTATCGCTCTTGCAGAACAGACCAATCTTACAGTTTATGCCGTTGATATATCTGAAAAGATGTATGAACTGTCAACGGAAAAAGCCGCAAAACACGGTGTTTCTGACAGGCTGAAACCCGTGCTTGCAGATGTGCATAAACTTCCATTCGATGATGACTTTGTAAACCTCGTTGTAAGCCGTGGCTCTGTATTTTTCTGGGATAATCTTCCTGTTGCTTTCAGTGAGATTGCCAGAGTGCTTGCTCCAGGAGGGGAAGCCTGGATTGGTGGTGGTTTTGGTACTGCTGAGCTTCGCCAGCAGATAGCAAAAATAATGGAAGAACGTGATCCTGGCTGGCAGGAAGGTTCTAAAAAAAGGCTCAGCCCGGAGAACAAACAGGCTATGAAAGATGCTTGTGTCAGCACAGGACTGATATTCAGGGTTGTGGATGATGACGCTGGTTTCTGGGTGGTAATGAACAAGTAAAGAGAAACGGAGGCAAAAAAATGAAGTGCAAGATATGTGAAATGGCTTGTGATATAAACGAGCATAGTACCGGCAGATGCAAAACCTACCAGCTTGACGGTGGCAAAATAATCCAGGACCCTGATATTGGATATCTCGGAGCATTTCCTGTTTCAATAGAAACAATTCCTATGCTCCATTACTATCCTGCAGGAAAATTCCTTCAGGTATTCAGCACAGGTTGTAACTTCAAGTGTCCGGGATGTATTGCAAGACTACTGGCTTCAAGAAAGTCACTTGGATGGCCGACATTGAGTCCTGATCAGGTCATTGAAACTGCACTGAAACTTGGTTGTAAAGGAATAGTTTCCACACTTAACGAACCTGCTGCGAATTTCTATATGTTCCGTGAACTGGCACTTAAAGCAAAAGAAAAAGGTCTCCTTGTTGGTTGTTCCTCAAACTGCTACTTTACGGAAAAAACTATTGAGGAGCTTTCAGGTTTTGTCAATTTCATGAATGTAGGCATAAAGGGGCATTCTGATGACGCTTACAGGAATTGTGGAGTCCTGTCCTCAAAACCAGTATTTCGTAATATCGAAAAACTACACAGGATGGGAGTCCACGTTGAGGTTTCAGCAGTCTACTTAAAAGGAAAGGAAGATGACGTAATTCAGGTTGCCAGGACCCTTGCAGACATATCGACTTCCATTCCTTTGCAACTTATGAGATTCATTCCATTCGGAGATGCACCGATAACACTTGAACCTTCTATAGGTGCATCTGAAAGACTGTGCAACAGTCTTCATGACCATCTTGAACATGTGTACCTGTTCAACTCCCCCGGTACAGGATTAATGGATACTTATTGTCCTGAATGCGGGGAAATAGTTACAGAAAGAGAGTTCTACGGACCCATGGGTTCCAGACTCATGAAACCATGGGCTAATTACACCTGCAAGTGCGGACACGACATTCCGGTCACAGGTACAGGTGCCATTGAGAGTTTTAGTGAATCCGGATTTATGGGTGGATACAGGATAAGCCGTGCTTTTGGAATGGTCCATGCTGTTCTTACATGTCTGGGAATTCCCGAAGAAGAAAGGATGCTTGAGGTCTGGAAAGAGATTTCCAGTTCAGAAGCACTCATGGATATCCACCATATGATACAGAATCCGACCTCGTATCTGGAATATATCAGATTGATCGCTGACAAGGCAGGTGTGCAGGAGAAAGGTGAAGAACTTATAACATTTATCGGTAAGCGTCTGGAGCTGATTGAAAAAATAGCTGAGGAAAATGATGGTGGAAGCGCATACTACTGTATGGGTTCACCGCTCTTTGCACTGAATCCCGGAAGAATGGAAAATAATCTTGTTAATTTTGCCGGAGGACAGAGCATCAACAAATTACTTCAGAAAGAAGGTAAGCCAGGTTTTAACATCGATCCCGGGTTTATCAATGACAATAACCCAAAAACGATATTCATATCCGGTTTTCTTTCCCGCCCGCTTTACGAGTTCTACGGTTTATGCAAGCATTACGGAATTAAAGCAGACGCAGTAAAAGATTTGAGAATCTATGCACTTCCACCCTCCTGGGATTTCGGAAGCCCTCGCTGGATACTCGGCCTCCTTTACATTGCTGACAAGCTACATCCCGGAAAACTGGGAATAGACATTGAGCAGGAGGCAAACACATTCTACAGGCGTTTCTACGGTATATATTACAGCGAAGCAAAGCCTAACAGGTCATTCCACAGGCCATCTTCGGGAACCTGGCCAAGGGAGGTTACGGGGTGCACTCATGCCTGATTACAGGCGATGTGCCACCATTACTATTTATTTACTCCCAATATTGCTGTTAGTTGCTTCACTCTTTGTTGGCAGATACCAGATGCCGGTATCAGATGTTGTTGCCGATATCGTGATTACAGTAATTTCCTTTATCACAGGAACCGCAAGTCCGATGTCCACACAGCATACTGTGCTTTTCAGTGTTAGATTACCAAGAATACTGGCAGCCTTGCTTGTCGGCTCATCACTTTCGCTTGCAGGAGTATCATTCCAGGGTGTTTTCCGAAACCCTCTGGTTTCACCTTACATTCTTGGTGTGGGTGCAGGTGCAGGTTTCGGTGCATGTGTCGGAATTTTGATATGGGACAGCCAGCTTGCAATACAACTGCTGTCATTTGCCTGCGGGCTGATAGCAATGTTTGGTGCGATCAGTATGGGCAAGGTCAGCAAGGGAACAGGAACTCTTGTATTCATACTCTCAGGAATAATTGTAGGTTCGATATTCACAGCCCTTATCTCACTTGCAAAATATGTGGCTGACCCTTATGATGACCTGCCGGAAATTGTATTCTGGCTTATGGGAAGTCTCTCTTCGATCAGATATAATGACCTGCTCTGGATTATAGTACCAATGCTCTTAGGAACACTGGTACTTTTCCTCCTGAGATGGCGTATCAATATCCTTTCACTGGGAGATGAAGAAGCTCGTTCCCTTGGAGTTAATGTTGACCAGATTCGCCTGATAATTATTGTCTGCGCTACTCTTGTCACATCGGCTGCCGTTAGTATCAGTGGTGTTATCGGATGGGTGGGACTGGTCGTGCCACATATTGCAAGGATGATAGTAGGTCCTAATTACAACAGACTTTTGCCGATGAGCATGATGATCGGTGCATCCTTCATGCTTCTGGTGGATGACCTTGCAAGAACTGTAACTGCAACTGAAATACCGCTGGGAATAATAACTTCCCTGCTTGGTGCACCGTTATTCGCATATCTTCTGAAAAGGGGGCGCATGGGATGGAATTAGAATTAATATTAGAAGTAGATTCACTGGCGTATTCGTATGGCAAAGGACCCGTCTTTGAGGATGTATCATTTTCAATGAAGAGCGGGGAAGTAATGTGTGTACTCGGACCCAATGGAGTAGGGAAATCCACACTGATCAAGTGTATTGCGGGTATTTTCAAACCTGCTGCCGGTTCAGTTCGCATACAGGGCGAAGATACTCAAACAATGACTTCAGGGTCTATTGCAAAAAAAGTTGGCTATGTACCACAACAGAACGAGACTGTTTTCCCATTCGATGTACTTGACTTTGTGGTTATGGGACGAACACCCCATCTTTCACTTTTTGGTTCACCCGAAGAAGAAGATATGGAAGTTGCAAGAAAATCTCTTGAAACGGTTGGTGTTGAGCATCTCGCTGACAGGACACTTAACAGTCTCAGTGGAGGACAGCGACAGATGGTACTTATAGCCCGTGCTCTTGCACAGGAGCCTGCACTTCTTTTACTGGATGAACCGACTGCACATCTTGATTTTGGAAACCAGGTGTTGGTCCTTGAAACCGTACAGAAACTTGCAGCATCAGGAATGTCAATTGTTATGAACACTCACATGCCAGACCATGCTTTCCTGATAGGCAGTAATGCTGTTGCTCTAACAGATGGCAAGCTGCTTGCCTGCGGATCGGTTCCATCGGTTGTGAACAGTCAGATAATGTCATCTGTTTATGGCATAGACGTAACTGTAAGAGATATAACTGATATTAACAGAAAAGTCTGTGTTCCATGTGGAAATGGAAAGTTTTGAATACTTTCCGCTTTTCAACTGGGAATTAAAAATAAGGGCTTTGTAGAAATCCTGTTGATATTAGCTACAAAAAACAATTTGTAAACTAAAAACAGTAACCATCCGCTGAAGGCGGCACATCCCTATACTTCTGTACAGAATATTATTCAAAATAATAGTAGGTCTATACTAAAAAATCGGTAAGAAATTTTTCAAATAAAGTTTTCCTGGATGTTATGGGTGTTATTTTGTTCAGTCTTGTAGGAAAACGCCGGCTTCGCCGTGCCCTTCGGGATCGATGAAGTTACTTATGACATGCAATAGATTACAATAACAGTTTTTCTACTGAGCCGAAATAAGAATACAATTTAAAAAAGAAAATTGAGTTTGAAGATCAATCCAGAAGATCGATTTCAAATCCCACAACAGGCTGACCAAGGCCGAAGTTAACTATGACCTGTGGGAACAGTTCTCCCATGACACCTATTTTTTTGCCATTTACAAGAATGTCAGCCCTTCTGCCTTCCATTAATGCAGGGTCTTCTGATTCTACTACCTCATACTCCACGAGTCTTTCACGCATAAGCGCATCCACAAGTTCCCTGACTTCTGTGAAGTTTGCCTGTGGACTTATGGAAACTGCTGCAAGGTGCAGGCCGTTCTTTCCGTTGATAACAACGTCACCGGCTTCAAATATCTTTTGTGGAAGCTCCCTGTGCTGGTTCATGGAAAGAATCTCGATAAGGTTTGGAAGGATAGTTGTCCTGACCATTGTCTGGTCTTCGCTTATCGGGTGCAGCACATAAGTTACATCATCGGTCTTTTTCCTGCACATCCACTCAAAGTGAACCCTTTCGCTTGTAAGTGTGAACGGCATAACCTGAAGATAACCAAGTCCGGTCATAATCTCACGCATATCAGCGCTTATGTCTGAAAGCATGTGAGATTTGCCGACTGTTGCATTCATCGGGAATACTGCAGGAATCTTGTCAAAGCCGTATCCAACTGCGATATCTTCAATGATATCGGAGTTATCAAGAATATCTGCACGGTATCGTGGGATCTGAACTTCGATGCGTCCGTCATCAAGTTCCTTTGCACCAAAGCCCATCCTTCCAAGCTGGTTAATTATCTCATCTGCCGGAAGTTCCATACCAATAAGACTATCGATCTCTGCTCTTTCAAGCACCTTTACCCTTGGACTCAGGTCAAGAGGAATGTCTTCGGTTCCGTCTGCATTGACAACCTTAACATACTCGATCTCTCCACCACGTTCTGCAAGAGCTGTTGTGACTATGTTCAGGGCTGTGTATACTTCATTGCTGAGTCCTGTGACATCCACCAGAAGGTCGGTTGTCTCCTCAGTAACCATTGTAAGTGTACCATTAATGATTGGTGGGAATGAGAGTACATTGTCGTTTGCATCAAGAATAAGTGGATACATGTCAAAATCATCAAGGATATGCGCAAAGCGTGTTCCTTTCGGATGCTTCTCAAGTATTTCCCTCATGGTCATTGGTTCTGTGAAATCAAGAGGAACAAAACTATAATCCGGGTCAGCTGCAATGTATCTGAACGGAGGCTGCACCTTTGAGAGGTCGTGTACACCTATTGATACTTTCTTACGGTCACGTCCAAGTCCCCAGTGAAGTGATTCCTGAAGGTCCATCAGTGTTTTGATGGCACTTGAACTGAAATTTACACCACGAACTATCGCACAGCCAAAAACCGGACGAACTGAATCGATGTTCTCGTCTTTTGTGATCTCAACTGTATAAGGTTTGACCTCATATTCACAGAAACCAGGTTCAATATCCAGAAAACCACGTAATGCACGCGCAACGCCCTCTACACTGTAAAGGTCCGGGCGGTCAGGGAAGAATTCGATATCTATTGATTCATCTTCAATGCGCTCGATATCTGCACCTATCATCGGCACGCGCTCAATAATTGTATCCTTGTCTGTTCCGGTTAATTGTTCAAGGTCATCATATGGTAAGGTTATAATAGGCATAGGGTTTTCCTCGTTCCTTCCCTGTTTTTGTTCTAGCTAATCTAGCAGAACATATCCACCTTTACATTTAATATTTGTGTTTAAATGCAGCTGAATGTAGACTTCAGGGAGACATGTAGTTAGTTTGGAGAGTTCTGGTTCGCTTTTCTGTAGAGGGAGAGAACCCTATGCCTGAAATATGATAAATTCTTTGATAAGTGATTGATAAAATGCTCAGAAAACACTGAGCATTGTAACGTACTTTCCTGCAAATATGAATACTGACCACATAATAGGTTCAAATGCTGCAAAGATATAGGATGTATATTCTTTTCTGGACTTTACAACCCTGTTGATGTAACTTACAGCGTAATAGAACATTGGAATGATTGCAAGTGTGAAAGCTGGCAACAGACCTATTACAACGCATCCAAGCATGAAAATGATTGATACGATGTTGATAAGTCTGAGAATGAACGGATATTTTTTGTCTCCGAGAATTGCAGGAACTGTCAGAAGTCCCTCTTTACGGTCGCCTTCCATATCTCTTACATCAAAGAGGATCTGTATGTTCATCATGCGGATGAAGACAAAGAGTGCAAGCATAATTGCACCATAGGTGACTGGCACTGAATAATAGATAAATGCGAAAATTGCCATAAATGCCCAGACTATAGAAACAAAGACGTTCTTAAATGCCGGTATCTTTTTTGTGAGTTTCTTAAAGTGGCTGCCATAGAGAAGACCAAGAATCAGGATTGACATTCCTATTGCAGTTATAATGACTGATGTGAAGGTCATCATTATGGTGAAAAGGACCAGAGATGTGATAATAACTGTACACTTGCTCTTGTTCTTACATAAGAGATACTTTGCACGACTGCTGTTTGTAGTTTCGTCAGAAGATGCACCCTGTGTATAGTCATAAAGATAAATTGCGTAGAACAGAAGATATGTCACAAAAAGAATATCCCAGCTAACAGGAATCATAAACACAATGGAGCAAGCCATTACAACAGAAACTGAGCCTATAGCGAAGAGATGTCCACCAAATACTATCTCTTTCCATAGCATAGTCGTAAGCATTACGATATCATTTCTAAATCCGAACCCGGAACCAACTGCATGTACATTAGAACTCATAAAAGTTGATAGATTTGGACATGCATGTTAAAATAATGAATATACTTTGATTTTTATACAAATTTTTATGTACATGTAGTATATACAGATGAACATACTCAACTTAGGTAAGTATCTACAAAAAGACAGGGAATTGAATGCAATAATTTTGTTAAGTTCTGCAATTATAGTTAAGAACCGATTGTTTGATACTTATGATATTAGTATTACTGTCAATAGAGTGTGATTTTAAAACTCATAAGTTATAATCCAAAGGTGTTTAACTATAATACAGAGATTTGCATAGCACTGTAAGATAAAAAGCTGACATCCTTACAATACCTTTAATTACCAGTATAGTATAATTATAAGAAGTATATAATATAATCTATCGTGCTTCCTGCATCCTGCACATCATGAAATAAATTATAATGCATTATAATATCCAATTATAATATCCAATTATAATATCCAGTTACTCATCCAACGGTGAAACAATGGCCTATGACCAATCAAATGTTTCTGAGGAAGAATCTTCCACTTACAATAAAAACGATAATCCTGAAGAAGTTTCCAGTGATCAGGAAACTGACGATGAAATCCTGAACACGGATATCAGGAAGGAAATGTCGGAGATAGAACAAGACAGAGAAAAGTTTGAGAAAGATTTTGCTCAACTGCTTAGTTCCACCGGGACAATCACCGATGAAGAAGACGCTGATAATGACGATCAGGAGGAAGAAGAAAATGACAATAATTTTGGCATTTTACTTCCAAAATCACCTAACTTCGGTCCTCCTAAGCCACCGATTACTGGTGTTGAAAACGAAACTTCCGAACCTGTTGTCGGAGAAGAGACAATAGAAAAGGAAGAAATCGATGCTGATTCCGACGCCGAAAAAACAGAAAGCATCACTGAGGAAGAAGAACTAATTGCTGCAGATACTCTGGAAACGGTAGAAGAGCTTCCGGAAGAGCAGGCAGATTCAGAAGCAGAGGAAAAAGAAGAGAAACCGGGATTCGTTGACAAGATCAAAAACCTTTTTAAACAAACAGAACTTGAGATCGAGCCATATGATTCGGAGATTCATGGACCTATTGCAGAGTTCAGGGGCGTAGAAGGATACGAAGAAGTTGAACGCTACTGGGCAAATGAGCCATATGCATTCATAGTTATCTTATACAACGAAGACCGCAATACTCACCTTTACTACATCGTAGAACCTGAGCTTACCGATTTTGAACATACTTTCCTTCTCGAAATTAAAGATAGATTAAGAGACGTGCTTCTGGTTGAAGAGATCGACGAGGAAAACGATGATAAGGAAGCCGTACTTGACTCTAAGATCAGGTCTATCATTAAAGATTATACTATAGAAATCACACCGGCAATGCTGGAAAAGATTTCATACTATATTAAAAGAGACTTTGTCAGGTTCGGGAAGATCGACGCCCTGATGATGGATGACTCTATTGAAGATGTGTCAGGTAATGGCCATAATGTACCTATTTTCCTCTACCATAGGGCACACCAGAATATCGCTACTAATGTCGTCTATGAAGAGGATGAACTCAACTCTTTCATTATCCAGATGGCTCAAAGAAGTGGAAAACATATCTCTGTTGCAGAGCCTATGGTGGATGCAACCATGCCGGATGGTTCAAGAATTCAGATGACACTGGGTACAAGTGTAACCGCACACGGTAGTACCTTCACAATCCGTAAGTTCAGTGATACTCCTATCACACCAGTTGATCTTGTCAAATGGGGAACATTCTCTTCGGAATCTATGGCATATCTCTGGCTTTGTATTGAGAACAACAAAAGTTTGATCTACGCAGGAGGTACTGCATCCGGTAAGACTTCTTCACTTAACGCTGTTTCACTTTTCATTCCTGAAAAAGCCAAGGTCATCACACTTGAAGATACAAGGGAACTGAAGCTTCCTCATCCTAATTGGATCCCGAGTATTACGAGGGATTCATTTACCGCAGATGAAAGAGGTGCTGTTGACATGTACGACCTGCTGAAAGCAGCCCTCAGGCAGAGACCTGAGTACCTGCTTGTTGGTGAGGTAAGAGGTAAGGAAGCACTCACACTTTTCCAGGCAATGTCAACAGGACACACTACATTCTCGACAATGCATGCTGACTCTGTTGCATCTGCTATTCACAGACTTGAGAATCCGCCTATCAGTGTTCCACGTACTATGATACAGGCACTGGACATAATGAGCATCCAGTCCCAGACATACACCAAGGGCAAACGTGTAAGAAGGAACATCAAGCTGGTTGAGATTGTTGATATCGATCCTAATACAAGAAACATAAGGACAAACGATATCTTCGTCTGGGATTCCGAATCGGATATGTTCATCCGTACAGGCGAGTCAAAAGCGCTTTTTGATATCAAGATGAGACGTGGTTGGGCACAGGGTAAGGTCGATCAGGAATTGTACTATAGGCAGAAGATCCTTGAATACATGGCAGACAACGGCATCACCGATTTCCAGGAGATCTCTGACATAATCAATGCCTACCAGTCAACACCGGAAAAGGTCCTGAAGAAACTGCAATTGGTATAACGCTGGTGTGAGAAGTGGGTGTGATATTGTGACTGAGGCCAATGAAAGTTCTGAGATACTGACAGAGACTATCCCGGAAGATATTGTTGAAGATATCGAAGAAGAGAGTGTATCTGCTGAAAACCAGACCTATCAGGAACCTGTAAGTGATGAAAAGAAAGGGAAAAAGAAGAAATCCAAAAAACAAGGGAAGAATGTTGACCTTGATCATTATGTAAAGAAGGCTGTAATTTACGTAGAAATACTGAAAAAGATACCTTATGTGCTTATTGGCGATAAGATCAAAGCCAGGAAGGAAAGCTACGAAAACCTTCAAATGCAACTTAACCAGGCGCGTATACCCATATCCCATGAGATGTACATCTCAAATGCCATTTTCTATTCACTTGTTGCAGGAATTGCAGGTGCTCTTATAGGATTATTCCTCACATACACCGTGATTGTCCTTGTAGGACTACCGGAACAGATTACAAATATTACATTCAGTCCGAGGTTTGCATGGCTGCTGTCCTTTAAAGAGATTTTTGTCGGACTTTTAATTACGGGTATTTTCATAGTTGGAATGGGAGGACTTGTCTACGCTTTATTCATGCTTTTCCCGGGATTCCAGGCAAGTGAGAGGAAAGCAAAGATCGATATGCAGCTTCCTTATGCTGTTACATTCATGTACGCTCTCAGTAAAGGCGGAATGAATATCATCGATGTATTCAGAGCGCTTGCAAGATCAGAGGACACATACGGAGAAGTATCCAGAGAAATAGATTCCATTGTAAGGGATATGGATTATTTCGGACACGACCTGAGGACCGCACTTTCAAGTGCTTCAGAAACAACTCCTTCTGACAGGTTCCAGGATCTTATTTATAATCTTCTTACTGTTATCGACAGTGGCGGAAATATCCCAAATTATTTCCGTGACAAGTCGGAGCAGTATCTTGTCAAGGCAGAGGTCGATCAGAAAGGTTTCCTTGAAACCCTTGGACTGCTGGCAGAATCATATGTCACGGCTTTTGTAGCTGGTCCTCTGTTCATAATCATCATGGGTGTCATGATGGCTGTGATGGGGTCCGGGACCACTACCATGGTATATGCCATTATCTACGCAGTGTTACCTATTGGTTCCATAATGTTTGTTGTGATGATCAGTATTATCACACCAACAGAACTGGGAGAACCAAAACTTCTTCCCACAACGGAAATACTGGACCATGGAACACCTGATGTGCCGGCATATCTTAAACCTGTTTATGACGAGGACGGTGAACCTGTTGATGAAACCGAAGAAAAGGTCCGCAACAGAGGTTATTTTGAAGGGTTCATAAAATCCAAGAAATCCCTTGCTTTGAAGGGAATCGCATTGAACCCGCTTAAGCCAATGCTTAAGGAACCGCTTACTACACTTGTCGTCACGATCCCACTGGCTCTGTTCGTAATCCTTCTGCCTATGCTGCTGAATATGAACAGGATACGCGATCCGGTCCTTTTGGTGGATTTTATCGATGACAAGGTAGTACTTGCAATATTCATCATTATTATTCCGCTTTCCATATTCCATGAGATAAAGGCCAGAAGGAAAAGAAAGCTTGAGAACAGCTTCCCGGATTTCATGAAGAAACTTGCCAGTACCAATGAGACAGGAATGACACTCAGGGATTCCATCAGGCTTATGGCTAAATCTGACACTGACACCCTGAGCAAGGAGATCAGGAAGATCTGGCATGATATTTTCTGGGGACTTGAGATCAACGATGGACTGATAAGATTTGCAAACCGCCTGAGAACTCAGGTTGTCACAAGATCGCTTTCACTTGTCACCAAAGCCAACGAGTCAAGCGGAGATATCGGCGAGGTTCTGTTGGTAGCTGCCAGGGATGCAGCATCCGAGCAGGGTATGAAAAGGGAACGTGGCATGAGTATGATGATCTACATTGTTATCATCTACATTTCGTTCTTTGTGTTTGTTGGTGTGATATTTGTCATTTCCACAACATTCCTTTCAGAGATGGCAGAGGCAGGACAACAGATGGCAGCATCAGGTTCCCAGACCGGAGGGTTCCTTGGAAGCTTTGATCTTGAAGCATACACACGCCTTTTCAAGCATGCATCCATCATTCAGGGACTAAGTTCAGGGCTTATGGCAGGAGCAATGGGAGAAGGCAGTGTAATGTCCGGCCTTAAACATGCCACCATCATGATAGCTATTGGATACGCAATATTCACGCTTTTCATCTGAAGCAGCAAACTTAAAGGAGAAAAATGCCAGGAATTAATGCATCCTGGCAAATACTTTTTTAGAATCAGAATCCTTTGTACTCTTAGCAGAGGATTATTTCATGAAAATAGCCGGATTAGACGAAGCTGGGAAAGGGCCGGTAATAGGACCAATGTGTATCGGCGGGGTTATGCTTGAAGATGCAAAGGAAAGTACATTAAAAAATCTTGGTGTTGCTGATTCAAAAAAGATCAGCCCCAAAAAAAGAGTCCAGCTGGCAGGCCAGATAGAGAAGTATTCTGAAAAGGTCTTTGTACTGGAAATATCTGCACAGCAGATAGACGAACTCAGGACTCTCATGAGCATGAACGATATTATGGTGGTTGCATTCTCAAAAGTGCTTGAACAACTTCATCCTGAAACAGCTTATGCCGATGCTGCTGATGTGAACGAGGAACGATTTGGCATCAGGCTTTTAGAAGAATACAGGAAAAACAATCCTGAAAAAGCTGATAAACTGACAATTGTTTCCAGACACAAAGCAGATGCAAGTTATCCAATCGTATCTGCTGCATCCATTGTTGCCAAGGTTTGCAGGGATCAGCTTATAGAGGATTTAAAAACTGAAAATGACGTGGACTTTGGAAGTGGCTATCCTTCAGATCCTAAAACAAAGAAATTCCTTGTTGACTGGTACGATGAGCACGGGGAATTTCCTGATTTTGTGAGACATTCCTGGAAAACCGCGGAGAATATTGTTAATGAATTTAAAAAAGCCTGAAAGCAGCAATTCAGGCCGGATACATCTAAATCTGAATAAATCAAAATCCAGATGCGGAGAAAATGCAAAACGGAATTCTAACTCCGTTTCCTGTATACTACAAAGGCGCCTACAAGCAGAACTGCGATTCCTCCACCTATTGCGAAAATGCCAGTGGATTTATTTTTATTAGCTGCTACTTCTTCCAGCTCATCAACCTTAGCATCTGTTTCTAATTCAGTATCATCTTCAGGTACATTTGCAACATCTACTGATTTAAGTTTTGTTTCTTCATCAGTTTCTTTCTGTTCAGCTTCAGAACATATTGCAAATGGAGAGAAGCCCGGAGTCGGACTCTCAAAGTAAACATACGTTTCATCTTCAGATACTACTGTGGTTGGGAGAACATTCCACAGATTACTTTCATACCTGTAAAGATTCACTGTGCTTGCGTCAAGGTTATTTTCATCCAGCCATGACTTTTCCACCTTAAAACCGATACTCAGGTTCTCAACATTCTCAGGATTAACGAACCCGGCTTTACCTACCCAGATGTTCATCTGTTGGTAGATATTTCCAGGTGCATCACTTTTTGCAAAAGATGATGTGTTTATGAGCACTTCAACAATAGTCTGCACCTTACCCGTGTTCTTTAGTGAAAAGTATTCAACATGTGTGACCGGATTTTTTTGAGAATCAAAGATGTATTCTAATAATTCGTCTTTTGCTGCGTAAAGCCCTTGCACATCTTTGAATTTGATATTCTCGAAGTCTTCACCGGTGGTAGCACCTCCACCTCCACCCCCACCTCCTGAAGAGGAGGAGGTGGAAGACGAAGAAGAAACGCCGGAAGAGCTGCTTCCTTCTATTTCTAATGTATATATAATATTCTCGGACCATTCACCATCATCGTCGAATACTCTGAAATAGATAGTATGTTTGCCTGCTGAAAGACCGGATGTACTGAAATTAGCTGAATTGCTCAGATAGCCATCAATACTGGATATCCAGTTGTATCCTGCAACTCCACCGTCGGTGTCACTGCCGCTCCCTTCAAAGAAAACCGAGTCCCCTTTGTCAGCTGGGTCCGGTGATATGGATGATATTGTGGCTGTTGGCGCATTGTTCGATTTAAAAATCAGATCAGTCTTTAAAGCTACAAGGCCGTTGTCACCACCAGCCAGGTAAATCTGATTTCCAGCCATAGCAATACTATAATCAGTATATTCATCGCCTATAGTGTCATATGTACCTGCAAGTGTTGGTAAAGCAGGATTGCTTACGTCAATAACTGAAATTACACCGAAGATATCAGTTGTAATAACAAACCTGCCAGAAGCTTTAGCATCTACTATATCTTCACCTATGTGGTAACTGCCTGTCAGGGTTAAAGATGCAGGATTACTTATATCCACCACCAAAAGGTCACTTTTATTGGTAACGACATAGGCATAATTGCCAGACACGGTAACTTCCGTTTCAAGGTCTCCTGTATCAAAACTGCCTGCAATTACCGGTGAGGCAGGATCGCTTATGTCAAGAACAAAAAGACCATTTTCATAATCAGTCAGATAAGCATAGTTGCCGGAAACATCAACATCCTCGAACCACCAGTCAAGAATATGCTGACTTTCAGTTTCATAAGTTCCCGTAACTGCGGGTGAAGCAGGATCACTTACATCAATAATCATCAATCTTTTCAAATCATGATCCGTAGCAATCACATAAGCATAACTGCCACTGACAACAATATCCCTGGGTAATCCATCAATGTAGCAATTCCCCGTAGTCTCCGGTGATTCCGAATCGCTGATATCAAAAATCATGAGACCATTGAATACATCAGTCACATAAGCACAATTATCAGATACATCAACATCCGCAGTCAGATAACCTGTTTCATGTTCACCTGCGAGGAGCGGTAAAGTCGGATTGCTAAGATCATAAATTGCAAGCCCATTAAACAAATCAACCACATACGTATGATTATTCCAGAAATCAATACCAATCATATAAGGGTTGGCAGGATAAGTTCCAGAAAAACCTGGTGAGGTCTTATTCGTTATATTGATGATTATAAGGCCATTACTACGATCACTAATGTAAGCACTATTTCCAGAGACTTCAACATCAATTGCCGAACCATCAGTTTGGTATGTACCGGCAATTGCTGGTGCAGCAGGGTCACTTATGTCTAATATCAGAAGACCGGTCAACCAATCACTCACATAGGCATAATTACCTGAAACAACAAGCTTTTCAGGCCAGCAATTACCATCATTATAAACATTTTCAAGGACTGGTAAGGCAGGATTGCTTATGTTTACTATTGAAATACAGTCAGACATATCGGCCATATAAACATAGTTGCCTGCAATTTCAACATCAAGTAAAGCACTGGTGGAATAGCTACCTTCAAGTACAGGTGCAGCAGGGCTGCTGACGTTTAGTATTAAAAGACCGTTGTCTTCATCAGCAACATAGAGATGATTACCTGCAATTTCAACATCACACAAAGAACCACTAGTGGAATAACTTCCTTCAAGTGTCGGTATGGCAGGATTGCTTATGTTCACTATACTAATTCCATGTGAGGGATGAAACACGTAAGAATAATTGCCAAAGACAGCAACAATTTCTGCTGATGTTCCTGAGCTATAAATTCCAGCGATTTCGGGTTTATCAGGATTGCCGACATCAACTATTATAAGACCGCTTTCTCCATTAGCCACATAAGCGTAGTTTCCGGCTATTTCAATATCAAGTACTTTTGAGGGAGTGAGCAACTTTCCCATCTCTACAGGCTGGCTAGTATTACTGACATCAAGTATGATCAGATTCTGTCCCTGTCCTGCATAGGCATAATCGCCGGCAACAACGGTGTCTCTTATTACGCCACCTATGTGTGACTGCAAAGTAATATTCACAGGATGTATCCTATTTATCATTAAGAATGTCGTAACTTCATCAGACCATGTTCCGTCATTATCAAGAACCTTAAAGCTTATTTTATGATAACCTGCCGAAAGATTGGAGGTGCTGAAATTTGCCGAACTGCTCAGATGACCGTCAATGTTAGATTCCCAGTTGTATCCTGTCACTTCACCGTCGGTGTCATTACCAGTTCCTTCGAAGAAAACCATGTCCTCTTCATCAGCAGGATTTGGTGACAATGACAAAATTGTGGCAGAAGGGGCTTTGTTCATATCTGTAGTAAATGCTTTTATGCACAGATTGGCGTTGGAATACACATCTGTGAGATCAACCCAGTTTGAACCATCCTGTGAAAAATAACTTTCTTTAGCATTTGCTGTTGCAGCATCGGAATACGACCCATAAGGCGATTCCACTGCTAAAGGGTAATAATAGTCAGGAGTGTTGAATTTGATTACAACGGAAAATTTCTGTCCTTCACTTAGGGTAAGATTCTGATTCAGATTTACAGTATAATAACCAGGATAAACAACCGAGCCGGTCATAGATGTTTTAAGATCTCCATATGGATTTGAATCAGGGTCCGCATATATGTAAACTTCATAGCTGGTTTGTGACTGAAGAGCATAGAATGACACAGCTTCCAGTGTTTCGTTGGAGTTGGCCGTGAATACGTTTGACCCCCATGCTGTGCCGGACCCATAACCCAAACTGAAAGTAGTATACCCAAGAGGATCATACTGATATATGTTATCAAGCCTGGTGGCATCTTCAGCAATAAAAACAGCACACCCCGTTCTTCTTCCAAACATGGTATCATAGTAAGATACGTAGAAATATCCGTCATCTCCCCAGTAATCACCCCAACTGTTCTTAACTATGAAAGCTCCGTTTCCCGGGGCAGGGGTGGAGAAGTTATTACGATCATAATTATCGTCCCATCCAACAATAGTCACTGCATGGCCATCATAAATGGAAGACCCTTCATAGTAGTACGAATAGAAAGAAGAATTGTAGGCTTCATCAAACATTGCCATGTCAACATACACTGCACCATATTGTTGAAGGGCAATCTTAATCGCATCGTTGTCAAGTGAAGATTGCCTCAATGGGAGGAATAGTACTTTATTAATATGCTTAACAGGGTCCAGAGAGGGAGAAGAACTGTTATCCGGGTTGTAAGGATCATCGGCTTCCAGCACAGGACCATCCCATCTTGCAAGGTAGGCAGTTGACATTAGATGAGTTCCACCGTTGCAGCCATCTTTGTTAAAACCATGCAGGTTTTTCAGGTTCTGCTCCGAAAGGTCAAAATTCTCTTCAGGCATAAGGGTGGATTCAAGTGAACCATATGTTGCAAAGCTCCAGCATGAGCCACATGAACCCTGATTTTTCACCGAAGTAACCTTGCCCTGTTCCCTGAGATCATATGAAGAAGTATAAGAGGCAACACTGTAAGTAAAATTAATGGGGTTGAGATACGAAAAATCGACTGGACAGGGTATTACACCGTTTAATCTTTCATCATCCACTGCCATGCTTTTCACATTACTTTGCTGACGTTCCATATACTCGATAAAGTCAGGATTTAATTCAGACACAGACAAGTTTGCTGAATTAACAAAAGAAGAAGAGTTCATGGAGTTTATTTGAAGAGACTCATCTTGTACTGTGAGATTTGTTCCTTCATCATCATTCTGTAAATGTAAAAAGGCATCTGATTCGCTTTCAGACAGCTGATTTGATGCATTAAGATCTTGAATGCTATTAGATTTTGTAACAGAATCGTTACCATTTGCATTTATGATGCCTATGTTTAAAAATGTCAGCGCTAGCAATATGATTACTATTTTTATTGCCACTTTCATTGTACCACCAATATAGTTTGCTCGAAGTAAAAAACAAATACTCACAATAGTAAATAAAAGTTATTTAATTAGTGAGAAATTAAATAATAGTTGTCAAAAAAGAGGAATAAAATATATATTGAAGATAATACCAATAAATAATTTATTTTGCGAATAAATATGGGGCTATATACAAAAATTACAAAAATATATAGGCAGGATGATTATCTAATAATTATCAGTGTTTTTGACAAAATTATGTTATTTAGTGTTTACTGTACAGTTACTGGATGTAACCAACCAAATACTTCGTGGTGTATAATCATCTAAGTGAAAGGTATACAGCTAGCATGAGATTTAAATTGTGAATTCAGAAAAAAATCATGATGAGCTGCAAGTACCTATAAAAAATGAAGGAAAAGAATAGCGGAAAAAACAAAAAATTATGGCTGGGTAATGAACTCCACCATTGATTCGAAAATCCTGAGACCGTCCTTTGAACCAAGTATTTCCTCAGAGGCTCTTTCAGGGTGTGGCATCATACCAAGTACGTTCTTCTTTGTACTTACAATACCTGCAATATTCTCCTGTGAGCCGTTTGGATTTACTTCATCTGTAACCTTGCCTTCTTTGTTTACGTATCTGAATGCAACCTGATCGTTGTTTTCGAGCTTTGAAAGAGTTGCTTCATCTGCGTAGAAATTACCTTCCATATGAGCGATAGGAATGCTGACAACTTCACCTTTTTTGAACTTTGAAGTAAAAGGAGTATCAATTGTCTCAACTCTTAGAAGCGTGGGTTCACATCTGAATTTTGGATAGTCGTTGGTTGTAAGAGCTCCGTCAAGAAGGCCGGATTCGGTAAGTACCTGAAATCCGTTGCATATACCGATGACAGGTTTGCCTGCATCTGCAAGTTTCTTGATAGAAGCCATGATTGGAGTACGTGCTGCAATGGCGCCGGCCCTTAGATAATCTCCGTATGAGAAACCGCCAGGGACAACTATTCCTTCAAACCGGGAAAGGTCTTCTTCCTTGTACCATACGAGTTCAGCGTCAACTCCGATTACATCTTTAAGGACATGCAACACGTCAAGGTCACAATTGCTGCCACCAAACTGTACAATACCTATACTCATTGCAGTTCCCTCAGGGATATAGCATAATTATGGATGATCGGGTTTGCGATGAGCTTCTGGCACATCTGCTCAACTATCTCTCTGGCATCGTGGATATTCTCAGCCGTAAGATCGATTGTGTATTTCTTAGCTGTTTTTACACTCTCGGTTTCATATCCAAGGTGTTCAAGTGCCCTTTTGATTGTTGTGCCTTCAGGGTCAAGCATACCGCTTTTGAGTTCAATGGTTACATCTGCCTGATATTGCATTTGGAATCCTCATTTGATGATGTATATTGATAATAATATAACAGTTAACTAGGCAATTAATAATGACGCCTTATATTATAATCTTTGCATTGGGATGGACCGGTTCCACAAAAACAACCCGAAATCTAAAATCAATGTAACCATCCACCGAAGGTGGCACATTCCTACTGCCATATATAGTAGATTTCTAATAATTATTGCATATATGTAGCTAATTTGATACAAGTTATGAGAAGAAATGCAGAGTATTCACAGAGCATTTTTTTTTGATAGGAAAACGCCGGCTTTGCCGGACCCTTTGGGATCACTAAAAGAAAATCATGAAAGCTCTTTTTTTGCATAAAGTAAACGCTGCACCATCGTAATATGAGTAAGTATGACTATCAGAACAAGAGATTCCAGAAGATATCCGCTAAGGGAACCTGCCACAAGGATAAGCATACGTTCCGGTCTTTCGGCAATACCGATGTTCATGGAACTTACACCTGCACTTTCTGCCCTGGAACGCACATAACTCACCATATATGATCCAATGATGGCGAGTACAACCCAGAACCACAGCGGCACGGAGAACAGGTTGCTCTGCACGATAGTGCCGGTAACTGATCCGTAAATGATGCCTACGAATACAATTGCATCGGCATATCTGTCACATGTGGAATCCAGTACGGCTCCAAACACTGTCATAGAGTCCTTTGCACGTGCAACAGCACCGTCTATCATGTCAAAAAAACCGCTGAAAAGGATTAGCAATCCTCCTCCGATTAAATTGCCTGTGGCAAAAACAACTGCTGCCCATACACTTATCAGAAGACCAATAATTGTGAGTGAGTTTGGAGATAAAGGAATCCATTTAACAAACGGTAATATCGAAGACCTGATAGTATCTTTTAGTTCATTGAACATGATATGCCTCTGTCATGGGACTGTGATTTTACAGTGAATCGTTTTACATTGGTTTTAACACTCAAAAGTAATAAACCTTGTCAGGATGGGCACGAAAATACCCGGTTGAAACAAGCTCAATTCTATTTCTTTAAATAATAACGGCTTTTTAGCTCTGTAGAAATCCTGTTTATACGAGTGACACAAACATTCCGCATTTCCACAAAAACAAGCTGCAATCTAAAAACGAAGTAGCCATCCGCCGAAGGCGGCACATTCCTATGCTGCTATACAGAAGAATATTCCAGAGATTATTGGATTTGCACTAGTGATTTTGTGTAAGGCTTGTAAAGAAAGTACAGGATATTTTCTGATTTTTTTCTTCTTGTGGGAAAACGCCGGCTTCGCCGTACCCTTCGGGATTAATCAAGTAATTCATAACTCACGGTAAATCATATTGTCCTGACAAAACCGGTCGAATTCCATTAAAATTTTAACAACAGGATTTCGACAGAGCCG
Organism: uncultured Methanolobus sp.; assembly: GCF_963665675.1. Lineage (NCBI taxonomy): Archaea > Methanobacteriati > Methanobacteriota > Methanomicrobia > Methanosarcinales > Methanosarcinaceae > Methanolobus > uncultured Methanolobus sp. The sequence continues at coordinate 199,544 of NZ_OY762425.1, read as the reverse complement.
GCTTTTTTATCATACTAAAACTAATTAACAGAATATTCCAATTAACCCCATATTTCAACTAACTATTTGTACATGATCTATAAGCTGGAGTTCAATTTTCGGTTTTATTCGAAATCCTCTTAAAAGTTAATGTTCAGGATTCTGTCACCCCTGTTTCCTGCATTTCTTTTTTTGCTCCAAGATGCATGTTGTCAACAGGACAATCTTCAAGTACGTTTTCGATTGAAGCTATTACCGGCACCGGATTTTGCATTTCCGGATGACTACAGTAATATGCAGTTCCAACCCTTCTTCTCCCCGGAACACCTGCACATTTTGAAAATACCGGAATATTTTTTATATAACCACATTTCTCGCAGTCCATTTTTCTCTCCTGAGTCTGATTTCACAATTTGAAATCAATCATTCTCTGCAAATAATTATTATATTTATAAACTGAATATATTTAAGTTCATGTTTATATGTGTTGTGTTCTCAGAGTTAGTTATTGCATGTATTATTATCTTCTATTTTGTATTTTTTATATTCGACCCATCATAATTTATATAGTATATGGGCCAATGTGTATGTGGCAAAGGGAGCAAGAATTACCACCATCGTCTCATAATTTGTACCATACCAACCAGTTTTTCATATTTTGAGAACACATGCTCCCGTTGCTTCTTAAGTCCGCATTGCCAGTAATTCAATTTTTTCCTGATTGAAAAATTGATATAAGTAAAGGACAATATACCCTTTAAAGAATAAGTCAAGAGGATAAAATGATAGACAAAGGATTTCTGCATGGTTCACTACTTCTTTTTCTGGGAGTCCTGATAGGATTAAGTGTAAGTTCTCTTTCATGTGGTCCTGTTCCCATGGAAGGCCTGATCTTTGTAGATGGTCTTATGTCCGGTGGCTCAGGTACTAACGATTCAATTTACATTTACAATTACAACCTGACACTTTATAACAGTGGAGACAAGGATATCTACATTGATGCAATTGAACCTGTACTTTCTTCTGACCCAAGAATAGTCTCAACTCAGCAGTCATTGGTCAGCGAAGTAAACAGATATGTTTCTGCAGGTTCGATAATATCAATTGAAGGCAACATTGAGATTGATTCGGAAAATTTAACTAAAGAAGAGCTTATGGATATTGACCCGATCAAATGCATCAACATGACATCTATAGAAACAATTCACTGTTTTGATTCCCTGCCTGAATAAGTTGCGTATCGGAATAATAATACACACGGGTACGCTACTTATAGGATTAAATGCCATGAACCTCAATATAGGCAACAGGTGTTAAAATGAAACTTGATCTAAAGGACAAGGAAAAGATAGTAGCAATTGTAGCGTCACGTTATTTTTCCGGACAGGGATGGAAATGGGTCGATCTGAACAGTGACGTTTCAAAGATACACAAAGCATATGATGATCTTAGGGATCAATATGCTGCTTATCCTTATATGAGCAGGGACTGGTATGTCAGTAATTCTGCTACAAAGAGCACACACATGTGTGACAAATGGGAAGAATTGAGCGAGCTTGTTGAGTTCCTGAATGCATATGGTCATCATTTTGACTTCCTGATAAAGGATTCAAAAAAATCACTTTGCATTGCCAGTATAGATGGTAATCTGAGCAATGAACAGAAAACAGCGATATCTGCTGCCAGAAGATCCCGGTATAATGTTTTTGTTTTCCGGGTAGATGTTCCTGAGGATATTGATTTTGAATTGATGCAGATAGGGGGAGGAATGTAAGTAGTCATTCCTATCGACATATTCATAATATGTGTGCGCAATTTCGGCCTACCTTTATATATTATACTTTAGTATTATACCCCGTCGTGGTTACATTTATGTAGCAAGTCATATTTTAAGTGACCTGTTGCTTTATAATAATTATAATTGTATCGATTATAAAACTCACAAGTAAATTTACATTAAAATCAAAATAAAATTAAACTTTGAGAGGAGTTTCAATATATGGAAGCATTAATTTATCTTGCCCCTCTTGCTGGTATTATTAGTTTGGTATTTGCTGCTTTCTTTGCACGCAGTGTTCTCAAAGAGGACGCAGGTTCAGAGAAAATGCAGGAAATAGCAGGTGCTATCCAGGAAGGTGCGATGGCATATTTGAACCGTCAGTATAAAACAATAGCATTTGTTGCTATCATTCTTGCAATTCTTATCTTTGTTCTCCTGGAGGATGGAGACAAGATCGCTGCCGGATTCCTTGTTGGTGCATTAAGTTCCGCAGCAGCAGGTTACGTAGGTATGAACGTGTCTGTCAGGGCAAACGTCAGGACCGCAAGCGCAGCATCAAAGGGCCTTCAAAAGGCAATGTCTGTTGCATTCCGTGGTGGAGCTGTAACAGGTCTTGCTGTGGTCGGTCTTGCACTTCTTGGTACAAGTGGTTTCTACATACTTTATCAGGATGTTGATCTTGTAGTCGGTTTCGGTTTCGGTGCAAGTCTTATCAGTCTCTTCGCAAGGGTTGGCGGTGGAATATTCACCAAGGCAGCCGATGTGGGAGCAGACCTGGTAGGTAAGGTTGAAGCAGGTATCCCGGAAGATGATCCACGTAACGCTGGTGTAATCGCTGACAACGTCGGTGATAATGTAGGTGACTGTGCCGGTATGGGTGCGGATCTTTTCGAAACATATGTAGTAACAGTTCTTGCATCAATGCTTCTTGGATCACTTGTCCTTGACACATACGCAAATGCAGTTCTTTATCCACTCATCCTTGGTGCAGTGGCAATCTTTGCTTCCATCATTTCCGTCTTCTTCGTGAAGGTCGGAAGCGATGGAAAGATTATGAAAGCCCTCTATAAAGGAGTAGCAGTTTCTGCAATTCTTTGTCTTGTAGCTTTCTATTTCGTTACAAATTCCCTCATGGGGGACATTAATTTCTATTACGCATCCATTGTGGGTGTAGTTATCATGGTCCTCATGGTGGTTTTCACAGAATATTATACTTCGACTTCATTCCGTCCTGTAAAGACAATTGCAGCAGCATCTGAAACAGGTGCAGGTACAAACGTAATTTCAGGTCTTGCAATTGGCTTTGAGAGTACAGCACTCCCTGTTATCATCATCATTGTAGGTATTCTGGCTTCTTTCTTCATTGTAGGTGGAGCAGCAAGTCCTGCAATCGGTCTTTATGGTATAGCAGTTGCAGCAGCAGCAATGCTCTCAACAACCGGTATGATCGTAGCGCTTGACTCATATGGTCCTATCACTGACAATGCCGGTGGAATTGCAGAAATGGCAGGTATGCCATCTGATGTACGTAAGATTACTGATGCACTCGATGCAGTAGGTAACACCACAAAGGCAGTCACAAAGGGATATGCAATCGGTTCAGCAGCACTTGGTGCACTGGCACTCTTCGCAGACTACACTGGCAAGGTAAATCTTACAGGTGATGCACTCAGTCTCAGCAATCCATTGGTCCTTGTAGGTTTGTTCATTGGTGGACTGCTTCCATTCGTCTTCACTGCTGTAACGATGCAGGCTGTAGGAAAGGCAGCATTCAAGATCGTCAATGAGGTTCGCCGTCAGTTCCGTGAAATTCCTGGAATAATGGAAGGAACTGCAAAGCCAGAATACGGTAAGTGTGTCGACATCGTCACAGCAGCCGCAATTAAGGAAATGGCAATACCTGGTGTCCTTGCGATATTCACACCACTTATCGTAGGTCTTGTACTCGGTCCGGCAGCTCTTGGTGGTCTCCTTATCGGTATCATTGTCTGTGGTCTCTTACTTGCACTCACTATGGACAACGGTGGTGGAGCATGGGATAATGCAAAGAAGCTTATTGAAGACGGAGAACACGGTGGAAAGGGTTCAGAGGCTCACAAGGCAGCTGTTGTCGGTGACACCGTGGGTGACCCATTCAAGGACACATCCGGACCTGCACTTAACGCCCTGATCAAAGTGGTGAACATGATCGCCATCCTGTTCTCATCACTGTTTATCGGCGCAGGTCTCTTCTAAAACTAAGCTGTAAAAATCGATTTCCGGTTTTTTGCCGGAACTTCTTTTTCTTTTTATTTATCTGTTCTTGTCTGTTCTGGTTCAATCTATTTTCAGTATTAATAGCAGCTCAGCTACACTAAAAGTCAAAATGGATTATGAATTCAGATTAAAATAATCCGAAATAACAGAAAATAGTCTCAATTTGTCATATTCAGTATATACAAAAGCGGTCTTAAAAAAAAGAAATTTGTGTTTGCACGGGTGGTTGGGTTTAATGTATTTGGGGAGTGGGGTTTAAGTGTGGGAGTGGGTTTAGTGTATGAAAAGAGCCACCCGTGCAAGAACAAATTACAAAAGGCACCCTTATATTTATACCTTTTGTTTTAACCCTGCACTTTTGCTCAGCAGTAATTTTTTTGTACTTTTTAATAATCAATAAATGCCTTTTGTTTTCCAAATTTAATATGGGATGCAAATAAATAATAGAGAAACGTAGTGTCACTATCTTCGGAGTAATGCAGATGGCAGAGGACATTGGAACACTTATTCGCAAAGGATTTGGAACCTGGGCTGGCAATCTTAACCTGTGCATGCCTTTCATATTAAAAATAGTGGTATTGATTATGTTTTCTGTGATATCAGTGTTTTTGTTTGCTCTGATATTCCTTGTTCCTGAAATGTCAGGTATAGCAGATCCTACAAGCATAGCCCAGAATGAAATGCTTGGTATTATGTATTCCGTATTTTATGAACGCATGCTGGCAGTGGTAATTTTCAGTCTTATCCTGTTTTTAATTTATATGCTGATAGATTCCTTTGTGACGGCCGGTGCTATAGGCATGGCTAAAGAAGCACTGGAAAGAGGCCACACAAGTGTCAGAACTATCTTCACAACAGGAAAAAGGAATTATCTGAACTTATTTTTTGTAAATATACTGGTACTATTACTGATATTGGCCGGTGTGATATTCCTTGTTCCGGGTATTCTCTCCATGGATGATGTCAGTCTTCTTCTGTCAAATCCTGAAATGGCTGCTTCTAGTGTATTGCTGCTGTTTTTTGGTACCGTTGCATGGGTATTTTACATACTTGTTATCAGCTTGCTACTTTTTCTTGTGAATTACGTGCTTGTGGTAGACGAGCTTGATCCGATAAGCGCAATCGAGTCCGGGCTATCATTTGTTCTGTCCAATAAACTGGCATCTATAGGGATCTGGTTATTCGTCATGGGAATCCTCGTAGCACTGGAATTCATCGGACAAATTACATCTTACGTTGGCATAGTAGCTCAGCTATGGCCACTTATCAATCTTCTATTGAGCACCATACTAATACAGCCTCTGATCACTGTGTGGCTCACACGTTTCTATCTTGACAGAACAGAAAGGAAATTGTATTCCTTTGAAGATTACATGCTGGAAGATTGATCACGTTTGAGCAGTCTGCAGGCCTGGCAGACTTTCTCAGTACACGCTTGTCCGCATATACAGCATTTCTGGAGTCCTTCCTGCGGATATTCCCTTCCAAGTATTCCTGAAACCTTATCGAAACCACTTAAAAGAGCATATTTTGTACCTGGGTGCTTTACTTCAAATTCATTCAGCATTACCCGGATCTCTCTTCTCATTGCTTCATGAGAATAGGGACAGCCGCCAAATCCAAGGGGAAGATCATACAAGTAAGCATAAAGTGCAACTTCTTTTTCAGGAATGTTTCTCAGAGGTTTCATTCTGAGCACCAGTCCTTCAAGTTCTTTTGGCGGAGCAAGTCTGACCATGCGGGAAACGTCACCTTTCAGGTGATTTAACAAGATAGTCTGAGCTTCGTCATCCAGATTATGGCCAATCGCAAGTTTTGTAGCACCAATTTCCAGAGCTATTTTATTGATAAGTGATTTTCTGAGGACTCCACAATAGCTGCAAGCCCCTTTTTCTCTTTGTTGGGGTGCTATTTCATCCATGGTTGTGTCATACTCATCCTGGAATGAACGGATAATATGCCTGACACCAAGTTTTGATGTCAGCTCTCGTGCAGATTCAATAGTATCAGGACGATAACCTTCAATTCCTTCATCTATGGAGATTCCCACAATCTCAATATCGGGCCTTTTGCCGAATAATTTGTGGAGTATGTGGAGTGTTGTACTGCTGTCCTTACCACCGCTCAGGCCAACAGCTATAACTTCATTCCTTTTGATGCTGTAGTGCTTCCTTATAGTAAGTTTTATTTTTCGCTCAACGTCTTCTATGAAATGCTTACGGCACAGGTGCATCCCGGAATATTTCTGGAAAATAATTGCATCATTGTTGCATTTGTTGCATTTTATCGTTTTTGATTCCATTATTTATGGACATGGAATCTTATTATATAAAATTGTCCTGGCAATTATGATCCTGCAAAATATTAGTACCATCTTATCGCCTATTCTTCTTTCTCAAAACCAGATATCATTTCAAGCATATGGTCTTTGATTTCGGTGACAGAATCAACCCAGTTTCCACCAACATCTATTGGTGACAGACCATTGAAGTCTGCTTCCACAAGATCCGGGTCGTATGGTATCACACCAAGTACAGGAATTCCCATTTCTTCAAGTTTGGGCTTGATGTCTGAGGAAGTCCCCTTATTAATTACCGCTGCCAGGTGTTTGATATCAATTCCTTCGGAAAGCTCTTTAATTCTCCGGGCAGTCTCAATGGAGCGCATACCTGGTTCCACAACAACGATCATAAGGTCAATTCCGCGTGTGGTTCCTCTTCCAAGATGTTCGATACCCGCTTCCATGTCAAGGATAACAGCACTGCTGCCCTTGAGTACTACATGCCTCAGGAAGGCTTTCAGGAACGCTGAAGCAGGACACATACAACCACTTCCCCCTCTTTCCACAGTTCCCATTACAAGCATTTTAACATTATCAGGTCCGACAACACCGAATTTATCAACCACATCATCAACTTTAGGATTCAACTTGAACATGCCGCCTTTTTCACCGGCCCGATCTTCAATTAGGTCCTTATAATCTGTAAGTGGTTTTGGAGCGTCCTCTATTCCCAGAGATGAAGCCAGATTCATATCAGCATCAGCATCAATAGCAAGCACATCGTAACCATCCCTTGCCAGCATTCTTGCCAGAGTACCGGATAGTGTTGTTTTGCCCACCCCGCCTTTTCCTGTGACTGCAATTTTTACCATGCTCTGAACTGAGGATTTATGTGAATTATATTTTCCGGTTGCAGAAAGATGCAGGAGATTTTATATCTCCTTCACGATCCTGAATCCCAGGACATTTGATGTACTTTCAGCATCCAGACTACCACGGAAAGCACTTTTGCAGATATTCGGTCCATCCATCCAGCTCCCTCCTTTACCTACACGGTTGCTGCTGCTTTCATCTTCCCAGGCAGTTCCATCAACAGGAGCATTCTCATAAGTGTCATGCCAGTTGTCCTGAACCCATTCCCAGACATTACCGTGCATGTCGTAAAGTCCCCATGCATTTGCCTTCTTTTCACCCACAGAATGAGTTGTTTTGTTGGCGTTTATAGCACACCATCCGTAAGAATCTGACCATCCGTACTCGTTCAGGTCAGTAGCTTCATTTGTAAATGAAAAATCCGTGTTATTTCCGGCTTTACATGCGTATTCCCATTCAGTTTCAGTTGGAAGGCGATACTTGTCAGTATCTTCCATTTGATTCAGCTTGCTAATGAATTCCTGTGCATCGTTCCACGATACCTGCTCAACAGGCAGATTTTCTCCTTCAAAGAACGAAGGATTATTTCCCATGACATCTTCCCATTGCTCCTGCGTAACTTCATATTTACCCATGTAGAAAGCATTCTTAATGCTAACCTCATGCAAAGGGTCGTCAAAAGCAACTATCGGAGTTGAGTCCGAACCCATGTAGAATTCACCTGCGGGAATAAGGGCAAAATCAATTCCTATGGAATTGCTGAATTCCTGATCTAAAACAGAATCCTTGCTGTTATCCGTAACACATCCTGATAACAGAATTACAGAAATTGATAGCAAAAAGACGGATAAGATAATCACAATATTTTTTCTTGTCAGGGATTTCAAACAGAACACCTATTCTCCGAATCGGAAAAATCGTATATATAGGTATTCTATTGATTTTGTATTCTTCTCTATTCTCTATTGATGTGCTATTTATTAGATATAGCCCGCATTCTATTGATCCGGGCTATATATTTGTTTAGATCTTTATTCTATGGTGCTGACAAGCTCAAGCATTTCATCGATCTCGCTTTCACCATCAATCGAGAACACAGTTCCGTTTATTATTCCTGCATCCACGTTATATTTGCCATCCGGTACAAATCCTATGACTACGGTGCTGGATTCTTCATTTGAAAAAGTAGTGAAAAATCCCATCATCTTCATTTTGGATGCTGTGGAATTAGCTGAAGATGTGAATATTTTCACAACTGCCTCTGAATCATCTGCCAGTGTTATTGTACGTGTGGAAGCTTCCTGTATGTTTTCAATGTCGTTGCTTTCCTGGATCTCATTCATTCTGCTGTCCAGTATTTTTGAAACAATTTCAGTCGGAAGTTTAGTCCCTGATGGCAAAGTAAGACGATATGTAATGACCTGTGCACTGAGGCTTTCAGGTAGTTCTATGGAAACGGGCAGATTATTCTCTTCTTTAAACTCAAGTACCTGTTCATTAATATCCGATGTCAGCCTGTCATTGTGATATTTAACAGTCGTTGAATTGAAAACAATAGTTGTGGATTCCGTAATGTTTTGCTCAAAAGATTTCTCTTCAAGAGAAACCTGTGTCCATCCATAGGCTTCAAGGGCAGCGTCATCAATTGTAGCAGGTTCTGTCTGTGCGGTTTCAAGACATCCGGATATAAACAAGACAGTAACTAACATAATTATAAGTGTAAAGGACCTTTTTTTGTGCAGGAGCAAAACTATCACCAATGCTACATATGTATTTATTTATATATTAAACCACTTCATCTTAATCAATGTTGGCGCCCCTTCTTTTTTTAGATATAAAAATCATATACTTTATATTGGTGATAGTTAATCTCTTCCTAGATAAGATATGTATGATATTGAATCACGTTTCAGGCAGATAAGAAATGTAATGATCTATATTCTGTTCCTGAACCTTGCCGTCTCTTTTGCCAAGATTGCATACGGGATGTACACTAATGTCCTGAGCATGCAATCTGATGGGTATCATTCTCTTTTTGACGGTATTTCAAATATCGTAGGTCTTATAGGTATTCAGATTGCAGCCAAACCTCCTGACAAGGAACATCCGTACGGGCACCGCAAGTTTGAGACCCTGGCATCGATTGTAATAGCAGTCATACTGGCGGTTGTGGCCTTTGAGATAGTACATTCTGCTTTTGACCGGTTCGGAAGTGGAAATGCACCTGAGGTAACTGCAATAAGTTTTGTAATAATGCTTGGAACGATGTGTGTAAACTATGGCGTCACAACATACGAACGCAGGAAGGGTACTGAGCTAAACAGTGAAGTTCTTCTTGCCGATTCGGCCCATACCAGAAGTGACATTTACGTTTCTCTTTCAGTTATTATCGGTCTAATTGCCATCCATCTTGGATATCCTTTAATAGATCCGGTTGTTTCTGTTTTAATTGCGCTGGTTATACTGCATGCAGGAGCAGAGATCATTTTCCATAGCGTGTCAATCCTTGCTGATGAGTCACAGATCGATACAGAAGAAATAGCAACAGTGGTTCGTAATGTAGAAGGTGTTATCGATTGCCATAAAATAAGGACACGCGGTCCGCCGGGGAATGTCTTTGTCGACCTGCATGTGGAAGTTGATCCTGAAATGACAACTTACAAGTCACACACCATATCCCACATTGTGCAGTATCGTATCAGGGAAAGTTTTGATGGCATCGAGGATGTGCTCGTACATATTGAACCGGCTCACACGCGGTCGATATAAATAGTATCAAGAGGTCTATATAATTATGCCAGGAAATTCATTCGGACATTCTTTCAGGATCACAACATGGGGCGAGTCACATGGAAAAGCCCTTGGAGTTGTTGTTGATGGTGTACCTGCCGGACTTGAACTTTCGGAAGCTGATGTTCAGAAAGATCTTGACAGACGAAGACCGGGACAGAGCGATGTGTCAACTCCCCGTTCAGAGTCTGATTCAGTAGAGATCCTGTCCGGTATAATCGATGGTATAACTACCGGGATGCCGGTTTCCATGCTGGTATGGAACAAGAATGCAAAATCCAGTGCTTATGATTACATAAAGAATGTCCCTCGTCCAGGGCATGCTGACCTTGCCTACACTGAAAAGTATGGTATCCGGGATCACCGGGGTGGTGGAAGATCATCCGGCAGGGAAACAATTGGCAGGGTTGCCGGAGGTGCCGTTGCCAGAAAACTCCTTTCACAGAAAGGTATCGAGGTCTTTGCACATGTGACGGAGCTTGGTGGAATTAAAGCAAAGCCGCTTTCTTATGATGAAATCCGTCGGAATGTTGACAGTAATGTTGTACGTTGTGCAGACCCGGAAGCAACTGAACAAATGCTGGAACAGGTGAATGTAGCTCGTTTTGAAGGAGACAGTATAGGAGGTGTCGTGGAGATCATCGCCACCGGAGTTCCTGCAGGACTCGGAGAACCGGTATTTGACAAACTGGATGCCGATATTGCCTGTGCAATGATGGGAATCGGAGCCGTCAAAGGTGTTGAGATCGGTGCCGGCTTTGAATGTGCCGGAATGAAAGGCAGCCAGATGAATGATGCACTGGTACTGAACAACGGAAAAGTAATTCCTGCAAACAATAATGCCGGCGGGATCACAGGGGGCATATCCACCGGAATGCCTGTGGTATGCAGGATCGCGGTAAAACCCACTCCTTCCATATCAAAGTCTCAAAAAAGTGTCGATATGGCTTCAATGAAAGAGATCGATGTAGAAATACATGGCCGCCATGACCCGACAATCCCTCCGAGAATGGTTCCGGTTGCTGAGTCAATGATGGCACTTGTGCTTGCTGATCATATGATCAGGAGCGGGCGTATTGGCCCTGACTCCCTGCTCTGATCTGGTTTTACCTATTCACTTTTTCATATTATTTCCATTTTTTAGTTTATCGGAAGATATCCGATTTTTTTAATTATAGCCTGTCCCTGTTCACTCAGGACAAAGTCTATGTACTTATCGACATCTCCTTCAGGTTCACCGTTGGTATAATACTGGAGCGGTCTTGCGAGTGGATATTTGCCTTTCAGTATAGACTCCTGCTCCGGATGGAATATACCTTCGGAGTTTTCCAGGCCAAGCATTTTCACACTGCTGTCAGCATATGCAAGTCCGATGTAACCAATAGCCGCACTGTCTGATGCAACAGTCTGTACGATAGCTTCTGTATTTGGTTCGGTTACTGCCGTAGAAGTGTATTCTTCATCTTCAAGCACATGTTCTTTGAAAAAAGCGTAAGTTCCGGAACTGGTGTCACGCACAAGCACTTCAATTTCTTCGTCCTTCCCGCCCAGCTCTTTCCAGTTACTGACTTCTCCGGTGTAGATTTTTTTCAGTTGTTCAATGGTTAAGCTGTCAAAATAGTTATTTTTATTAACGATAACTGCAATGCCATCCCATCCGATAACAGTTTCCACGGGATCTATTCCTTTTTCCATTGCGCTCTCAATTTCAGAATCTTTAATTTTCCTTGAAGCCATGGCAATTTCAACTTCGCCTTCAATAAAACTGGCAATCCCAAGAGATGAGCCACCGCCAATAACGATTATATTGTCCTTGGGATAAAGTTCCATGAATGCCGCAGATTCGGCAAGCGATACCGGTAAAATAGTATCGGAACCCTTTATATAAATTTCAGTTGTCTCTCCATCGTTGTCATTATCCTCTGCGTTATTTTGTTCTTCGATTGATAAGGAGCTATCAGGATTCTGAGTATCAGTCTGTCCGGACATGTATACTATGAATACCAGGATTAATAACAGGCAAACAGTAGCAATAATCAGGTAGTTATTTTTTCGGGTCAATTTGCACACACCACTATTTAGATATGATTCTACATATATAAATTGAACGAAATATGTATATGTGCATGGTTTTATATAGTTTGGCAACCAATTGCAATAAATTATATTTCTGTAATATAATTATATAGGCATATTTAAATATGAAATAAGGCTGTTGGGATACAGGTATGAAAAGCAAGGCATTACAACGGTGTAGCAAGTGCATTTTCGTAATATCCCTGATTCTTGCTTTTATATTTGTTACTTCTTCAAGCGGATGCTTTGAAAGTGAGGAAGCCCTGAAAGTGTCTCTTGAAAAAACCGAAAACCTGAAACAATCGGATGTCAACGATAAGCCTGTACGTATCGGTGTTTTTTCAATGGCTTCCCCGAAAACAACAATGGAGTATTACAAATATTTTGTTGAATATCTTTCTGCGTATACGGACCTTGATTTTGAACTGGTGCAGCGTGATAATCCTGCGGAGATCAATTATTTACTTGAGACTGGATATCTCGATTTTGTATTTGTAAGAGAGGACGATTATATTTCCGGGTATAATGGCTTTGGTATGGAAATAATCACTGTCCCGGTGATTAATGGGGATTTATATGGCACATCTTTTGTGATTGTGAGATCAGATTCAGGTATCGATTCGCTGGAAGATCTCCGCGGTAAAAAAGTTGCATTCAATAGTTATCGTTTTAACCGGGGTGAAATCGTTCCGGAGTACATGCTGCATCTGATCAATGAATCTCCTGATTCATTTTTTTCCAGTTATATTTACAGCAACAGCCAGGATAATTTCATAGATATGGTGCATCAGGGGACTCTTGACGGGGCTGAAATAGATCGTATTATGTGGGACTACATGGTACAGGATTCGCCGGAATATTCCTCTGAGCTGACAATAATTCATTCATCCTCAGATCATCTTGTTCCCTTAATTGCGGTAAATCCGGAAATTGATCCCGGACTAAAAAACGATGTAACTGAAGTCCTGTTAAACATGCATGACTCTCAGCAAGGACTTGATGTCCTTGAAAAGATGCATTTCAATATGTTCGTTGAAATGGACCATGATACATATTTATCATATGGGAACGATTCGCGGGGTATGTAAATGCAAAACGAGTCGAATATACTGAAAAAACTTGTCTCGGGTATTGATGATTTCAGTATACGGACAAAACTGATTCTCACAGTTGTCAGTATAATACTGGTTCTTGGCGTTCTCATGGGCTCTTACCTGAATGTGGTACAGACAAATATGATGAAAACCGAATTGAATGAAAAAGGTATTTCCATAACCCGCAACCTGGCGGAAAACAGTGTAAATCCCATTCTTACGAATAATCAGGTCCGTCTTCAATGGCTTGTCAAAACAATAAAAGAGAGTGAACCGGAGGTTGTGTATGTATTCATAACCGATGAACGTGGTGAGGTGCTGGTTCATACTTTTAGTGGCGGCTTCCCTGTTGACCTGGTAGGTATTAATCCTGCAGCAGCGGGAGTAGGTACTCTTTTACTGGATACTGAACAGGGATTCATAAGGGATATCTCGTATCCTGTACTGGACGGAAGTGCAGGTGAAGTTCATGTTGGCATATCCCAGGAAAGTATAAGTACAACTGCCGGCAAGTTTACCAGATATCTTCTTTTATTTGTTCTATTGCTGCTCATTGTTGGTTCGAATGTAGCATATATTGCAGGATCTGTTGTTTCAAGACCGATCATGGAATTAAGGAATTCTGTGGAAATATTTGGCAATGGTGATCTGGATCATAAGGCCAGCATCAGTTCACAGAATGAAGTAGGTCAGCTTGCTGATTCTTTTAATGATATGGCTGATCACATTGGTTACCTGATAAAGGAGAAAGAAAAGGCAGCTAAAGAGGTGCTGGAAACCCGGAACTACCTAACAAAAATAGTTTCCGGAAGCCTAGATGGAATTATTGTAATCGATGATGCGGGGAAGATCGAATTTGCCAATGAAGCATTCATACAGATAGCCGAAGCAGATGAATCCCAATTGATTGGTTATGATATTCAGTCTTTTGTACCGGAGAATAATGAGGAACTGGGGTCATTTCTGGCAACACAGGACAAAGATTCCACATTTATGAAGGAATTGTCTTTCAGGACAAGAGATGGCAGAGATAAATCCGTGGTTGTGAGCATAGCTATTGTGGAATACAGGAATGAGATCAAATATGTTGCTGTTGCAAAGGACATGACGGAAGTCAAAAAACTTGAGCAGATGAAGCGCAATATTATCGCCAATATCTCACATGAATTGCGTACTCCTTTGAATATTATGAAAGGGTATGTTGAGATATCTATCGATGAAACCGATCCACAGAAACGCAATACTTTCCTCGAAAAGTCACTCAAAGCACTTGAAAGACAGAACTGGATGATACAGGATCTTCTTGAAATTGCCAGATATGATGATGAACTTGAAAAACTGGATATGGTCAAGACAAGCATTAATTGTGTTGTTGATATCGCATGTAAGTCTTTTAATGGCAAATTAGATGCTTCAGGTCTGGATATCAATATAAAACCAGGCCAGGATAAATTTGTGAAAGCTGATCCTGAAAAGCTGGCGTATGCGCTCACAAAGCTCATGGACAATGCAATGAAATTCACAAATAAGGGAGGACGTATCGAGATAGGAACTTCTCAGGAGGATGAGATGGCGCTTGTTTATGTAAAAGATACAGGTGTGGGAATTCCTGCTGACAAACTGGACCTTATTTTTGAGCGCTTCTATCAGGTGGATTCTTCCTCAACCCGGAAATATGGCGGCAATGGGCTGGGTCTTTCTATTGTTAAAGATATTATTGACAAACATAAAGGCAGGGTGTGGGTAGATTCCGTTCCTGGTGAAGGTAGTACTTTCTATTTTACTGTTCCCTATTTTGATGACGCCAGTACAAATATTATCTCATCTATATAGATTACATAGGGTCTACTTATCTATTAAGAAAAGCTTTATAGGCAAATTCCTGTCCATTAGTCCTATCTTCCTTTCCGGTTGTGACAAAGATGGATACAAGAAAAGTACAGATCACGGGAAAATCCACATATGTGGTTACTCTTCCCAAGAAATGGGCACTTAGCTCAAAACTTGAAGCAGGTTCCCATATTTCGATTTTCTATCAGGAAGACGGCTCTTTGCTTCTTAAGCCTCCCGGGGTAAAAGCCTCTAAGAATACAAAAAAAATAAAGTTCAATAAAGAACTGGAGCACATAAAAAGGGATCTTGTGGGCCTGTATATAGTTGGTGATCACCAGACTATAGAAATAACCGGTAGTGATATTCCTTCATCGGCCCGCAAAGAGATCAAGGAATTGTGTCATCGTCTTGTAGGCCTGGAAATGGTGGAAGGTGACGGGAAGAAAATAATCATCAAGAATTTCCTGGATACGGAAGATTTCACCATCCAGAAAGGACTTAAAAGAATGTCTTCTCTTGTTTATCTGATGCTTGATGAACTGGCATCTGTTTTTGAGAATAATGACAGGGAACTGTGCAGTCATATAATAACCCGTGATGATGATCTTGACCGTATGTTCCTGCTTGTATCAAAACAACATGTGGAACGTCTAAATCTCAAAAAGCCTTCTAAGCATGATAAACTAAATCTTGTGGAATCATTCTATTACAGGCTTGCTGCCAATGATATAGAAAGGATTGGCGACCACATCTCTAAAATATCATTGCATTTCTCTTATATTACGCTGCCTCAGGATGTACTTGCAATACTTGTTGACCTGTGCAGGGAATGCCAGTCCATTTTCATGGACAGTACCGAGTCTTTGCGCGAGTCTAACAGCGACCTTGCAAATGATGTCCTTGGTAGGGACGATATGTTCAACAAAATGCTCATAAGTGCTGCCCAGCTACCGGCCGAGGAGTCCATAGAACTCATAATTGACAGTTTTAGCAGGATAAAGGATTATGCGTCAAATATTGCAGAGTCTGCGATCGATCTATCACAATTATAGGCTCATCCCTCTTTTTCTCTGTGTGGGAGTGATCATTGATTATTCCCTGACGTTCCATTTTGCCGGCAGTGTTGAAAGAATACTGGAATATGAGTTCAGCCCGACTCTTCTTTTTGCAGTAAGAAACAACATAGTACTCCCTTATCTTGCAATGACTGTTGTTTTCTATTACCTCATGGGTTACGTCATACTAAAATACCTGGAAGATGAGGAAATCTATCCTATTGGTGTTTTTATTATCCTTCTTATGAGCATTACACATGTTCTCGGTGGTTTGTCATGGTATGTGCTCAGTGAAGCATACTCAAATATGATATTCATGCTTTCCATGACATCAATAATTATTGCCATATCGGTATTCGGATATGAGATCTTCAGGAGAGATTGAACTATAGCTATTATTAAATGATATTAGGCTATAGTCGCTAAAAAATTAAGGCAGGCATGTTTTATAAGTGCGAAAGCTCAATGGACAGGTTTGCAATCTTTAAAATATGGTCCCTTATTCTGCCGCAACTGTCATACATTATTTCAGCAAGAGGATTTATATTGATGTCTGCATTCTCCCTGCAAGTTCTAATCATGGGATCAAGTTCTGTGCTCTTAGCAATTACATTATTGGCCAGTTCACTGTCTGCAAGTTTAAAGGATTCGTATACGTCCCTGAACATTTCCTGCAGGAAACAACACAATTCTGTCATTCCGGCTGTAAGTTCCCATGAGTCGTTACCATTTTCAAAATACAGGGCGATCTTTGTGAGATTATCGTCTATCCGGTCGATGTTCTCCGTGGCAAGACGATGGTAAAATGCCTGCGTAAGTGTGAGTTCATTTTTTTCTGAAAATTTATTTGCATTCATCTTTTCAGTATGGATTCTTGACATCAGGTAATAAATGCGATCAATTTCCATACTGTGGACTGTCATTTCCCTGTAAAGGATTGTGTCCTTTTCGTTCAGTATTTTGATAAGGTCCTCAAATAACAGGAATGCCAGGGAAAACATGCGTTTAGCAGCTTTTTCTATTGTGTATTCTTCAGTGTTTAACACGTTCTGGATTGTGATTCTGTCACTGGAGACTTCCATGATCTCAAAACCAATGAGATGTTTACATAGTTCCTTGATCCTGTTCTTACATTCGTATGTGATCTGTTCACCGTGAACCTCAATGGAATGATGACTGCCAAGGTTGTACAGGGCCAGAATATCCCTTTCAATGCTTTCAGTACTCCTGTTTGCACAAATTATTTTTGTGCTATGCTGTTCTCTGGTAAAACCAGGCGGTATCAGTAGCACTGAACCATCTTCCTGATATGAGAACCCGACTTCCGAACCAGCTCTCATCCTGGAATTGAGGGCCCATTTTTTAGGAAGTGTGATTATGAATGTTGATTTGCCTGTAATCTGGACCTTCCTTGTATCCAGGGAAGCGTTTTTTTGAATAATGCCAGCACTACAGGATTGATTGATGTTAGTCATTTTTGTTCTCCTCCTCCGGCAAAATTATAAACATTTCAACCATAAATGAAAATGAGCCGGAAATTCCGGCCCAATTCTACTTTAACTGTTTCTAGTAGCTGTACGTACTTTATGGCTGCTCGGTAACGTCCAGAAGACTGAAGTATCCGGCATCAGTGTACAGATCCATTGAAGCTGGCTGCTGGGCAAAGTTTATGAAACGTGATTCAACAGAGCTTGGCCAGCCATTGGTTACCATATACATGTTGTTGAGAAGACCCATTGGATATGGATCAGGATATGGTGATACAGACGCAGGTACTGTTCCTCCGTTCAGGGATTTTTGAATATGTACATTCATGTGTTCAATATCTTCCACACATCCCTTCATTAGACGACAGTCACCACCATCGTATACACCAATGAAATTAACATCTATGCCCTCTTCATAAGCTTCAAGTGCAAATCTGAAGTCTACAAAGCCAAGTCCGTCTGGGTCATCTGCGATAGTCTCAAGCATTTCTCGATCTCCGGTTACTTCCACTGCTTTTGTACCTGATATGAAGTCTCCGTCACCCTCTGCAATAAATTTAGAGAATATGTATTCCGAACCGGACCTTGTTTCAGATCTCTTATAAACATTAACTGTACTGATTGAAGTACCACTGGCATCAGTCAGATTTTTGGCTGAAGTACTACCATCACTGGAATCATTATACATATTATATAAGTCATCAGTAGTCAGCTCTGAGAAATTGCTAGAGTCGAACTTTGTTACCACATCTTCTCCGCCTATTATCACAACTGCACTTGATCCTATCCAATGGGTTTCCAGATCAGGGTACTTTTCCTTTTCGCTGGAAGTTAATTCCCTTGAGAGCAGGCCAATGTCAATGACATCCATGCCAACTGCTGCAACGCCAGCTGTGTCTCCTCCGTTATCCTGAATATTTATCTGGATACCCGAATTACTTTCCTCGAAACCGGATTTTAGTGATTCTGCAAGGGGGGTGACTGATGTACTTCCAGCTACAACAAGCTGAGTGGAAGCGCCTGCTGCTGCGTCTTCTGCACTTGCTTCATCTGAGACATCGCTTGAGAATGATCCCATTATTGTTCCTACTGCTGCAGCGCCTGCAATTGCCACCACTACTAAGATGAGGGTTGCAACTATTGGGGATACTGCATTTTCATTTTGAAATAGTCTTTTCATTTTCATATCGTACCACTTTGTGTATTATGCAATTTTATGCAATTTTTTTGGTAATATGCCAGAAATATAAATAAATAATTTAGTTATTATTTAACATCCATAGATAATATATATCGCTATTTATGGCACGTATCTTTCCAATAACTCTATGTTATATATACTCTTTGGAAACTAATGCAAACAGTTTGGATGATATGAAAATATGTATGATTTTTTTATAAAATGCCTATTGATTGTCATTCTTACTTTTGGTACTACTTCAATTATAAACTTATTTATTTGTAGTATATGCAACTTTTTAGAAGATGGCAGTCTGAAAGAAGATAAAACTAAAATCTTAATTGAGAGTAAAAATCAAAAATGATGAGTTTTCCGGTGTCTTTGTAAGCATTCCGGCTTTACCGGCAAAAAAGACAATCTGTATGCTTTCGTTTTATGGAATAATTGCTGATTGAGTTATTGTGAATTCCTGAAATATTCTGTTTTTCTATATAGATTATTTTCTGCACAATATATCATGGATTGGTATATAGTTCCTATGTGCAAGTGATTTATGGCAAAATGATAATATGCCCGATATGAAGAGAATAGTCAGTTTGCTGGCAGCGGTGGTACTCTCCCTATATACCTTCTATTCAACATGCTGGTACACAGCCTCCTCTTTTTTTAACATGGCCGTACCTTTTGTTTTTGTGACATTGTCAGGATATGCCCTGCTGATCTACGTTCTGTCCCGGAAAGTATCCAAAAAATCATGATGGTGGAGTGGAGTTTGTGGTAAAAACGAAAAAATACATACTCTGTCTGTTATGCCTGGCAGTATTACTGCTGTTCTCTTCATATCTACCTCTGGCTTCCGCCAATACAAACTGTCCCTGTGATGATCTTGACACATGTGTAGAGTGGTGTACTTATGGTGGTGCCAGTAGTGTCACTGTCAAATGGGGTCAGATTGAAACTGTTCAACTTGGTGCTGAGACCTATACATTCAGGGCTGATGACTTTGATGAGGATCTTAATGGTGCTCTCATTTCTATAGAACGAGATGGCGTAGTCAGAAAAGAATTTCTTTTTCTCACCGGTTCATATGATAAAAGATGGCTTGAGTGGGATAATGAGGTAAAGGTTGAGATTAAGGATATAACGCTGGATGGCTATAAAACACCATCTGCAGTTCTTAATCTATATGTTCGTGGCAGGCCTTCAATTGAAATTGAGTTCGAGGCAAGTGAGGAAACAATCCAGGGTGTTGATGTTTCGTCTGAACAATATGCTCCGGGGGAAGAGAAGCAGATAGATGTGACTATAACAAATGACGGTACTGCCTGGATTGAGAATGTAGTCCTTAAGATAGATACTGGTGAGATGAGAGTCAAATCAAGGGAGGACTTCGAGTACAGGGATGGTATTTTAAAGGAAAATCTGGGTTGTCTTGCAGTAGATGACAGCATTGAGATGAATTTTACAGTGGTGGCTCCTGAGTGGGATGGTAAGACTTCGCCTTATAACCTAACTTATTATATTAATGCTACTGCAGATGGGTATGATATAAAAGAAAACGGTTACCAATTCACTGGTTCTCTGGAACTAGGTTGTACAGATCCTGATGTTGAAGTCATTATGGAATTAACAAAAGATGAATTCAATATGACATCATGGTATGTGGAAAACCTTGATGTAGATACCTCCAGCCACAGTTCAAGTGACTATGAGGTAAGGGATGCAGAAGAATTTACGTTTTTAAGGACACGTATTTTTAATACAGGTCTCTATACCCTAAGTGATATTGAAGTTGAGTTTCCTGAAATATCTGAAGACCTGGCTATAGCTGAAATCTATGAATCAGGTGATTATTCTACAATGGAAGATAATGGCCAATATTATCTGGGTCAAAAACTTGTAGCTATAAAAGCTGGTGATTATTCATTTGATGCAGTAGTTGTAAAAACTAATTTTTTTGGTGAGAACCTTTCATGGAAGTCCGGTTCAGAAAGTCTGAAGGTCCACGGTCCCAATATTGTTCTTGACAAAAAATTAGCTCAATCTGATTCGGGATATACGGTTTCTCTTGATATATCAAATGATGGTGACCGTGCAGCCTGGATCAATCTGATTGATACTATTCCTGATGAACTGGATTATGTAAGTGGGAGTCTGGAGAAAAGCCTGAAAGGAAGCAATCTGCCTCTAAGTGAGTGGGATCTCAGTACAACAGTGGTCAATGGTACACAAACAGTCTCTGTTGAAGGGGTACTGCTTCCTCCTGGCTCATCACTTTCCATGTCCTATGAGTTTTCTTCCGATGAAACACCCGATCTGCCTGCCGCTGTTTGCGAGTTTAAATCCTTATGGAATTATGAAGGCGAAGTTCAGTCATCTTATTATGTTAATGGTGCTGAGGTAAAGCAGTACTGGAAACCCATGAATGGCGGCTGGGTTACCGAATACGATATAGCAGAAAATACAGCCGTACCAGTTACTATTGAGGAAGAGCCTGATGTTGTGGATCTTTCTGAAGAAAAAGCTGAAAACAACCTTAATTCCGTTAATGATGAGGATACTTCCATTGATGAAGAAGATACTTCCGATGTTGTTCTGGAGGTGGAGCATGAATCTTCTTCCTTCTGGTCTAAAATCCCAATTATATCTCCACTTGTTAATATATTTGATAAAGGCCAGCAATTTGTAAGCGATATATTTAGTGGTGTTCTTGATGGTATTTCTTCTGTTTTCGGCCTGGCTGAAAATTCTGCGGTAGATGCCGTAGAAAACTATCTTTATGCTGTTGTTATAGTAATTGCACTTGTTGTATTCTTTGTTGTTTATACTTTGATCTCTAAATAATTCTTATTTCTTCCTTTTTTCAAATATTTAATGGATGCTATATCCAGTATTTAAGATGTGTATATGTTTTCATAAAACACACTGAATAAAAAAAGATACCAGTGAAGGTCAATTTATATTAATGCACTCTTTCTCAATAATGGCAGATATGTCTTGGTATTATATTTAAGTGAAGTATTTTGCTGTATATGCACCAATATATAGAGATATTGTAATTCTATATGGATTATTGGTCTATATACATGACTTGTACAAGTATTATATATCCTCCATCCAATTAAGTGCCAGAGCGATTAAAACCCGCTCTGACTAGGAACATAAACAAAATTGGTGTACGATAAAATGTTTAAGAAAATTTTCAACGACGAAGCTGGTGTTTCACCTATCGTTGCTACCCTTGTATTAGTAGTAGTAGCAATCGCAGGCGCAGCAGCTGTAGGAACCATCATGGGTTCATTCTCAAGTGACGTAGCAGAAGACGCAAGTGTTGGCGATGCAACAAGCGCAGCATCAACCGAACTCCTTATCGCTGGTTCAACCACAGTTCAGCCAGTCTCTGAACTTCTCGCAGAAGCATACATGGAAGATCACCAGGGTGTCAAGATCACAGTACAGGGCGGTGGCTCCGGTGCTGGTGTCTCATCCGTAGCAATGGGAATCAGCGACATTGGTGCAGCTTCCAGAGCTGTCAAAGACTCAGAACTTGACAAATACCCAGATGTCCAGACACACCAGATTGGTGGCAGTGCAGTAGTCATCATCGCAAACGATGCTATGATTGGTGGAGCACTCAACACAACCAACGTAACAGCAGCTGACCTTCAGGCACTTTACAACGGCTCAGTTTCCACCCTTGCTGGTGTAACTGTAACCCCATACCAGAGAGCAGAATCCTCCGGTACAGAAGACACATTCGTAGACTTCATTGGAGAAGACATTTCAGACGATGTTGAAGGTGCAGTAGGTAATGGCGGTGTCCTTGCAGCAGTACAGGACGACACAGCTGGTGTAGGATTCGTAGACTTCGGATATGCAGATGGTGCAGATGATATCTTTATGGTAGGTGTTAAAAATGACAACGCTGAGTTTGGACCTGAAGACATCACAGCAAGCAACATCAAGAAAGAGTTCGGTGCTGAGGACGAGTACTACCTTCACGACCTTACAAGACCACTCAACTACCTGACAAACGGTGAACCAACAGCTCTCGAGCAGAGTTTCCTCAACTTTGCAATGTCTCCAGCTTCAACAGAGTACTTCTCTGAAGTAGGATACTTCGCAATCAACGAGATCGTTTAAATTAGTAGTTAATTAAAAATAAGCAACACAGATCTATGCCAGTCTTTCTGGCATGGATCTTTTTTTTTAATTGTATAAAAACGAGGTACTAATGAACCAGACAAGACTGGATGACAGAATTCCACATTACTTCTTCTTTCTGTGTGCTTTTATAACAGTAAGCGTTGCAGTATATTTCATATTCTTTATATTCGATACTGCTGCGCCTGTGCTTAGAAGTCAGGGTATTGTCAACTTTCTCACCGGAACAGTATGGGATTATGATGAAAGTATCTACGGAATACGTACTTACATTGCAGGTACTCTTGTCATGACAGCAGTAAGCCTTGCAATTGCCGTTCCTATAAGCGTATTCACTGCAATATTCCTCTCTGAGTTTGCATCCGTAAAATTAGCCGGTACAATACGTCCTTTCATAGAATTACTGGTCGGTATTCCTTCAGTTGTTTATGGAATATTCGGACTTTTTGTTCTTGAGAATTTCTTCCAGAACAATATTGATCCTTTAATCAGCATGCTGGATTTCATTCCTATATTTGAGGATCTGACTCCCAGCGGTGGAAACGGTGTGCTTCTTGCATCCACGGTTCTGGCGATAATGATCCTTCCTACTATAGTTTCCCTCTCAGAGGATGCAATGCGTTCAGTGCCATTTGAGTATAGGGAGGCGTCCTTTGCAATAGGGGCTACACACTGGGAAACCATAAAGAAAGTGGTGGTCCCAACTGCCTCTCCGGGAATAATCACAGCTATTATTCTAGGTATGATGCGAGCCATGGGAGAGACTATGGCAATTGTAATGCTTCTTGGTAACGTTGGTCATGTGCCGGGTTCCATACTGGATACAGGCTATGCTATGACTTCCAAGATACTAAATGACATAGGTTATTATTCTTCAATGGATGAACCAAGAAGTGCACTTTTCGCAATAGCAGCTGTGCTCTTTGCCATTGAGATATTCTTTGTTGCTGCTGCCCGTAAGGTGGGTGGTTCCAGATGAATTTACGTAAGGCAGAAGGAATACTTTTCAAAGCTATTTCCTACACAGCAGCTGCTTTGACAATAACAGCACTTATCCTTATACTTGGTCGTATCACTCTGGAGGCGATTCCGAGTCTTACTCCTGAGATTATCCTGACTCCTGAGTCTGAAGCAAAAGGTTTCGGAGGGGGGCTTGCAAATGCAATTGTTGGTACAATCTTTCTTTCTCTGGGGTCGACCATTCTTGCAGCACCTTTTGCTGTAGGTACTGCCATATATCTAAAAAGATATGCAAAAAATGGTAAAATGGTACATATTATTAGTTTTATGCTTGACGTAATGTCAGGCACTCCTTCAATAGTGCTCGGTATTTTTGCCCTTATGCTACTGGTCTACTCACTTAATTCGATTACTGGCGGATTCTCTATGATATCAGGTGTCATTGCACTAGCAATCCTTATATTACCTGTCATGGAAAGGGCTGCTGAGGCTGCCATAGATTCAGTACCTGTGGATATTGAACACGCAAGTTATGCCCTTGGTGCAAACAAGTGGGAAACGATAAAACTGATAACTGTTCCCTATGCATTAAGCGGTATTCTCACAGGATTTGTTCTCAGCGTAGGTCGTGCAGCAGAGGAATCAGCAGTTGTTATCCTTTCTGCAGGATACAGCCAGTTCATTCCGGAGTTTCGTATAGCTCCAAATGAAAAATTTATCTTCGGAGTAAAAATATATCCTTTCCAGGATCTTATTGCAGCCTTACCTGTCACTGTGTACCACTCATTTGAATTTCCTCATCTGGTAGATCCCTCTGAAGGATTTGCAGCAGCATTCGTTCTCATAGCTATTGTGATGTTCATCAATGCAATAGCCCGTGTGATAGTATGGAGGCGCAGAATTGGCTAAATACCAAAGTTTAAAACTTGCAAAAAGTCAAATTCAACCTGAACTTGAGTTTTACTAGAGAAAAGAATGGTCCTCTTCAACATCGTGTGGGTAATTTTAACAACAATGTCTTATTGCCTATAGAAAATGGGTGATTCTCCACATGAGAAATACAAGCTGAGATTTTATGAATCCCTGTCATGTGACACAATCCATACTTATATCCCGGATATGAGCCGTAAATTTGGAACAGATTTCCAATGTAATCCCTTTCAAATTTACCCACTCGATGTTGTGGAGATCCAAAAGAATGATATCGATGTCATTCAGGCAGCAAAACAGGAGTGTATTATGGAATTACCTGTTTTATTTTATTATAAAGAAGGCCTTAGATAAATTTAGAACAGGCCACTATTTATAAATAATCGATTTCTGCAATAATTCCACTCTATACTTTATAGCTATCTATATATTTCCTTGAGAATAAGTATATCTCAGGATATCCTGTTAGCTATAATCAAATGGTTGGTACTAACACTGAAACTGATTTTGAATCTCAAATGCCGTATCAGGAAGGAATTATGCCGGAACCTGCTGAAGATTTGCTGGATGAAAGTGCCGACATACAGGATATGCCTGTTCCGGTAGACTCTGCAGGCGGAATAAAAAAGGTCACACGATTATTTTCAGGCATCAGAAGAAAGGAAACACATCCTAATGACCATTCTGGACAGGAATCTGAGCATAGCAAAAAAAGAAAAAAGAAAGTTTTCAGTTTCGGAAGAAAAAAGAAGAACCTATCTGAAAATACAGATCAGGATGAAGAGTCTCTTGTAGATGAGCATGAAGAAGGAGATTCAGATGGTTCATCCGTTTCTTTACTTATCAAAAGAATAGAACAGATAATCTCCCCGAAGCCCGAAATTATCGAAGAGATGGAATTTGTCGTTGGTGAAATCTCTATTCCTGCTCCTGGAGTTCCGCAAAAGGAGATCAACATTACTTATGAAGTAACTCCCGGAACTCAGTATGTTCATGTTGTATTTGACGGTGACTCCCTTCAATATAAATGTCTTGAACCTCCGTTAAGTGAATCCGAGGAAGAAGCTCTTTACATCATAAAGAATGCTTTTGACAAAATGGCTCACTCTGAGATACTGCTTGTAGAAGAAGAGGATCGTGTTGAAGCCTTAAGGGACAGATTTGAACTGATTGTTGATATCTACCGGTTGAATCTCACTGAAACCCAGAAAGACAAGTTCTTTTACTATCTTCACAAAAAGTACATGGGTTTTGACAGGATGGATCTTCTGATGAACGATCCATACATTGAGGATATCACCTGTAATGGTCCTGATACCTCATTATATGTAAATCACAGGGTCTATGGTTCAGTGGCTACAGATGTTGTCTACGGGGAAATAGAGCTCAACAACTTTGTCATGAGGATGGCACAGGCAGCAGGCAGGCATATTTCCGTACTGGAGCCTATCAGGGATGCGACCCTTGTAGATGGGAGCCGTGCGAACCTCACACTTGGAAAAGAAGTCACAAAAAGGGGTTCCACATTTACTATCAGGCGTTTCAGGTCAAATCCTGTTTCATGTATCGACCTGATGAACTACAAGACATATGATTCAACTGTCCTTGCTTATTTCTGGCTTATGATAGAATACAAGAGATCAGTTCTTGCAGCCGGAGGAACCGCATCCGGTAAGACAACCACTCTGAATGCTCTTGGTGCTTTTATTCCACCTGAGTACAAGATAGTATCAATTGAAGATACAGCTGAAATGAATCTCATGCACCCCAACTGGACGCAGTCTATCACAAGAGCTGGCTTTGGCGGTGGTGAGAGTGGCAAATCCGCAGGTGACATCGAACTTTTCGATCTTCTAAAAGCTGCTTTGAGGCAGAGACCTGAATACATAGTAGTTGGTGAGGTTCGTGGTGCTGAAGCAGGCACGCTTTTCCAGGCCATCTCTGTTGGTCACCCATGTATGGGAACAATCCACGCAGGTTCCATACAGGAACTGCTCTCAAGAGTCGAATCCGAACCAATGAACGTGCCTAGGAACCTTTTTTCAAGTGTTGATATGGTCATCTTTAATTCCATGATCAAAGTAGGTGAACACTTCCTGAGACGTGCGCTCAGGATTGTGGAAATTGTTGAACTGGATCCCGAACGTGGAGATTTGATCACAAATCCTGTATTCAAATGGAACCCAATTACAGATGAATATGAGTACAGTGGCAGCAGTGCCATGTTTGATGACATCAATGAGGAATTTGGAATTGACCAGTATGAACTGATCAGGGAGATGGAAGACAGGGCAAAATATCTGGAAAGCCTTGCACGTGACGGGGTCACTGAATACGAAGATGTAGCCAGAGCCATAAGAAGATATTCGCGGCAAAAAGATGAAATGCTGGAGATGACGCATTAAATGGTCAAAACCCAGGATATCGATGTCCATCAGGCTTTCAATGATGGGAGTACTAATAAGTATGTAGAAAAATATAAAATGTTTTGTTATGTTTTTGGTAAACAAATAGATAAAAAACCCCAGGAGGACATAGCAAAATCACTTTATCAGGCGGATATGGTACTAACCCCTGGTATGTTCATATCCCTGGCGCTGGTTACTGCAGGTGTGGCTGCTGGAATCATATTCTTGTTATCGATATTGCTTTTCCGTACTTCTTCATCTCCTCTTGTCTATATAACCGTACTGACATTTCTCACATTCGGACTTACTGTAAGTGGTTTTCCTTTCATGCTGTATAACAAGGTATCCAATAAGAACATGAACATAGAACAGGAACTTCCCTTCACTCTTGGTTATATGACCATACTTGCAAGTTCAGGTTCTTCCCCCATGGACGTCATAAGAAAAGTAGCAATAGAAGATCATGGTGATGTCTCTGTTGAATTTGGTAAGGTAATGTATCGTGTGGATGTTCTTGGAGAGGACGGTGTAAGTGCCATGAATCATCTCATACGCAACACATCTTCAGAATCTCTCAGGGCTATATGTATTGATCTTGCAAATGCCATGCAGTCCGGCGGGGGATTACGTACATATCTTGAAATGAAATCCAATGAACTTATGGACATGAGACGTAAAATGCAGCATGAGTTTGTAGAGTCTCTTGGAGTGTATGGAGAAGGCTACCTGAGTGGAGTTGTCATGAGTGTCGTACTTGTAGTCCTGATGATCGTTGTCACAAGTGCCCTTGGGATCGATCTTGGTCCATTTACTGCCAAGCAGATGTTCCAGTTCTTTGTTTACTTTATGTTACCTTTCATAAATATTGTTTTCCTGATTTTGTTATGGATGAAATATTCAAGGAGTACTCTATGAATATTGAAAAATATCGTCTGACTGCGGAGCGTTACATCCAGATCCTGACCATACGCTACGATATCAAACGGGAATATCTTACTTTTGGAATTCCTGTTTTTATTGCTTTCATGATTCTGGTCATGGCAATATTGACCGGACATTCTTTTGTTACAGATGAAGCTGCAGCAGGAGGTGCTGCTGTAAGTGATGAAGCTGCTGCAAAACAGGCGGCCTACGAACAACTTGTGGCTGAAATGGAAGCTGCTGAAGCCGCAGAAAGAGGAGAAGTTGTAGCTACAGAGGAAGAGGAGGTAGAGCCGGAGGCTCAGGAAGAAAAGTCAAAAGATGACCTGGACCATATTATGGTATTTGCTATGCTTGTGGCCATAATTCCTTATTCTATAGACTCATTCCTCGAAAAGCGTAAATTGCAAAAAAGAGAAATTGCTTTCAGTGAGTTCCTGTACAAGCTTTCAGAACTCATGCGCGGTGGCATTGATCCTGTAAAAGGATTTATCAATCTTTCAAAAACCAATCTTGGCGCTATTAGCAGTCATGCACAGGATGCTGCATCTTCAATGGTACTTGGAAACTCCTTTGATGAATCTATGCACAAAATGTCCGGGTCCATGGGTAGCCGTCTTGTTTCCAGATATATAGATGTGGTTGTCCAGGCTGCCTATACCGGCGGTAATGTAGCTGACCTGCTGTTCCGCACATCAGAAGATATGAGATCTGTGATATCCATACAGAAAGAGAAGGAAGATAATCTAAAGCAATATATTGTCATTTTTTATCTTGCCCAGGGTATTATTGTAATGCTGACATATATTCTGTCGACCTCCCTTCTGCCCCTGATTCAAGGTGTTGGTATGGAAATGCTTGGCGGTGCTGGTCTTTCAGACATTGATTTTGAGAGGGGTTTCTTTCATATGATTATACTCAATGCGCTCTTTGGTGGCCTTATCATAGGACAGATCACTGAAGGTGAGATCAAACATGGGTTCAAGCATTCAGCTATACTGATTGCCTTGAGTTATGTTGCCTGTGTTACATTATTGCTGCCGGCAGGTGTGGGGACTTCATACATGATTACCGTTGCCTCCGGTGATGCACAGGAGGTTATGGGGGGCATTCCGTTGCAGCAACCAATCATATTTAATGTGACGGATATGGATGGAAACCCGGCTGCAAATGCTTTTGTCAAAATGACGATAACCCCCACGGGCGTTATTACCAGTTCAATGACTGAAGACGATGGAACGGTATCTGTGACTCCGGTACCTGGGTCTGGCGCTGGCACTTACGTAGTAACTGCAACGGCAGGTGAATCGCAAGGTACCGCGACTATAATTGTGAACGGAGGAGGTGATGACTGATATCTCCTCTTTTTTGCGACTAAAACAGAATATGATGTTAAATTGAGTATTATTTCCTCTATTTGTATTCTTCATCAGGAGGAATAGAATAGCGCAGAATTTCTGTATTGCATGAAAAGGAATTAGTATTTGCCTTTATTCCCTTCAAGAAGATAATTACGTACTCCTCTCCACAAATAACCTTTTGCCAGCTCCTCGACAGGTTCAGGCTTGACTCCTTTCATCCTTCCTTTTAATGCTTTCAGATCATAACCATCCTTTATTATAAAAAATTTGAATTTCCCAGGTTCAAGAGCTTTGTTAGGACAACCATAGAAGCATTTAAGGCAAAGCAGGCATGTGCCATTGAATGCTGGCCTTCCGTCCGTTATACTAATGTTGTTTGCAGGGCAGTTCTTTTCACACCAGCCGCACCCGTTGCAGTTATCACTTACCAGTATCTTCTTTCCAAATCTTTTAGCACCTTTTTTCTCCAGTTCTCCTATCCTGGAAAGGATGCGGTCAAACTGTGGGGGTTTTGTCCTGTGCTTTTTTTCTGACAACATCTCATCGACAATGTCTTTAACTTTTAAAGGCAGAATTTCCAGCAGTCTGATGGCAAGTCCTTCAGGTGTTTTCTTCACCCAGTTGGAAGGCATCACAAGCATTTCTTCATAAAAGACACGGCAGTTTTTCTTTTCCAGCCGCTTAATGGAACTTAAACGACATGCCATGTTTGGCTTTCTGTTTCCACCGGCTGAGACGGATATCACAGCAGTGGAAAGGGGATTGCGAACTGTTATACTTTCTATCCATTCATATACTATTTCAGGCGCATTAAAGGCGTGGACCGGAAACAGCAGTATCAGGAGTCCTTCATCATTTATTGATGGGAAATTTCCTGCTCTTATTTCTGATATGACAACAGGAACTTTGCGACTGATAAGTTCCCTCTCAAATTCTTCAGCCGCCAGAGCTGTGCTTCCAGTTCCAGAAAAATAGATTATTTTTACCTTATGGGCCTGAGACATATCTGTCATGAACTCTATCCTGAGTGATTAATAGCTTGTGTTTAAGCAAAGTTTGCAATATGATAGATTAAATTATTTTTGTCCGGGTCAAACTTGCCAGGAGCCTGTTGAGAAGAAAAAACGTAACTATTCAGCCTACTCATATCAGCCGGTTGAGGGTGATTCGATTTAATCCCAGGTATTTAGTCCTAAATTAAGTTACAACAAAAAAAGCAAGTATTAGGCACAGTCAAAATAAACGCATCACTCAAAATTCACGTATCAACTTTTTATCATAATGGTTATCGATAGTGATTCTACCAGGCTGAATAGTTGCGAAAAAACTTTCACATAAAAGTATTAGCTGTTCTTAGCATTTTTTGAAGACAGGAACATTGAAAGCATCTCAAGCTCATCAAAGGGTATCTGCATTTCTTTCAGGACAGTTCTGGAATGAAAGTCAACAAGTTCTGCCTCATATGAAGCTATGTTTTTTTCCCATTCTTCTTTGATCCTGGCCTTTTCATCATCTGAAACGCTTGATCTTGAAAAGGATTCAACTATCCATTCAGCAAAGTCCCGGATTATTAAAAATCCAATTGGACATGGCTGTAATCCAACAGAGTTGCCTGATGTATTCACTTTGAAAGGATACATTCCACAAACCGTAGGCCTGTTATCATACACTCCGCATCTGCCGTTTGCATTGAGAAAAGAACAGGGTGAATTCATCTGGAAAAGACCTGCAGATAAACCTTTATTTGTAATCCTTCCAGCTTTTTCCTGGTCCAGAATTGTCAGGACTTTAACTTCATCTTCAAAAAAATGTATCTGCCCTTTACTGCAACAATGTGCTCCACATGTATCGGGGCATTGGTAATGTTTCAGGATGCTCTGAACCACGTTATAACGAATCGCCTTTTTAACAGCGACGCTAATTTCCATAGACGTTTTTCATCCTTTTTCACCGTTTTAGGAGATTTTAAACTATGTATGTAAAGAAAAATAAGGGATATAACGGTTTTGCTTAGAATTACTGAATTTAATCTGTTTTATAGAGAATTGAACTAATATAAAAAGAGCAATAGTAAAAATATTGGTTAATAACCATTTTATTAAAGCAAAATAAGGTATTTCCCTAATTATCGGTATATAGGTAAAAAATAGGTTTTTGTTGAGGGTAAAATCTGTGAATTTTTGTTGTTATGTAATTTTAAGATTAAAAATAAACACAACAATAGTCACATTTGAACTCTTATATCAAAACGATAGCTTCAAATTTATTTTCTATTCTCAAAGTGGACGCTCACATGATAAACTGCATCAAATAGTGAGATATCCTTATATTTTAATCGATGGTTCATATAAACATTGTACATCGGATGTTTATACATATCTACAACACGACTTGTTTCAATTTTCACATTTTCCACAAGTATGTCTTGTCCTTTAATTACAGAAAATTTACCACACAACTCATTAATGTTTATTGACATTTCATTCAACATTTCATCTTTTATCAATTGAACATAGTTCGATGCTGTCATACATGACTCCCCAAAAATGATTATGTAACCAATAATAATTATAGTTTTCCTAAACAAGACTTTTTTGCACAGAATGCGATATTGCGATAATATTTGTTCACCAATTGAACAATAATGTAAAATAAAATAAGTGCAATGATAGTCAATTACCACCTTGAACGTTTGCCTGGTATGTGCATGAATATGGGCTGCAATGATAGTGCAGCCTTCTGGAAAGTGTATGTTAAATGCCAGGAGTGCAGAAAATCGTGGTAAGACTGGCTGAATTACCCTCCTTTCAGAATACTTATGCGCGCATACTTACTTTGCATGGGTACAAACAGACATATATAGTATCCGACCTTAGTACAAGTGCTTTTAGAGGCTTAAACTACTTTGATAATTATAAGTTTAGATGGTATTACCTTAAACGTATTTACTGTTTTTTCGTATCTTTAACCAAATGGTTGTATTCTTTTTAAGCTAATACTTAAAGGACGTGAAATATTTGTTTAATAACATGCAGTCAAATGCTCCGGTAGAAGCTGGAGAAAGCTATGATGTAACTATTGAAGATATCGCAAGAGAAGGCGACGGAATCGCAAGAGTAAGCGGATTTGTTGTCTTTGTGCCAGAAACAAAGGTCGGCGATGAAGTTACAATTAAAGTTACTAAAGTACTGAGCAAGTTCGCATTTGGCGAATTAGCTTAAATTTACTGTTAATAACTATTAGAACATTTTTTTGAGGATCTCATTTGTGATCTTCATTCTTTTTTTCTGATTTTTCATCATGTGATATCAGAAATATTATTGAGTTCGCAGAAGGCGGATTGAATATTTTAGTGTCATAATACCGGCATTGTTAACCAGATCTGTTTTTTTAGTCATAACTTGTAGTTACACTTTTTTACGGTTACTGTGGACATGCCTGATTGTCAAAGCACTGAAAATAATGCTTGCATTTCCAAAAATTATTTCTACCAGAAATGCCAGTTATTGGATAAATTTGTCACTTTAGATCTATAGATGATGATTTCAATAGGACAAAATGCCATAAAATTATCAATAAAGCTTTCAGAGTTAAAAACCGACTATATCTAAAAAACTTGTAAAGTTCTCCTATTCTTAAACTCTTTGCTTAAACAGAAGATTAAACTATATATACATTTTCAGATATGATATGGTACAAGTCATTCGAAATGAATAAAGAGTAAAAAATGGTTGTTCTTCAAAAATTCTGGAAATGGATGCTTACATATGATATACGATGTTATTGTTGTTGGTGGCGGACCATCCGGGTCCCTGGCTGCAAAAACATGTGCTGAAAAGGGTTTAAAAGTTTTACTTCTTGAAAAAGAAGAAGTACCACGTTATAAAGCATGTGGCGGAGCAGTTTCGAAGAAGGCCCTGGAATTAATTGGACCTTTAAATGAATTAGATGAAAAATATGAATCATATGGAGCCGTGGCTTTTTCACCATCTTTAGCCTCTGTTATCGGAAAAACTGAAGATATAACTTCGGTACTAACATTTAGAAAAGACCTGGATTATTTATTGCTGAAAAAGGCTGAAAAATCCGGAGTTGAAGTTTTAACTGAAAAGAAAGTTGAATCTGTTTTAGTTAATGAGGACTCAGTTCTGGTTAAAACCTCCAGGGAAGAGTATACTGGTAAAATACTGATTGGTGCTGATGGGGTCAATAGTTTTGTTGCAAAAGAAACAGGTATTCGTAAAAAATGGGAAAAAGGCGGTTCCGGCATATGCATAGAAGTTGAGGTCGAATTGCCACCTGAAATAATTGACAAGCTAATTGTTGATAAAAAACTTATTGAGGCTTATTTTTTAAAAGAAAAGGGATATGGATGGATATTCCCAAAAGGAAATATCATGTCTATTGGCATAGGTTTATGGAAACCCCTGAATAAAAAACCATCAACAGTTTTTGATGAATTTATTAGCACCCTTGAGACAAAAAGTGGTGTTGAATTCAAGCAATATATAGGACAAAGATATGCACACATGATTCCTTTAGGCGGGCCTAAAAGGAATAATTCAAAACAGAGAGTAATGTTAGTTGGCGATGCAGCCGGTTTTGTTGACTCATTCACTGGTGAAGGTATATATTTTGCAATAAAAAGCGGGATTATTGCAGGAGAAATTGCTATAGAAGCAATATCAGAAAACAACTTTAGTAAGAGCTTATTCGCTAAATATGATCAAAAATGCAAAAATGAAATAAATGATAACTTGGGGAAGGCACTCAAATTTTCAAATTTCGTATATCCTAATGTTGAACATATAATAAAAGTAATGTCTGCAGACCCATATTTATTTGAAAAATATGTTTTAGTAGGGCAAGGAGATATGAGCTACAAAAAATACATACAGGTGGCTTTAATGCGATTGCCCATATCTTTGATACGATTGGTAGTAGCTAAAAAGTAAGTTCAACATTGAAGATCATCCACTATATCATTTTTATTAAAACCATAGCGCTTACATTTTGGAAAATTCAAATCATCCAACTCTTTCCCTCATGTCCATTGTGATTCCCTGACTGGTCACATTGTATGCAATCATTTTATTCAGGGGGATGCTGCCTTTCATTTTAGGTATATTGATATATCTGTTGATTTTACCGGATATATATTCCGTTCTGAACTGGATAACACCGTCAACCATTGAGCGAACTATCTTCTCGGCTCTTTCGGGAAGTATCCCCATGTCTGCTGAAAGCAGGAACGTGATATTCTCTTTCCTGCTGATGCTGATGAGTGCTTCGATGGTTTCGGAGATGACTTCTGTGTCCTCATGAACAAAAAGCGCAGCGAACATGTCAATGATGCATACATCGGCTTCATTTATATTGTGCAATAATGATCCGTTATTCTCTCCATGCAGTCTGTTGTAAAGCCTGTGACGTTTATAACACATATCCAGTAATGCGACATGGTCTGAAAAGTTTCCTATGGTTGTGAAAAGCTCAGGTTTGACAAGGGAATCGAATTTGCTCATTTCATCTCTTACATCATTCTCTGAATTTCTGGTAGAGATATAAAAGACTTTTTTACCGGATTTAAGGGCATCCGAGCTGATCCTGCGGAAGAAAACACTTTTTACATCACCTATGTCTTCTTCTACTAATAGTACCACATTAGAAGGTACGTTTTTTAAACCAAAGCTAGTCAGCACCATCAAAACCCTAAAAGTAATCATTACTTAAATGGTTTTGGAATAAATCATGCAAATCTATAGAATATGGAGTTCTATATATATTACGGAAACAAAGTATATAATCGGTAATACACTTTTCATCAAAGATGGCTGGCAACGATATAAAAGTATTTTTGAGCGATAACCGCGGTGTAACTGTTGTTTTTGGCACTTTGTTACTGATACTTGTTACCATAATTGCCGCATCCAGTATTGCTTACATGATATCCACTACTCAAAAGCAGGCAATGGATCTTGAAAGTCATCAGAAATCAGTTGAGAATGAAAATCTGAAAATAGTTTCCATTGATCCTCACGGAGATGGCTCTTCATGGGAATCTATTGACCTTAAAATTCTCAACCTGAATATTGAGGATTCCTACATATCAGCAATAAGGATAAATGACGGATATTTCCTTCATTTCCGGGCCTATGATGATTCTTCCGGTGAATTTGATACTTACAATAGTTACCCTGCAGTTTATACTGCAAATCACAGATTAGAGATTCCTGCTGCTAAAAGCAAAACGGTTCATCTTAATTTTTCGGATATAGTTGTTGAAGGAACCGAATCCATTGGCACTTCTTCATGGACAAACAACAGTAAGGATTTTGTGTATACTCTCAAAAAACATCCATGGGATGCTTATGGTGACTACCCGTTTATCTTTAATGTCAGCTATGCAAACGGGACCAATTGTATTGAAAGTGGTAACCTTACAATAGACAATGATACCCGTAAGATCACATTCCTTGGCACTGGTTCCGGCGGAAATCTTACCAATACATCAAATTACAACATAACCTATACACTGGATTTCATATCATATCCGGGTATATTGCCTTCTGAAAGAGATCCTGTAAGAGTTGAACTGATTACTTCATACATCAACATTTTCAGGGAAGCTTTCACTCCGCCAATGCCACTTGCAGAGGTTCAGTTCAAGGTAGAATATCTGCAAAACGGTAATGGAACTCAAAGTCCCAATAGTTATTTGATATTAGATGCTTCGGATTCCACGGATGTTGATGGTTTTATAACCAGTTACAAGTGGGCTATCCGGAAAGATTCTGGTAACGGGACAACAACATTATATAATTACGATCTTCAGGGTATGGTTGTAAGGCCTGCCGGAATTGATCCGTATAACGATCATAATGTGACCATCGATCTTCTGGTAACTGATGACGATGGCATGACATCCAGATTAAGCCAGGTTTCAGGTAACCTGACAATTCTTTAAGATCACATTAAGGAAGGATTCCCATTTCAGACAAAAGAAAGATCCAGTTAACAGGTGGTTCTACCTATATTGTTTCCCTTCCCATTGAGTGGGTGAGGGAAGGCAAGCTTGCTGCCGGTGATACTGTACTTCTCACAGTAAGGCCGGACCGATCATTGCTCATAACTTCTGATCAGAGTAAACTGAAAAAAAATGTCCGTTCAAAGATCGACATGGTCGCCTCCGAGGATCAGGACGAAAATTTCAGGTTGCTTGTTGCTAATTATCTTGTGGGTTATGATGTCATAAGGATTCATTCTCCCGGAGGTTTTTCAGCTGCTGAGCGCAAATACCTGAAAGAGTCTGCCAGAAGGAGGCTTATTGGTATTGAAATTGTTGAGGAGACCCGTACAGAGATAATCCTTCAGAACCTGCTGAATTTCCAGGACATTTCCCTTGAAAAGTCTCTTCAGAGCATGTACCGTATCATTTTTTCAATGATGGAAGATTCTGTTGTGGCTTTAAGGGAAGCCGATGTGGAACTGGCAAAGGATATCATTCATCGGGACAATGATGTCGATAAGTTCTATCTTTTAAGTGTCAGGCAGATAAAAGCAGCTCTTGAAGACTCAACGCTTGCAAGTAAAATCGGTATAAAAGATTCAAAAGATTGTCTTGGGTATCGTCTTATTGTAAAACTTATGGAGCGCATTGGTGATCATGTGCAGAATATATCTAACAGCGTGATACAGATGGATGTAGGGGATGGAGATAATGGGAACAATGATGACATTATCGAAATGGGTTTGCTTTCCCAGAAACTGTTCCAGGATTCTTTCAAGTCAGTAATTGATATTGATATTGACCTTGCCAACCATGTTATGAGAAACTCCAGGATGTCCACAGCACTTGGAAACAAAGTGATCCAGAGATCAGAACACAATGAGAAATCTTATTGTTTTTCCGGAGAGCGCCAGAGGAAAATAATAGAAAATTTCCAGCGTATATCAGAATACAGCGCTGATATAGCTGAAATGGTTATCAATATGAAGGCTACCCATATCAAGCAGTCTTTTTCAGAAGAGGCCAAGGCACTCGAACAGGCTTGACCTGACTGTAATTACCATAAGATTGTTGACTACAAGTACAAGTCCGAAAATGCCGACTCCCGTCCTTGAAAGATCCCAGAGTTTCCTGGCATAGGAGTGAACTGATGCTCTGATGGAACAGTAGTTCCAGTAGACAACTAATAAGATCAGCATTTTAACAACCAGCAGAGACCACAGTCCGTGGGCGGCCATTATGCCGGAAAGAATGCCATTCTCCTCAAATCCGTATCCATTGCTCAGTGCATGGAATGTCGTAAGGAAATCTCCTACAATATAAAGCAGTATAATGAATCTGGCCTCGTAAAGGAATTCGTAAATCGCTTCTGTGTTGAACAACCCTTTATTAACATTTTTAGAGAGCATAGTTGCATAGAAGCTTGCTCATGTATATTGGTGGCATGTAGTCAGTTCGGAGACTTATGTTCATATTATTCTTAAAACAAAATAAATAAAATTAAAATATATATTAATCTGAAAAATTATATATTTCTATATATCTTAAAAACTAATCAATTGTAAAAGTCAATAAAAAATCAGCTCTGTAAAAATCGTGTTTATCTGACTGACACAAACATTGCTTTTTCTCATGTCCACAAAAACAAGCTGCAATCTAAAAACAAAGTAGCTATCCGCCAAAGGCGGCACATTCCAATGCTGATAAACAGAAGATAATTTCAAAGTCAATTGTATTTATACAGAGAATTATAAAATTTCCTGAGGAAAATGTACAGGGAATTTGTAGATTATTATGTTTCTTATTGTGGAAAAACGCCGACTTCGCCGGATCCTTCGGGATCACTCAAGTTATTCATTAAGCATTCATTAGCCACGATAAACTTTTAATTTTTGGCATTGGTCATAAAGCATAGCTATATAGTATGGATGAATATATTTGTTTATGAATTGCCCAAGATGTAAAAGTTCCGATTCCACAAAGAATGGCATAGTTGGTGGACGTCAGCGTTACAGGTGCTCCGGGTGTGGATATAATTATACTGTCGAAAAGAAATCAACAGCATACCCTGAGTCTGTGAAAAAACAAGCTTTACAATTATACCTTGAAGGACTAGGATTTCGTTCAATTGGACGTTTTCTAAATGTTAGCCATGTTACCGTGCAAAACTGGATCAAGCAATTTGGCAGTGAATTAGAGGAACTAAAAAGTCAAAAAGAGATCTCTGTCGTAGAATTAGATGAGATGCACACATACATCGGGAATAAAAAAACTACTGCTGGATCTGGATTGCTGTTGATAGAGATGGGAAAAAATTCATCGACTGCTCTTTTGGTAGTAGGGGAACAGAAACAGGCGAAAAACTCTGGGATAAGTTAAAGGAAAAAGAGATTGGAGAAGTGATGACTGATCACTGGAGAGCATATGCAGAGTTCCTTCCGAAGGAGATTCATACTCAATCAAAAGCAGAAACTTATACTGTTGAAGGTTACAACAGTATATTCAGGCATTTTCTAGCAAGGTTAAGAAGGAAGTCAAAGTGCTATACCAAGAGCATTGAAATGCTAAAGTATTCGATCATTCTTTTAATGAAATACAGGAATAACGAGTTATCTATATTTAATTAACAATGCCTTCCTTTTTTATCTATTTCATATTTAATTCCATTCTTATTTCTATTTAGTTTCCACAAATAGCATCGGATTTACGGTCAAATACTTAAACACCAATGTCAAATTATCCCAAAAAACAGGAAGATAATATGACAAAAGTAGTTAGAGCGGATGAAAGGCATTTTGTCGAAAACGATGCTATAAGTGGTTACTGGATATTTTCATATTCAGACTATCTGGATATGAAAAACACACATTTCGGAGACCTGAAAGTATTCAATGATGAGGTTTTGAAGGCTGGCAAGTTCTACAAACCGGAATCATTGAACGATAAGGAAATCGTCACAGTTGTTCTTGATGGTGAACTCAACCATGAGGACAGCACCGGAAATAAGGAAGTCCTGAAAGCTGGTGCCGTTCAGGTACTTTCAAGCGGAAGTGGAGCTACTTTTACAGACATGAATATGTCCGGCAAGGACACACATCTTTTACGTATGTGGATCGATCCTCTCATGCAGAATATGAAACCTGCATGCAGACAGGAAAATTTTGATATGGACAAACGGAAGAATGAACTTGTAGCCATAGCAGGCCAGGGATATCCGGGAGCGGTAAAACTCAGGGCAAATACCACGATCTACATGTCAAAACTTGATTCTGGAAAAAGTATAGACTTTCTGACCGATATTTCCAGATATGTATTCATTTATGTAATTGAAGGAGAGACCACAATCTGTGGTGAAAAGCTTGGAAAGAATGACCAGATGCGCATAAACCAGAATGAGACCATAATTATTGAAGCAAATTCCGATACATGTTTCATCCTTGTAGATGCAACCGGTAATTATTGAAATATTTACTGATTAAAGGAAAAGGAAAATCACAATGGGAGAACTTTCACAACTTCCAAATATCGGCAAAAAGCTTGAGGAACTTCTTGAACAGGCCGGGATAACTAATCCGGCTGAACTTCAGGAACTTGGAAGCAAAGGCGCCTTTGAAAGACTTTTACTTATCGATGAGACCGCCTGTATGAACAAGCTCTATGCACTGGAAGGAGCTGTACAGGGAATTCGATGGCACCACCTTTGCGAAGATGATAAAAAGGCTCTGAAGGATTACTATCACTCATTGAAGTAAGATGAAAGGTGATTGAAAAAGTCACCCAGTTCATCATATTTCAGGTATGCATACTCATCCAGAGGCGTTGGCATGTTATTAACAATAATGAGGGTTCCCCCTCTTTTCAGCGAATAGAGCGGGAGGCTGGCTGCCGGCTGGACTACAAGTGATGAGCCAATTACCACGAACAGGTCTGCTTTTGAACTTACTGCTATTGCATTTGTAATCGCAGTCTCATCCAGCATTTCACCATAGAAAATTATATCAGGTTTAATAAGGCCATTGCACCTGGTGCAGTGTGGAACCGTCTCTTTTTCCAGGAGATCACGAACATCAGAATAGGAATAGTTTTCTCCACATGAAAGACACCTGTGATTTGCAGGAGAACCGTGAATCTCTATTACATTTTCCGAACCTGCTTTCTGGTGAAGCAGATCAATATTCTGGGTAATAACAGAACTGATGTAACCTTTTTTCTCCATAATTACCAGGGTCCGATGTATAAGATTTGGTTCTCTGGTGTCCAGGTCATAAATGAATTCCCTTGCATGAGTATAGAAATACGAAGGGTCCTTATGAAAATATGCCAGGTCAAAAATCCTGTTGGCATCATATTTTGCGTAGAGACCATTGCTGCCTCTGAAATCAGGAATTCCGGAAAAAGTGGATATTCCTGCTCCACTCAGGAAGACACAGTTTTCAGACTTATCCAGAAGATTAAGAAAACTCTGCATACACGTAGTTTATTTCAAGGAGATATAATGGTTTTCTTCTATCACTTAATTCATCATCATCCGTCGTTTTTATTTCAAGAATATAAATATAACTTAAATCGGCATTTATGTTAAATATAAAAATATAACGCTTCATATTCAAAATAGCTCATAGAACAATTAAGAATAAATTAGATTTATTGGAAACTTTATAATATAAAATATTTTATTGATACCAATTAAATAAATATATATACTAAAAGGAGAAAGCAATGTTATAAAATAATTAGGATGTTAGGGTTGCAACCATATTTGCATATCGAAGATAGTGATAAGGATGGAAAACAAATCCAAAAAGAAGTTAACATTGATGATTTTGTCCTTTTTAATGCTTTTAGTAATCATCCTGCTCCATATTTATATTTCGGAGGGTGAGCAAAAACTTATCTGGATGGTTTTTCTGGCAACACTCATTTGTTTTGTAATAATTCATAATCTGAAAGTAACATCATTGAAAAAAAACCTGGAAGAAGAAATACAAAAAAACAGGTATACTCACGACAGACTCATGGTAAAATACCAGATCGAAAGCATGCTATCAAAAATATCCTCAATGCTTTCCTTTGCTGACAATCTGGATGAAAAAATTGAAGAATCCCTGGGAATGCTTGGGGAACTCTGCCATGCAGACCGTTCATACATATTCAGATATACCGGTGATGAACATATCGTAAACAACACACATGAATGGTGTGCAAATGGAGTAGAACCACAAAAAGAAATACTTCAAAATCTTCCAGGGTCTGAGTATCAGTGGTGGCTCAGAAAACTTACCGAAGAAGGCGCAGTCCACATAAAGGACATAGAAGATCTTCCACCTGAAGCTGACGCTGAAAAAAGGCTGCTAATGAGTCAGGATATCAAATCACTTATCACACTTCCGTTCTTTGCAGAAAACGAGATTGCCGGATTCATAGGCTTTGATAATGTAAGGGAAACCGGCGAATGGACAAATAAGGATATTGAGGTACTGAACACATATTCAAACATCCTTGCCATGGCATTCCGGAAAAAATCCATTGCAGAGGACCTGAATCTGGAACGAAGACAATTATTGTCAATATTTGACAGTATTGAAGAACCGGTCTATGTATCCGACCCTTATACACATGAAATATTATATGTTAACAAATTCCTGGATCAAATACTTGAAAAGAATCCTATTGGCAAAAAGTGCTATCAGGTACTCCAGGGATTCAGTAAACCATGTGACTTTTGTACAAATTCCCTGATACTCAAAAATAAAAACCGTGCACACAAATGGGAATATCATAATCCGACTAATGAAAAAGATTACCTTATCATGGACAGGATTATAAAATGGATTGACGGCAGCGATGTACGACTGGAAATGGCACATGATATCACAGAAATAAAAAAAGCACAAAGTGCTTTGATGGTAGATGAATCATGTCTTGAAACACTGCATGAATTAAGCTATATGAATAGGTTTTCGACAGATACTATTCGCAATTTTGCATTGTCAGAAGGAATCAAGCTTACCGGAAGTGAAGCAGGGGTTCTTGGTTTCTTTGATGAAAATAGAAAACTATCTTCCGTTATTCTGCAACCCGAAAATATACTAAAAACACATGGTTTTACAAATGATGATCTGATGTGCGGACTCGAAAGTTGTCACAGATGGACAGAATTACTGGAAAATAAAAAACCCCTTATAATGAATGGGCCGAGTGAAACAGAACTTGCAAGATGTCCGGATATATTCAGAAAAATGAGAATCTGCTCTTATATTGCAGCACCAATACTCTATGGTAATAAAGTTGTGGGTTTCCTGACAGTTGCAAACAAAAAAGATGATTACACAAAAAACGATGCCAGACAGATTTCCCTTATAACCCAGACGATGGGTGGAATGATACTTCTCAAACAGTCAGAGGATGAACTGAAAATATACAACACAAAGCTGAAGGATATCAATGATGAACTCAAAAAAGCCAATGATGAACTTCACTCACTGGATGAAATGAAAAGTAATTTCCTTGCAACTATGAGTCATGAACTGAAAACTC
The DNA here is from genome assembly GCF_963665675.1 of uncultured Methanolobus sp. NCBI lineage: Archaea > Methanobacteriati > Methanobacteriota > Methanomicrobia > Methanosarcinales > Methanosarcinaceae > Methanolobus > uncultured Methanolobus sp. Next base: position 156,570 of record NZ_OY762425.1, on the reverse strand, counting down.
CTCTAATATCAATCATGGGATTCAGTGAACTTGTGGGTGATGAAATACTGGGTCCTCTTAACAAAGAACAAAAAAGAGCGATGAAAGTTGTCAATAGCAACTCAGGACAGTTAAAGCGTCTAATCGAATCTTTACTTTTTATGAACACACTGGAAGCGAAGAATTACGTATATGAATATTCCGAGGTGAGAATTCCACAGATAGTGGAAAAAGCGCTTTCATTAGTTTCAATGGAGAATGCAGACAAGCAGCTTACAGTAGAAAACCGGATTCCTGATTCCCTTCCGTTTGTAAGTGCCGATTCAAATTACCTTAGCGAAGTTTTTATTCACCTGATAGATAATGCTTTCAAATTCACACCATCCGGAGGTAGAATTACTATTACAGCAACTCATGAGAAAAGGGGAATACACGTCACTATTGAAGATACCGGCATAGGAATCCCTGAAACAAAGATTATGAAGACATTTGATAGTTTTTACCAGCTTGACGGCTCACTCACACGCAGATACGGCGGTGCGGGAATTGGCCTTAACATCTGTAAACGGATTACTGAAGATCACGGAGGAAGACTCTGGATCGAAAGCATAGAAGGTGCCGGAACAAAGGTGCATGTAAGTCTCCCTGAAACCAGTTGAACTTCACGTTCTCATTCTTTTAATATCATCATTGGATTGCCGATACCTACAACTATCACTTTAGTCTCCAGTGGCGGATGCGACCAGTCATCAGGAGAGACAGTTTTCTTTGATACAGTAATTTTAGTATCCTGCTTTAAGATCCCGCAACGTATTTCATAATCAAGTACCAGCTCTTTGCAAAGATTTGTTGCAAATTCCACTGCATCCCCGTAATTTTTGAAGCGCTCCCTGCCAACAGGAGAAAAAACGAGGAAATCCTCATCCGGATTTTCCAGGGATGCTGGCCTTATCATGACTTCGATCCTTTTGACACCTTTACCTGCAAGTGCACCGACTGCATTTCCAACATCGGCAAATTCAGGAACCATTACTTCGGCATCAATAAGAGAACTGAGTTCATTGTCATAAGCTCTTGAAGGCCCACCCAGCAAAACAACCGGTATCTTCACCTTAAATTTTGCCGGATATTTATCGCTAAGCAGGTCAGTGATTATCTCCCGGGGGTGATGCGGAAGAATATAGGACATGAGATCTGCTCCCATATTCTTTGCCACAAGTTCCCGGACATGCGTACAGAGATCATATTTTCCTTTTGTAGTATAACGTGCAAGATTCACAGCACCGGCCTCAGAAGCCTGAGTATCCCACTTGTTGTAGATACCAAGGACATGCAAAGCATCTGTGGGTGTGAATCCTATTGCCTGTACAAGCCTTTTTTGTATGAGTGAATCCAGGACTCCCTTTGGAACACTCCTCCGCAGATTGGAGTTGATCTCAGAGACTGATACAGGCTCATTAGCAATCATCGAGAGGATTTCACTTTCCTCATCATTAAGACCTGAAGCTTCGTAATCCGTCCTGACAAAGAATTTTGTCGGCTGGAAGTTCTCATCCATAAGACTTCTTGAGACAACTTTACTTCTTTTGAGCTTGTTCAGGAAATCAGGATATTTTGTCGCAGCAACACATAACGGAAGCACTCTTCTGGGTCCCACATTGATTTTTAAGTCCCGCACCCATATGTGACTATCTCCACCTGTTGCGGAAGTTTCCATTTTCATAGCCCTTACGCGGGTTTTCCATCCACCTACAACAGCACCGGAGTTGCTTATCTCAGGAACTCCATCACGGAGCATTGAAACATCAGTACTGGTTCCTCCAATATCAATGACAGCACATGTTTCCATTTTTGAAAGGTATGATGCACCCAGAAGACTTGCAGCAGGGCCTGAGAATATTGTCTCTATTGGTTTTTCCAGCGCGTCCTCTATGTTATAGACCGAGCCATCACATTTGAGCATCAAAAGCCGTGCATCAATGTCACGTCCACAGACATCTTTTACAACTGAATTTACGAACTGGTAAGTGATAGGCATGAGTTGTGCATTCAGGACAGCAGTAACAGCCCGTTCATATGCTCCAAGTTCCTGTGACAGTTCATGACCACACACAACCGGCATACCGGTCATTTTTGTGATAATCTCTTTTACTTTGATCTCATGTTCCGGGTTTCTTACACCAAAATATCCTGAAACTGCATAAGCAGATACTTTTGCTTTTGTACTCTTAACGAAATTCTCAACCGCAGTCACATCCAACTCACAGGCTTCATCGCCTCTTGTGTCGTGTCCACCCTTTACGCACATTACGAACTCAGCCGGGAAATCAGTTCGCACAGGTTTTTCGCCTATGATAATAAGAGCAACTGAAGTACCGGTACCTTCAAGAAGTGAATTAGTGGAAAGGGTTGTGGAAACTGATACAAGATTCACATTTTTTAGAAGTTTTTGATCCAGTGAATCAAGCACATTCTTTATGCCTATCTGGAGGTCAGGATATGTGGTAAAAGCTTTTTTAGAATCAACTATCATACCGTCTGAACCTCTTATGAGCACTGCGTCCGTATATGTTCCGCCTGCATCTATTCCTAGACCGAAATGCATCTTATTCACCTGTTTTAAAATAAATTGAAATACCATTGTATGATTGGTATGGGGCTATTTAAACATGTCCATTTCAATTATTGTTGAAACACTCAATACGATAGTTCAAATGGTAATATTGGGAACTTAGAAACAAAAAGAACCAAGCTGTTCCATTTCTAATGTTCATGATAAATCAATACTTTTTTAACCGAGCATACCGTAAGCCTAAGAACACGTTTTTGCTATAAAAATAAGAGGATTAACGATGGCAGATAAGAACATACTTGGTGGTAAAATACGTCAGATACGTGAAACACAGAACATGTCTGTGGAAGATCTGGCAAATAACAGTAATACAAGCACAGACCTGATAAACAAACTCGAAGAGGGAGCACTTGTTCCTTCACTTACACCACTCATGCAGATCGCAAGGGCTCTTGGAGTCCGTCTTGGAACCTTTCTGGATGATGCACCACATAACGGACCGGTTGTTGTTAAAAGCGGTGAATCAGACGATGTGGTAAGATTCTCCGGTAACTGCGATACATGCGAAAGCAGTACACTGGACTTCTTCTCACTGGCTAAAGATAAATCTGACAGACACATGGAACCATTCATTATAGATGTGCATCCAGGGTCAGGTGAAGTAAATCCATCGTCTCACGAAGGTGAGGAATTTATTTATGTTCTTAGCGGCCAGATAGAGATCCTTTACGGAAAAGATAGCTTCACCCTCTCAACCGGTGATAGCATTTACTATGATTCCGTTATATCGCACCATGTACATGCAGTCGGAACCGAAGATGCAAAGATTCTGGCAGTCGTATATGCACCTTATTAATCAAGACCAGAAGTAGATAAAAATGTTCAAAACAACTGTTACTCCACGATTTGGCGACATAGACGGACTGAAACACGCCAACAACATTGCCATTGCTATATGGTTTGAGCAAGCCAGAAACCCGGTTTTCAGGCTTTTCACACCTGACCTTGACCTGAGCTATGAGAACTGGAAACTCATCATGGCAAGGACAGAATACGATTATGTAGGCGAGATGTTCTACGGACACGATGTTGAGATCATCAGCTACATATCAAGGATAGGAAACTCTTCCTTTGTAGTTGTACAGGAAGCATGGCAAAATGGAACAAAAGGAGCAATCGGCAGGTCAACAATTGTGCACTATGACTTTATGAACAAGAAGTCCGTGCCAATTCCTGATGATATCAGGAAAGAACTTGAAAAACACCTGCAGGATGAAGACAACAGTTGTAAATAAGTTGTAAACAAAATCCTGGAGATTTAATCATGCCTTTTACAAATGAAACGATAGGTGACTTTTTCGAGAAAACTGTCAGGAACGATCCTGACAGGGAATTTGTCATTTATCCTGACAGGGACCTGAGATTCACCTACAAAGAATTCGATGAACGGGTTAACATGCTGGCTAAAGGCCTGCTGGAACTTGGCATCGAAAAAGGGGACAATGTTGGCATATGGGCTACCAACGTGCCTGACTGGCTTACTTTCCTGTTTGCCACTGCAAAGATAGGAGTTGTCCTTGTCACCGTGAACACCGCATACAAGATACATGAAGTTGAGTATGTGATGAAACAGGCGGACCTGAAAGCGATTGCAATTATCGATGGCTTCAGGGATGTAAGTTACATCGATACGATCTATGAACTTGTTCCTGAACTTAAGACCCAGGGTCGTGGAAACCTTAGAAGTGAGAAGTTCCCGCACCTGAAGAATGTTATTTTCATAGGACAGGAAAAGCACCGCGGGATGTACAGTACCCGGGAACTGTTCCTTCTTGGTCAGCACGGCAGTGATGAAGCAATCAGTGACATTATGAAGACTCTTGACAAGGATGATGTCATCAACATGCAGTACACTTCAGGGACTACAGGTTTCCCAAAGGGTGTAATGCTGACCCACTACAATATTCTTAACAACGGTTACTACATTGGTGAAAGGCAGAAATTCACAGAAGAGGACAGGGTCTGCCTACCTGTACCACTGTTCCATTGTTTCGGAATAGTGCTCGGTGTGCTTGCAACTCTCACACATGGCGGGACACTTGTGATGATCGAGCTTTTCGATCCACTCATGGTTCTGGCAGCAGTACAAAAAGAGAAATGTACAGCCCTTTACGGTGTGCCAACAATGTTCATCGCAGAGTTCAGCCACCCGATGTTCAGGATGTTCGACCTTTCATCCCTCAGAACCGGTATTATGGCAGGTTCACCGTGTCCCATCGAGTCTATGAAACGTGTTATCGATGAGATGCACTGCAAGGATATCACAATCGCATACGGACTCACTGAAGCATCACCTGTATTCACCCAGACAAGTACGGATGATTCAATTGAGCGCCGTGTCAGTACTGTGGGAACTTCACTACCTGAAATAGAAGTGAAGATCGTTGACCCTGAAACCGGTGAAATTGTCAAACCAAACGAACAGGGAGAAATCTGCTGTCGTGGTTACAATGTCATGAAAGGATACTATAAGATGCCTGAAATGACGGAGATTGCGATTGACAAGGACGGATGGCTCCACAGTGGTGACCTTGCAACTGTTGATGAAGATGGTTACTACAAGATTACAGGCCGTATAAAGGATATGATAATTCGTGGCGGGGAAAATATCTATCCAAGAGAGATCGAGGAATTCCTTTTCACCATGCCCGGTATCAAAAATGCACAGGTCGTCGGAATACCTGATGAGAAATATGGTGAGATCGTTGGTGCTTTCATTGTGAAAGATGAGAATTCTGATATTACTGAAGAGGATGTAAGGGACTTTGCTCTAGCAAGGATTGCACGCTATAAGGTTCCCAAACATGTATTCTTTGTGGATGATTATCCACTCACTGCAAGCGGAAAAATACAGAAGTTCAAACTCAGGGATCTTGCTGTGGAACTTCTTGAAAAGAATGAGCAGTGAACTATAAACGTAACTATTCAGCCTATCTCATTTCCACCATGCTGCTTTCTCTATTTACGCTCAATTCTGCAATAAATAAACAAGTGGATTCCCATTGAATATTTCACTAATCGAGTCTATAACCGATAGAGATTTCTTGTTTACAGTAGAAACGTATCCTCTAATGCGGCAGAAATTTCTAGCCCCTTGTTCACTACGGAAAGTACCTGATATCTTCTGCTGTACCTTCGTCATTCTGATATCTCTTTCCGCCTGATTGTTATCAAACGAAACGTCCGGGTCGTACATAAACCGCAAGATATCCTCCTTAAACCTTATGAACCGATCCAGCAGGTTCTTTGCTGCAGTTTGCTTCTTACGTCCTCGTTTTTTAGACTGCACATCTGATTCCGGATCAGGAGGAATTTCGTTCATTCCATAACAGGTAATGTGATCATAATCCTCACTGAACTTTTGAATTAGTTCAGTATCTAAAAGACCATTATCTACCTGGTGTTTGATGCACACCAACAGATCACCCATTAGCTTTGGCCACTCTTGATCACTGTATTCAGCAACTCCGGTTAACTCTCTTAACAGATGTGCATTACATAATGAATGCTGGCAATCATATTTGTAGTACGGTTTCCAGAAATCATGTGTTGCAACACCAGTATAACCTGGCAGGATACCCATGGCGTCCATTGCTTGCGACCCTCTTTTTTTATGTACAAAATAATATGTGAGGTTCTTAGTACCTGCTACATGAAGCCAATTACGGGATGCGTTTATTCTTAAACCTGTTTCATCAAGGTTGATAGCATGAGATTGCTTCAGGAGATATCTCACTCCGCTTTCAAATGCTTCAAGTTTATCATAGCAATTGCGTTCGATGTTCACTATTGTAGCAGGACTGATCCTGCATCCTAAAATATCAGAGAACAATTTGACAACACGCTGATAGGGAAGTAGCTGGTTAGTGTGCAAATAAACTGCAAAGGATCTAACTCGATGACCATATTGAGTTGGCTGAGTTACACCATCCGGAAAAACTGCTTTGTTCATATGAGAACATTCAGGACATTTTTTTATCTCACAGCGATGTTCAATGCACTTGATGGTTATTAGAGGAATGTCAAAGACCTGTCTTCTTTCATAATCAGGGGACACAGAAACTAACGATCCACCACACTTGATGCATTTGTCTATATGATGAACAACAAGTTCATCCGGTTCATCATTCATTCTCAGTGTAGTACCCGGATGACCATTTTGTCCACCAGCAGATCGATCACTCTTTTTTCTCTGAGCTTTTACCTTCGGTTTTTTCCGTGCATAAGAATCAGTAGAAGGTGGTTTGCTACTATTGCAACTATTCTTATCAAGCATTTCTTCCAGATGCTTGACACGTTCTTCAAGCTGTGCAATTTGGAGAGCTTGTTGTTCAATGATTCCAAGTAATCGAGTTACAAGTTCTATTACTGCTTCTGGACCAGCTTCATAAACCGCAAGTATTTCTTCTCGTTCCATTCGAATCCCCTCAGATCAACAGAACTTTTATTATCAAAGTTAGAATGAAGTCATAGTATATTGATTTTTGCTTTATTGGAGAAGGAGGGCTGAATAGTTACCTATAAACAAAGAAACGTAAAATTAATTACAAATTAAAAAGGAAAATGATGTGTTATCGCATCACTTTTCTTTTGACCTTCTTTTTTGGATAAAGGAAATTGCTATTACTCCGGCAATTCCAGCTATTGCTGACATTCCTGTAAATCCTGGAGTGTTGCTGCTTTTATTTTCAGTTTCGACTTCAACTGTTTCATGAACACTGGCATAAGCTTCGTAGTCTTCATAAACAGCAATTGATGTCCCCACGAATGCGCTGTCGTCTTCATAATAGTCCTCAAGCTCAGAAAGAAGACTCTGCACATCAGCATCCGTCAGGAAATCCTTATTTACTGAAATACCTATGAGTGCTTTTCCTTCTGATGCCCTGATCTCGCCCATTCTGGATGCTACGGAATCAATGATATCTGATCTTGTATCAGGATTTGTTTCTCCCAGTTTGTATGTCTGGAGAATAATCAGATCAGCCGTCCCTGAAATACCTGAAATATCAGACAGTGTATAAGACACAGGAATATCAACAGCAATCGCAAGTTCATTGCCTGCTGTTTTCCTTACATCTTCAAGCAAAAGAAGGTTTAATGCACATGCATTTTCTAGGTCATTTGTACATGGATCTAGGGCAATATTCACACCATCAAATGCTGAAAGTGACTTGTTGTTGTAATCAATTACCTCTTCAAGAGCATTCTGTACATAAACGGAGTTGTCTTCATTGGTATCGCTGTTCGGATCGTTGAATATAATTGCATAGACCTGCATATCATTATCATGCACTGTCTTAACGAATCTCTCAAGGTTCCAGATATCGTCTTCATTGATCAGGACCATAATAGTGTTAAGTCCGCTTTCTTTCAGCTCAACTATGGCATCCTCGTCATAATCAGTTGTATTGAAGATGCGTATTGCGGCCATAATACCACCACTGGCAGGTGTTATGTTTATCCTGGCAGGAGCTTCTGCGATAACTTCCTCTTCCTGCATTGAACTTTCAAATGTCACAGTAGGTTCTTCAGGGACAAAATTGCGTACATAGGCATAGTCTATAGATGCATATCCAGTATTATCAGAAGCGTCAGAGTATGAGTTGGCAGAGATATACACCTTCATATCATCAACAGGAACATAGTCGTACTCTCCAGTTGATGTAATATCCATTGTGCTGTCCCTGACACCATCCTTATACCATGCTACACTTCCAAGTTCATCTTCCATATACCAGGCAACTCCAATTGTGTACCAGTCGCCTTCAATCTCATCAATATCCGTAAGGTCTGAAGGATAGTAGCGCGCATCGCCATCTTCATTTTTAAGTGTCCAGCTTACCCCTGTTTCATTTTCAAGCTCTGATACGGCAAGTATTTGATTTTTTGTCTCTTTCTGCGGGTCAACAAATCCCTGTGATATCACAGGACCCCTGCTATCTTCTCCGGTTGTGGTTTTTGATCTTTTGACTACAAATATGGAATTTATTGAAAATTCATCCTCAGACTTAATGCTGGAAACATCTTCAGGATGGAATTTAGGAACTATGAGTTTGCACACGCCATTAGAAACATCCTGTTCCCCACCACCAGTTGTGAATGAATCCCAGTTTGAAAAAGCGCTGGTGCCGGTGAAAGCATCAAAAAACACAAAAGTTCCGGGACCGCTTACGGTGTCACTTGCCTTTGGATTACCATAGTACATTGTGATTTTAGTATTACTCCCAGCAGGAATCGAAGGCACTTTCACCCATATGGTTGCTATCTCCTTTTTTGTATTCCATTCTTCCACCCAGTGTTTGAGCTGGGAGTCACCGGATGTAAAACGTATATCTCCTCCTTCCGATTGGGCAAGGGAGAAATCAAAATTCGAACTGTTCAGAACAATGGGAATCTGGTAATTTACCAGACTGCTGCCTGAGTTCTCTTTGATTAAGATTTCTTCTGAATAATTCCATTCCCCGCCACCTGAATATGTCAATGCTGCACATGTCTGCACAAATGCTAAACTGCTTACCAACAACAAAACGATACAAATTTTTCTACTAAATGACATCCTAACGCCATCCTCATGTTTTTTCTATGTTTGGAAAATAATTCGTACTTATAAATTGTTATGCGACTCTATAAAACTTGTGCATTTTAATGCTTAAAACACTGAAGAAAAAGGAAATAATGGCTCTGTAGAAATCCTGCTTATATGAGGAATGCAGGCATTGTTTTTTTTCATCTCCACAAAAACAACCTGAAAGCTAAAAACAAAGAATCCATCCGCCGAAGGCGGCACATTCCGATGCTGATATACAGAAGATTATTACAAAGATTATTGCATTTATATAGAGAATTCTACGGAAATCCTAAGAAGAATGTACAAGGGATTTACATATTGTTTTTTTTGCTAGGAAAGCGCCGGCTTCGCCGGACCCTTCGGGATCATTTAAGTTATTCATTAGCTACAATAGATTAGTTTGCAAACTGGTAACAAGCAATTATTCACTACTTCAGGAATGCCGCTCTATAAAATACCCTATCAGTTGTCCTGATATGCTGTTAGTTCCCGGAATGTTTGGAATCTCATCTTTTGTGTACCATCCGGCATCCTCTATCTCAACACCATCAACTTTAATGTCACCTTCTGCATGTTCGGCGGTAAAACCTATCATAAGCGAATCCGGGAAAGGCCAGGGCTGGCTTCCGAAGTAATTTATGTTCTTGATATTGATGCCGACTTCTTCCATAACTTCCCTTACAACAGCCTGTTCAATGGATTCTCCAGGTTCAACAAATCCTGCAATGATGCTGTATCTTCCCTGCGGGAAGTGAGGAGAGCGTGCCAGCAGAAGTTTGTCCTCTTTCTCGATCATGACAATTATTGCAGGTGATATTTTAGGGAATGATGTGAAGCCGCATTTCGGACATTGTTTTGCTCTTTCCTTCTCTTTTAGTGAGGTTTCAGTTCCACACCTGCCGCAGTAGACAGTATTTTTGTCCCATTCCATGATGTGAACAGCTTTGCCTGCAAGTGCAGCTAGCTTTTCTCCAAGAATGCCGTTCAGTTCCCTGAGTCCGACAAAACAGGTCTTTTCACTGAGATCACAGGCATCTGTCACAGATGAATTTTCAAAAGGAACTTCAGATACTAATTCACCTGAATCTTTCAAAGCGTCAAGTTCCATGGAATAACATGAGGTCTCAATGAGTTCTCCAAGATACTGAGTTCTTATTTCCGGCAAAGCAAGTTTCTCCATCTCTTTCATCAGAGGTAATCTGTAATTTCCCTCTTCGCCAATAAGTAATAATTCACGGTTTTTAAAAGCAAAACAAAGACTGTCACTGCTGTCATCTTTCTCTGGTGGCCGGACCAGCGGCATGAAATCCGGAGCCTTAATTGTTTCCTCTGAGCTCATAACTGGATGAATAAATGTCCGGGAATATTTATGAACGTTGCCTTAGGATTCGCTTTGTCTGAATATTCGTATTGCTATTGTTAATTAAATATAGATACCTCGTTATTTCTGTATTTCATTAAAAGAATGATCGAATACTTTAGCATTTCAATGCTCTTGGTATAGCACTTTGACTTCCTTCTTAACCTTGCCAGAAAATGCCTGAATATACTGTTGTACCCTTCAACAGTATAAGTTTCTGCTTTTGATTGAGTATGAATCTCCTTCGGAAGGAACTCTGCATATGCTCTCCAGCGATCAGTCATCACTTCTCCAATCTCTTTTTCATTTAACTTATCCCAGAGTTTTTCGCCTGTTTCTGTTCCCCTACTACCAAAAGAGCAGTCGATGAATTTTTTCCCATCTCTATCAACAGCAATCCAGATCCAGCAGTAGTTTTTTTGGCATACAAAGGTATGTGTTAAAATGCACTTACCAATATCCTCTCCTCCTTTGTCCAGAAATTGAACTTCTCGCCATTTGAAATTCTATCCTTCATACTTTTGAGAGTGCTCCTCTTCATAACACCATATTCTTTTGCTTTCCTTGAAATCAACCTTCCAACAGAATAATGTCCAGTTAATTATTTTCAACACACCGTTTAGTACCTTAAAGTTTTAATATAAAACATACAGAATACTATTCTGTTTTTGGGAAATAAATGGGAATGATATAATGAACTATCTGATATTGGTAAGACATGGGCAATCGATATGGAACCTTGAGAACAGGTTTACAGGATGGGTCGATGTTCCACTTAGTGAAAAGGGAATAAAGGAAGCAATGGATTGTGCCACCGAACTTAAGGATATGGAAATAGATGTTGCATTCACATCAAAGCTAATAAGGGCGCAGGAGACTCTGTTCCTTATACTTGCAAAGCAGAAGAAAAGCGGTATTTTCCTGCATGAAAGTGAGAAGAGAAATGAGTGGTCACTGCATCCTGTCAGATTTGGGGAAACGGAAATTCCGATATTTTCAAATGATGCCCTGAATGAAAGATTCTATGGTAATCTGCAGGGACAGAATAAACAGGAAGCAAGGGACAAGTTTGGTGAGGAACAGGTTTTCATCTGGAGAAGAAGCTATGATGTGCGACCACCAGGTGGTGAATGTCTCAAGGACACTTATGAGCGCACGATACCTTATTTTAAAGAAAAAATAATTCCACAACTGGAAAATGGAAAAAATGTGCTTGTTGCTGCACATGGTAACAGCCTGCGTTCTATGATAAAATATATTGAAAACATCAGCGATGAAGATATACCCAAACTTGAACTTGCAACAGGTAAGCCAGTATATTACCAATTTGAAGACGGTAAGTTTAGAAAAGAAGAGTAAATGCATTATTAAATGTTCTGTAGAAATTCTTGTATTTGTGTTAGTCCTGCTAAATCAGTTGAAAACAAAGAATAATGCAACCGCCCGCCGAAGGTGGCACATTCCGATACTGCCATACAAATAGAATTCCAATAAATTAGTGCAGTTATGCTACAAATTCTACAGAAGTCCTGAGAAATAAGTATTTTGTGGCATTATGCATATTATTTTATCTTATGGGAAAATGCCGGCTTCGCCGGACCCTTCGGTTTCACTCAAGTTATTCATAATCTATGATAGATAATAATCATAGGATTTCCACAGAGCAAATTATTACTTATACTTATTGACAAAAAATGCATTACTCATACGGAGACACTTCATCAGGCATCGGGGATGTGTGAAGAACACATTCATCACCATGTCTTATAAGGTCCTCTATAGCTTTTCTGAGTATTGACGGATAAACAAGTCCAACCTCTTCCTTAATGGCATTTCCCTTACAGAAGAACTTAAAAGTTGGAGTTCCACGCACACCGTATTTCCTTGCAGTCATGGGACTGTCAATTCCGTTCATTCTAACAAAAGTACATGACTTGTGGAACTCAATTGAGTAGTCCTTAAAATATGGTTCTATTTCCTTGCAATGAACACAGGTTGGCAGATAGAACATTACAACCATTGGTTTTTCCTGGTTTCCAATGAGTTCTGCCCAGTTGGAATCGTTTGCTTCAATTATATCGCTTTCAGCCATTTTTATCCCCTCCCATAATAAAAGGGGGCTTTCAGCTATTAAAACTTATCTTCAAAAAAAGAGAAGTAACAGGCGAAAACTGCCTGTTTGATTTTTATTTGAACTAAAACTTAAAGTTCAGTAAAGTTCAGATATTTTCTTTTGCCCAGGCGGCAGCCGCTTCAAGAACAGCATGATTCAGCGGAATAAGCTTTGGCTTCTTGGCAAAGGTCTCTGCAAGTGCTGACTTGAAATGTTCCTCATTAAGTCCTGTGATTCCAAGAGCCATAATAACTCCCAGCATTACAGTGTTTGCAGCTTTCTCGGATCCTGCATCACCTGCAATCTTAACAGCAGGGACAGCTATAACTTTGACACCTTCAGGAATGTCGCATTCTCCGATCGTTGAATCGTAGAGAATATATCCTCCTTCCCTTACATCAGCAGCAAACTTTTCCAGTGAAGGACGGTTCATTGCCACAAGGACATCAGGTGTATAGACTACCGGAGAACCGATTGATTCACCTGAAACTACAACTGAACAGTTGGATGTTCCACCACGCTGTTCAGGACCGTATGATGGATACCATGAAACAAAGCGCTGTGCATCGCAACCTGCGTGTGCAAGGGTCAGACCCATACTCAGGACGCCCTGTCCACCAAAACCTGCTGCTTTTATCTGAACTTCAGGCAAAGATGGATTTATTTTTGCATCAGGTGCGGATTCTGTTTCAAGGTTGAAGAGATCATCAATTGACTTCTTGTCAAATACACTGTCTTCTCTGAGAAGTGATTCGGTCTCATCCGTCAGATCCCTGAAATTACCAAGCGGGAATTCCTTTTCCATTTCCTCATTCACAAAAGCAGTACTCTGTTCTGAATTCTGTCTGAGGTTGGTCGGACAAGTGGAAAGAATCTCCACAAATGCATATCCTTTGCCATCACGCTGGATTTCAAGAGCTTTACGAATAGCCCTGCGTGCCTTTCTGATATGTGAAATATCGGATACCGAAACTCTTTCAATGAAAACAGGAGCCTTAAGGTTGTCAAGAAGCTCACACATGTGCAGTGGATAACCTGCAAACCTTGGATCCCTTCCATCTGGACAGGTTACGGTTTTTTCTCCAATCAAAGTTGTAGGAGCCATCTGACCGCCGGTCATACCGTAAACAGTGTTGTTGACAAAGAAAACTGCCATTTTCTCACCACGGTTGGCTGCCTGCATCGTTTCGTTCAGACCGATTGATGCAAGGTCACCGTCTCCCTGGTAAGCAATAACCACAGAATCGTCCTGTGCCCTTGAAACACCTGTCCCGACAGCCGGAGCACGTCCGTGAGCTACCTGGATGTTTCCACAGTCAAAGTAGTAGTAAGCAAAAACAGCACAACCCACAGGACTTATCATAACACTGCGATCCTGTATTTCCAGGTCATGCATTGCCTCACCGATAAGCTTGTGGATGACACCATGTCCGCAACCGGGACAGTAGTGGGTTGCAGTCGGAGCTGCACCGCCCTTGCGGGTATATTCTGAGTACAGGCCAGCGCTCTTAATCACTTTTTCTGCCATTTTTACTCCTCCCCTGCAATCTTTCTGATGCTTTCAAGGACCTGATCCATTGTGATCAGGTTTCCACCCATGCGGTGTACAAGTTCTGTTGGTCTGCTACATTCAATTGCCAGCTTTATATCTTCGAGCATCTGTCCATTGCTCATCTCAACTGAAACAAAAGTACATTCTCTTGAGTCTGCAATTGCTTTCAATCCTTCCTTCGGGAACGGGAACAGTGTCTTTGGCCTGAAAAGACCGACCTTGATGCCTTCCTTTCTTGCCTTGTCAACAGCAGATCTGCAAATACGACTGCTGATACCGTATGAAACAAGGATGATATTTGCATCCTTTGTCATGTAATCTTCGTAATCGACTTCCTGCTCCTCAATGGTTTCGTATTTTTCCTGAATCTCATAATTGAATTCTTCAAGCTGGTTAAAATCAAGGAAAATGGAGGTGACAAGGTTCTCCCTGGTTTCTGCTGTGCCGCTTACAGCCCACTCATTGTCAATCTCAGGTTTTACTGAAACTTCCGGGAACTGAAGGGACTCAACCATCTGACCAAGGACACCGTCAGCCAGTACAACTACTGGATTGCGGTATTTGAAAGCAAGTTCAAATCCCTTGATAACAAAATCGCACATTTCCTGCACGGAATTTGGAGCCAGTACTATGTTCTTGTAGTTACCGTGTCCTCCACCCTTTACTACCTGACTGTAATCTCCCTGCTCAGGGCCGATATTTCCAAGTCCCGGACCTGCTCTCATAATATCTACTATGACACATGGGAGTTCAGCTCCTGCCATATAGGAAACTCCTTCCTGTTTCAGGCTGATTCCCGGTCCAGATGATGCAGTCATGACCCTGTGACCTGTGGATGCTGCGCCGTAGACCATGTTGATTGCAGCTTCTTCTGACTCTGCCTGTACGAATTTTCTTCCGAGTTTCGGGAAATACCTGGAAGCTTCCTGCAAAATCTCACTTGCAGGAGTGATTGGATAACCGAAATAACAGTCACAGCCAGCGTATAGTGCACCTATAACAGCTGCTGTGTTACCTTTTACTAATTGTGTTGCCATGTTATCACCTTAAGTTCAATCGTCCTTAAGCGGAATGTGTATCTCTATGGCAAGTGGCTCAGGACAGGTATAATAACAGTTGGCACAACCTGTGCAGCCCTCACCTGCATATTCTATGTAATGGTATCCTCTTTCGTTGAGATCGTCACTCATTTTAAGAACACCTTTAGGACATGCTACAATACAACGTCCGCAGGCTTTACACTCTATGATATTGATAACCGGGTATGGTTCTTTTTTGCCTGACATAATTCAAAGCCTCATTTGAATGAATAAAAATAAATCCCGGATACAGGAATAATTCCTAAAGACACTAAATACCTATTTACTTTATGGTCCGGGAACTGGATTAAAAAGAAAGAAAAGAAAGGTTACTGGGAACCTTCCTTATCATGATCACGAATCTCAACACGCCTTATTTTTCCGCTGATTGTTTTTGGAAGTTCAGTTACAAATTCCACAACACGTGGATACTTGTAAGGTGCTGTGACTCTCTTTACGTGATCCTGGAGTTCTTTCTTAAGTTCATCACCTGCTGTATAGTCCTTTGTAAGGACTATGGTTGCCTTGATAACCTGTCCCCTGACAGAATCAGGAACACCTGTTATCGCACATTCAAGAACTGCAGGGTGCTCAATGAGTGCGCTCTCAACTTCAAATGGACCAACACGGTAACCGGATGTCTTTATGATGTCGTCGGCACGTCCGACGAACCAGTAGTAACCGTCCTCATCCATCCAGGCCATGTCACCTGTGTGATAGTAACCGTCATGCCAGACCCTTGCAGTAAGTGTCTCGTCTGAACGGTAACCGGTAAAGATTCCAGGTGGGTTTCCAAAACTTGTATCAATACAGATTTCACCTTCTTCACCTGTTTCACATGGTTTGCCCTCTCCGTTAATGAGCATGATATCATACTCAGGAGACGGTTTACCCATTGAACCTGGTTTTGGCTCAAGCCATGGATAAGTTGCAACTGAAACAACAGTTTCGGTCTGACCGAAACCTTCCATGAGCTTCATACCTGTTATCTTGTAGAACTGCTCGTAAACTTCAGGGTTCAGTGGTTCTCCTGCCGTTACACAGTATTTCAGACAGCTGAAGTCGTAGTTACTCAGGTCTTCCCTGATAAGGAACCTGTAGATAGTTGGTGGTGCACAGAACGTTGTAACGCCGTATTTGATAGCGTTCTCAAGCATTTTATCTGCGCTGAATCTCTCATAGTCATAGACAAACACAGCACTTCCTGCTATCCACTGACCGTATAGCTTACCCCAGACACATTTTGCCCAGCCGGAATCAGCAACTGTATAATGAAGACCTTCATCTGTTACATTCTGCCAGTACTTTGCAGTTATAATGTGTGCTAGAGGATAGGTAAAACTGTGCTGTACCATCTTTGGAAAACCAGTGGTTCCTGATGAGAAATAGTTCAACAGAATATCATCGTTGCATGTTGCTTCTTCACCGGTTGGACGCTCAAAGTCCTCGGATGCTTTTTCCATTTCCCCGGTAAAACCAAGCCAGCCTTCTCTCTCAAGACCAATAACAAGGCGGTTCTTAAGAATACTGCTGATATCTCCGTATGCCTCATCCACATAATCGAGGACACCTTCATCAGGTGCACAGATAACGGTATTGATAATTGCACGCTCTACCCTGTAAACAATGTCTTTAGTTGTAAGCATGTGTGTGGCAGGCACTGCAGTGGCACCTATCCTGTGAAGTGCAAGTATGCAGAACCAGAACTCATAACGGCTTTTAAGCATGAGCATTACGTTATCGCCTTTCTTAACACCAAGGTTTTTGAGCATACTTGCAGTCTTGTTACTATAATACTGAAGGTCCTTGAAAGTGAATATCTTTTCTTCACCATTATCGTCGCACCAGATGAGAGCCTTTTTATCAGGCTGCTCTTCAGCATAAACATCCACAACATCGTAAGCAAAGTTAAAATTATCAGGAATGTTTATTTTAAAGTTAGCCTTGAAGTCCTCATAGGACTCAAATTCCACACGGGAAACATATTTGTCAAGTAATGAAGTCATACTACCTCCGAATAAGCATAAGTTTAAGCATCAATTGGAATGCAAATTACAATATCACAGCCAGGAATTTTGCAGGTTTTCCACCTAGTGCCTGCATGCCGTGTTCATAGCCAGAATCAAAGAATATGGAATCTCCTTCTTCCAGGACAATCTCGTTGTTGTGGATGACCACTTTAAGGGTTCCTTCAAGGACATAATCAAATTCCTGTCCGGGATGACTGTTAGTTGAAATTTTTGTGCCTTCAGGTTTTGGATCAACTCTTACAACAAAAGGCTCAGCCTTCTTGTGAGCAAAGTTTGCAGCAATGTTCTGGTACTTGTAATCCTTGCGGCGTTCTGCACTTACACCCTTGTCCTTACGGGTAACTGAGAAAACATGCATCCTTGGAACTTCACCTGTAAGAAGTACTGACATATCTACATTCAGATTCTGGGCTATCTCAAGTAGGATACTTGCAGGTATGTCCTCTTCCCCGGCCTCATACTTAGAATAAGTGTCAACGGACAATGCCAGCTTTCCGGCCATTTCCTCAACGGAAATATCGGAAATATCACGTAATTCCCTTACACGGGCTGCAATTTCTTTGATCTTTTCCTGCATAGAAACACCTTCCTAAATGGCAATATGAATACAAAAAGAGAAACTTCACAGATTGCGCTGCAAAATGCGGTATTTTATCTCAAAAAGAGAATCGCTTCCCGGTATTCTCCAGATAGGTCTGTGAGTTTAAGGGTTACTATTATTTTAATATATTCGTTTAAAATGTGTCATGTAATACCATGACATAATACTCTTGTAATTGGTTTTATGAAAATAACAAAAGAATAAGGAAA
The DNA here is from genome assembly GCF_963665675.1 of uncultured Methanolobus sp. Classification (NCBI taxonomy): domain Archaea; kingdom Methanobacteriati; phylum Methanobacteriota; class Methanomicrobia; order Methanosarcinales; family Methanosarcinaceae; genus Methanolobus; species uncultured Methanolobus sp. The sequence continues at coordinate 138,447 of NZ_OY762425.1, read as the reverse complement.
GAAAATACAGGAAAATACATTAATATAATAATAATGGAATAATCATTATCAATATATAGCTTAATAGGCATTTGAAATAGAAAACAGAGCATAAATCACTATGCAAAAAACCAGCGATCACTATGGCAGGCATTCCCGGAATATTTGAGAACATGGAACATGAATACAGGAGGCAGTTACTTCACGCTGCTTTCGGTTTCCTGATACTTCTATTTCCTTTTATCGGGCCTAAAATTTTACTGATCCTGAGTTTTCTCATGATACTCGCACTGTCATTTCTTCCTGAGGACTGGTCCCTTAATCGCTATTTGTATAAAAAACCGCTTCCTGGCGCAAGGGATATGCTTACGGACAAAATAAACGAGGGACTTAAAAGCGCAAAGAACCTCGCGATGTCCGTATTCATCCTGATGCTGATAAGTGCATTACTGGAATTTACTCCCTACAGGCTTCCGTTATATGTGATAGCAGGCGCAATTGCAATATCAACTTTTGGAACCAGTTCTGCAAACTTCATAAGACATCGAAAACAACTGCAGATTCTCCGTTGTGGCTCAAACTTCAAAGAAGCCGAATGTTGCCTGCTTCCTTCCAGTATTGTCCTTTTGGGAGTAGGCATATTGACAGCCTGTGTTGCAGGAATCTGGCTTATGCACTGTCAGGACATTAAGATTGATCTTAATTTGCTCTTTTTTCTGGCGGTTATAGGTTCCATAACAGGAGCACTGTTCGAATCAATTCCATCGAACATAGACAACAACCTGTCTGTACCCCTTGGTTCTGGAATGTCCATGTGGCTGTTCAGCTCTTTCGGATACTCAGTGCCTTCACAACAGATGTTTTTTGCACTGATATTCTCACTGGTTCTTGGTTATCTTGCATACAGGACAAAAATAGCTGACCTTTCAGCTCTTTTCAGTGCCGCCCTTCTGGGAGTTTTGATAATTGTTTTCAGTGAACTGTTCTGGTTCGTTCTCCTGCTGACGTTCTTCATACTAGGAGGAGCATTTACCAAATATAAATACAGATACAAGAAATCCATAGGTCTTGCACAGTCCAAAGGCGGTGTCCGAAGCTATGAGAATGTATTCAGCAACAGCACAGCTGCTCTAATCCTTGCCATATGTTACGGAATATACCCGCAATATGCTGACCTGATAATATTCGCCTACCTTGGAACAGTGGCCACTGCAACCGGAGATACCCTTGCAAGCGAGATCGGGACAACCGCTAATACCCAACCCATAATGATAACCACACTAAAACCAACAAAAGCAGGAGTAGACGGAGCAGTTACCGTGCTTGGTGAAGCAGCAGCACTTCTTGGTTCTATGGTCATAGGTCTGCTTCCTGTTCTTTTCGGAAGAGTTGAGGATGCAGGTATGGCAATAGCTATTACAACTGCAGGCGGGTTCCTTGGAACAAATATAGACAGCCTTCTTGGAGCCACACTTCAGAAACAAGGTTTACTTTCAAACAGTGGTGTCAATTTTGTAGCAACATTTGCAGGAGCTATCGTATCCGGAATAATCTATCTCCTGTTAAGCTGAAATAAATCTACTTAATTTTTCTGAGAAGCAGGAATCATGTAATTCCTGTCATTCCCCGGAGCATTGCCGGTAAGGCCCTTGTCCTCAGTATCCTTAAAGAATAGTGTTTCAAAAAAAGTTATATGCTCTCCGTGTATAGAATTAAAAGATGAACGAAGGAATAAAAGGAATTGCCAGGGAAACTCTGGATTTTATAATGGAGGTTAGTAAATCAACTTATCCAAATGAATTTGCCGGTCTTTTAGAAACAAAAGATGGCATAATTACAGATGTTCTTATATTGCCAGGAACCGAATCCAGCGAAATCAATGCAGTTCTTAAACTCTTTATGATGCCAAATATCTCTGCAATTGGCTCTGTGCACAGCCATCCAAGTTCAATCATAAGACCTTCGAAAGCTGATCTCAGACTGTTCAGTAAAACAGGGAACCACCACATAATAGTCGGTCATCCTTTTGGCCCTGATAACTGGAAATGCTTTAACGGGAACGGAGAAGAAATACAACTGGACGTGCTTGATGTAGAGATAGAGGATGATGAGATTCTCTGAAGTAACTTCACTCCAGATACCCGGTATCGTTGTATACATTTCCGAGCACGCTGAAGGTCTCGGAAGATGACAATGGTATTATAACTTTGAATGTGCTTCCTTCTCCTGGTCTGCTTTCAAGAGAGATGCTGCCACCCTGGACTTCCACGAATTTCTTGACAATGCTCAAACCAAGTCCGGATCCTTCAAATTTACGATTGAGAGACCAGTCAAGCTGTACAAACGCATTGTATAATACTTTCTGATCCTCCTCCGGGATGCCGATACCATCATCTGTCACAACCAGATACAGGTCATTGTCTTTTGTCTGTTTGACACTAACCGAAACTATTCCTCCGGAAGGAGTGAACTTTATTCCATTGCTGATTAGGTGATGTAAAATTGTCTTGATCTTGGACTTGTCCGCATATATTACAGTCACAGACGAATCAATGTCAACCTCCAGTTTCACACCTCTTTTGAGCGCATGGGAATTTAGCATCCGCCTGATATCTGACATCAGGCTGGGCAGGGAAAACATATCGATATCTACTTCCATTTTGCCCTCTTCAATCTCAGCAATGTATATCAGGGAGTCAACAAGATCCAGGAATCTGGAACCTGCGAACTTGATAATCTCGGCAAAATGCTTTTGTTCTTCATTCAGTTCCCCGGTCTCTTCTGCCAGAAGCAGATCGGCGTAACCAAGTATAAGATTAAGAGGAGTGCGAAGTTCGTGATTCATGTTACAGAGGAACTCGCTCTTTGTGCGGGAAGTGTTCTCAGCCAGCATTTTAGCTTCAAGTATTGCCTGCTCTGCCTGTTTGGAAATGCTGATATCCTGAAGAGTTTCAATTGCTCCCATAATCTCATTGTTGTGGTCCCTTAGTGGAGCAGCAGTGAAAAGTATCCATTTATCGAGTGCATGGAAATAATCTTCTGCCTGATACCCGCCTTCCACAAAGGAGGGCTGTAGTTTTTTATCACCATATGATTTTTCAATCTCGCTCAGGGAATTGTCAATTATCATATCTGCAAGAACCGGCCTCTTTTTATCATAGAAGGCCATCCATGCTTCATTTGTCCCTACAATCTTATTGGACTTGATGCCGGTGGTTTTTTCGCAGGCTTTGTTCCAGTATATGACATCATGATCCTTGTTTACTACAAAAGCAGGTATCGGACTTCCATTCACTATCTGGAATAATTCGTTCTTTTTGTCCTGCAATTCGATCTCTGCAAGCTTACGTTCGGTTATGTCACGTCCGACACCTACCACACCAATGAGCTCATTTTCTTCAGTGAATAAAGGAGCTTTGAAAGTCTCAAGAAGAACTCTTTTTCCATCTGCACGGTCAATCCATTCCACACTTTTGTAAGAGTGGCTGGATTCAAGCACCTTTCTGTCATTAGACCGGAAAAAATCAGCCCTGTTTCTGTCAAATATGTCATGACTGGTTTTACCTACGATTTCGCTGATGGATTTGCCAACATATCTGGAAAACATTTCATTGCATGAAAGGAAAACACCATCCGCATCTTTAAAAAAAACAAGGTCGGGAACCGAACGAAGTAAACCTGACAGAAGAGCTGTTTTTTGAAATAGTTCTCTTTTTACCGAGTCAGGTATGTTCATTGAATTTAAATCTGTAGCATCATCTGTATTACTATTATCTAACATGCCTATTACCCCTACCCGGTTTAGTTACTTTAGACAGGTGGATGCCACGCACTTTACTACTCTCTCATTTAACCTGTCAAAAAGTTACGTTCTTTCTCTTTGAAATTAAGCAATTACTTAGTGTGATATAAATATTTTGCAACATATGTTAAAAATTAGAACAATATTATATAAATGCCAATATATATTTAATTTTGAGCACTATTAGGAAAATAAATACTTTAAAGAGAAGACACATCTCGCAATTGCCTGAAAGTATATATAACATTAATAAGCGGCAAAACCTGTATTAAGAAACAGTACAATTAAATAGGGACTTTTTGAATTAAATCAAAAAAAGAATATATGTTGGAAACGAGAGTAATTACCTGTTCCATGTGAATTTAGAAAGGGAAAAGAGCAAATGGATCATAGCGTCCATTTATACTCTTTTCATATACTGATCCCCAAATAGATCTTTCATTCTTGTGGTACAAATCAGACTACACCATGGTAGCTGAGAAATGAGTAGTAGGTTATAAGAGCGATCATCAGTGAAAGGAACAATGTTCCAAGACTGTATGAATTGTGATTGACGTAATATTCTATCATGTTTTATCATGAAGAACTATGTCCTACTGGTATAAATAGTTATCACTTATCCATCATGATTAATCATTTTATTTATCACGTTACGAGCAATACAGAACTAATTAACAACTAGTATAAGTATCAGGAGAACTAACTGAGAAAATACATCGCTTAAATGGAGGTTTATATGGAAAACATGGAAGATATCCAGAGATATTTTTCTCAGGAATGTTTCGCATCACATTCCGGTATGAAATTAACTGAAGTCTCAAAAGGTTATGCTAAAGCTGAGATGAAAATCGAAAACCGGCATCACAACATTCTGGGCACTGTACACGGCGGAGCTATATTTACGCTAGCAGATATGGCATTTGCTGCCGCATCAAATTCATACGGAACAGTTGCCGTAGCAATCAACGCTGATATATCATTTGTTAAAGCTGCAGTTGAAGGCACCCTTTATGCAGAGGCAAAAGAGACATCCATTAACCCTAAAATATCAACCTACGTAGTCAATGTAACTGATGACAGGGGTAACACCGTTGCAATATTTAATGGAATGACATACAGGAAGAAAAATAAACTTGACATTCCTGAAAAGTGAAATATTCGGGTGACTTGAAATAAATAAATAAATAAATATTGACTTTGTAGAGATCCTGCTATTAAATTGACTTGAGTGATAACAAAGAGTCCGGCGAAGCCGGCATAGCAGCATCGAAATATGCCGCCTTCGGTGGATTATTACTTTGTTTTTAGTTTGTGGATTGTTCCAGTTTGTCTGGTTAATCAGACCAGCTCTCTTGGTTGTTTCTCTTCAGGTAATGAAGGCAACTTTGCAGAACTGACAAAAAGTGGTGAATCAACTTCCTTTGCCCTCTCAAGAAGTAATTCTTTTCCTCGTTGCGTAAGTCCGAAAAGGGGAACTGCACTGCCAACCTGAACCAGTGGTTTAACAAGTTCACGTATCTGCTTTGAAGCACAACTTGTCACAATGTCTACAGAATCAATCAGGCCCTGTGCTGTCTGCCTGTCTATACCTGTGACATGTGCACCTATAATCACAAGTTCAAGGTCAAATTCTTTTTCGATCTCGCGAAGCTCTTTTGCAGTTTCCGGGAAAACAACTGTAACAGCTATTTTCCTGTAACCAAGCTGGGCTGCTTTTCGAACCCCTGCCAAAGGGTCAATCCTGGCAGTTAATGGATCAAGAACAATTCCGCCACGTCCATTGATTCCATTAATGGTTTCATCTATAGGCTCTGTTTCAACAAGGCCTGAGATACGTGCACCGATTCCCTGAACGAGATTTGGATTATTGGATATTACCGTTCCTGCACCATCACAAGCAGTAACCGTCGTATCCAGCAGTCCACTGGTAAGTCCTGTCATCATTGTCTCTGATGCACCAAAACCTACGAAAATATCCATGTCAAGCTGACGTTTGCTTGTGAAAAGACCAAAGTCCTTTATGCGAAACTCCATATTCTTCCTGATCTCTTCTTTTGTGAACTCTTTTATGCCACGGGCTTTGTCAAAAATAGGACACCAGCCAATCAAAGGTTCTCCAACTTCTGTGACCTCTCCATTTTCTACAACAACTCTGGCCTTTCCAAGAATTTCCATGACATGTGGCATATTTTCACCTGATATTTATGAGATAAGTGTTTAAAAGTAATTAGATGACGTTTCTTCTGTCCACAACCTTCTGTGACTTTCCTGCTGTTCTTGGTATAGAACCTTTTTCTACAAGATCAACATTTGTCCTGATGTTGAGCACACTCTTTAGTTCGTTTTCTACATGCTTACGGACAGCTGCAAGATCTTTAAGTTCACCTGTGAAAGCGTTCTCCTCAAGCTCCACCCTGACAGTTATTTCATCCAGCATCTTGGCATTCCTGTCAAGAAGCACCTGAAAATGTTCAGTGACTTCAGGAATATCTACAATAACATCCTCAATCTGTGACGGGAAGACATTGATACCTCTTACAATAAGCATGTCATCAGCCCTTCCAAGAAGCCTTGAAATACGTGGTGTTGTACGACCGCATGAACATTCGCTCTCAAGAAGACGTGTAATATCTCCTGTCCTGTATCTGATGATCGGGAGTGCTTCCTTGGTCAGGGATGTGAGTACGAGTTCTCCTTTCTCACCTTCTGCAACCTGCTCACCGTTCTCATCAAGAACTTCAACGTAGAAGTGATCACTCCATATGTGAAGGCCATCCTGTTCTTCACATTCAAATGCAACACCTGGACCCATGAGCTCTGAAAGACCGTAGGAGTCATATGCTTTGATGTTCAGTGAACTTTCAAGCTGTTTTCTTGTATTGGATGACCATGGTTCAGCACCAAAACAACCTACTTTCAGGGAAAGCTTGTCAACGATATCCAATTCCTTTGCTGTTTCTGCGAGATAGAGTGCATAAGATGGAGTACAATGAACTGCAGTAACACCAAAGTCTATCATCATTTCAAGCTGTCTGGCTGTATTCCCAGTTCCACTTGGAACGGTCATGGCCCCCATCCTTTCAGCACCATAATGGAATCCAAGGCCGCCTGTAAAAAGTCCGTAGTTAACTGCATTCTGGAAAACATCACTACTGTCAAGACCTGCCATTGTGAGGTTTCGTGCCATGAGATCTGACCAGTTCTCGATATCATTCTTTGTATAGCCAACAACTGTTGGTTTCCCACTGGTACCTGAGGATGCATGAATTCTTACTATCTCCTCTCTTGGCACTGCAAAAAGACCGAATGGATAATTGTCTCTGAGATCAGTCTTTCTTGTGGTTGGTAATTTACTGATATCATCGAGTGACTTAATATCATCAGGAGTTATGTCGAGTCCCTTGAATTTCTCCCTATAGAAAGGAACGTTATTATAGACTGCCGCAGCCGTCTTTTTCAAGCGTTTTAATTGCAGTTCTGCACGTTCGTCTTTTTTCATGGTCTCGTATTTTGGCTGCCAGTATCTCATGGGAACATCTCCGCAAAATATCCTCTCATAGGAGTACATCTTTAAATGGTTTGCTATAATGGCACATGCTAACAAAAGTCCATCCAACAATCAATAACAGGTGCATGTACATTAACATACATAATACTTAGAATCCTGCACATAAATTTATAATTTAGACTGAATTTTTATTTTGATATGCACATAATTCCTTATTTCATGTACATAATTTGAATTATGATGGCATAACGGTTTAAACGGTGTTCATCCAGTCTTGAACTTAGATAGTGATGAGATCTTCTAGAAAACGTCAGATACTTGCAGCAACTACACTTCTTATGGTGCTCACGTGTACCATCAGCATAAGTTCAGCAACGGGTGGCGATACCTTCACTGATATAAGCTCAAGTTACGAACTTGTTCCCGAGGATGGAACAGTAAAAGTATCAAGGGAGATCACATTCCACAACAACGATCCTGACACAAAATACTGGAGAGGATACTACTCCAATTACAACTCTTACCTTCCTGAAGGAGCACTCAACATCGAGGTTTTTGATGAAGAGAACAGCATGGCATTCAGCAAATCAGGGGAAGGATATTATGTTTTTTATTTCAACAACAAAGTCTGGTACGAGGAAAGCTATACATTCCACGTGGATTATGAAATAGAAATTAACAAAAACACAGCTGTATTCTCATTGAGTGAATATGGTGACAATGTTGAAGTAACCCTGGAAGTACCGGCTGACTTTGAAACACACCTGAGCAGAGATGATTACAAAGTAGAAGAAAAAATGTATTCCAGCGTCTATATTTTCGAAAAAGGACAGAGCTGGGATAAAGCATGTAACGTGAATTCCGTAAGAGCTTCACCACGTCTCACACTAAAAGATACAGCTCACCTGCAGGAACGTGATGTGGACATCGAAGTAAAATACTGGGAAGGCGAAGAAGAGTGGGCACAGGACACAATGCAGACAACAATAGAAAGCCTTGAGCTGCTTGAAGAAACCTGGGGTGTTGCATATCCTCCTGAGTACAATATTACTATCACACAGGCAAATCTGACAGAGACCGGTGGTTATGGCGGCTTCAATCAGGGCAGGAATGGTATCTGGTTGCTTTACACATCCAACCATGGAATACTGGTACATGAACTGGCACACTACTGGACACGTGCCTGTAACTTTGACCAGTTGTGGATGGACGAAGGCTATGCAGACCTGTATGCATACATAGTGCTAAACGAGATGGCTCCAGAAGAAGCAGAATCAAGACGTGAACGTTTCCTTAAGAAATACGAAGAACTCTATGATGAATACGACTTCCCGCTTTCTGACTGGAACACACCGGATACACTCAACAGTGACACTGAAGAGCACGTGGACTTCGGATACAAAAAAGCATTCTCGCTGACATACACACTATACGAAACAATCGGTATACAGGCACTTCAGCAGGCAAATCTGGAATTTGTAGAAAGTTCTGATGGAATTGACAATATAGATTACCTTGAAATTATAGGCTCTGTTTCTTCTACAGACACAGAGTTTGTGGAAGAATATCTCTACAATTAAAATAAAGAAAACTTTACCTCTTTTCTTTGTTGACCTGAAAAACACTATTTTGCTTTTCGAATTCCGTTTTTATTTCCTATAATATAATTAGTCTCAAATAAAGTTAGATATATTTATAAAAATACTTCTTGCAGATATATTTATAACTTAAAGGAGCATAGAAAAAGTAGGTTAGTGTGGAGATTTGCTACATTATGCATCTAGCGAATGCACCAGACATTTATTTACTCATGGGGAAAATGGGAGATGAATGGAGATTCAAATAATACTGAAAACGTCATCTTAAGCATTACGGATGTCTTTGGCACATTGCTGAACGAACCATCCATAGAAAAGTCCCTGAAGCTACTTACGGACAGAGTTACATCTTTTTTTGAAGAATCAGAATTAATTTCTGTGAAAATAGGACTGCTTGGAAAAGAATGCCAATATTCGGGTTGTGCCAGTCATGACATGACTCTTGTTAATGAGATTACCATTGACGGAAAGAACGAAGGTTTTATAGAGCTCAACCTTAAGGGGCTTCAGCCTGATGTGGAAGAGAACAGGAGCAGGATTGAAGAATATAAAAGACAACTCGATATGTTCACAAAGATAGTAACACTTGCTTTTGAGAAAAGAGTAGAAATCACGGAACTGAAGACTCTTGAAAGAGAAATGAAAGACTGTTATAACAAACTTGATGATTATATTTTTGTGATTGAACCCGAAGGTAAAATTGTTGATTTCAATACTAACTTCGTTAAATGTACCGGTTATTCGCCGGATGAACTTCACCGGATGAACATATCAGAGCTTATGGTCCAATGTGCTGTGGATTCTGCAGCTCCGCCCATGATAAAAGAAGTTATTGAAAACGGAAGGACCACATTTGAATTCGAGCACCTTTGCAAGAATGGGGAAAAAATTCCCATGAGCATAACATGCAAACCAATAAAAAAAAGGGACAGCAATCTATTCCTCTGTGTGGGTAAGGACATATCTGAAACAAGGAATGCAGAACAGGAACTCCGTGAATCGGAAAAGAAATACGCAACTATCGTGGAAAAAGGAAATGATGGGATTCTTATTATACAGGATGGAATTGTAAAATTTGCAAATTCTAGGATATCCGAGCTCACAGGTTTTGAGCATGACGAAATAATTAATCAGACATATATGAAGTTCAGTCCTGCAAACGACAGGCAGGGGGCCGCAGAATGGCTCAAACTGTGCAGTAGCAAAGCAGCCGATAACAAAATATTCGATATCAGCATAGCAACCAGAGAAAACGTGGATATTCCTGTTGAGATCAATGGCTCAATTATTGATTATGACAGCAATAAAGCAGAACTTCTTATAATAAGGGATATCAGTGAAAGAAAACGTACTGAAGAACTCCTTAAAATAGAAAGGGATAAACTTTACAACTATCTTGATGTAGCGGGTTCCATCATAGGGATTGTGAACACTAATCTGGAAGTAATTTTTGTTAATAACAGAGGAGCTGAGATTCTTGGTTATGAAAAAAGTGAAATTATCGGTAAAAACTGGTTTGACAATTTCCTTCCTGATAGTGTCAGGGAGCTGACAAGAAGTAATTTTATCAAGGTCATTAACAATGAGTTAGATCCTCCTGAATATTTTGAGAATTTTGTTATGACAAAAAAAGGGGAAGAAAGACTAATCTTCTGGCATGATGTTCCTGTGGAAGATGAGACCGGTAAACGTATAGGGGTAATCAGCTCAGGAGAGGACATTACCGAAAACCGAAGAATGGAAGCAATGATGGTGGAGTCTGAAAAGAACCTTAAAACAATGTTCAACAATGTTGATGACCTTATCTACATTTGCATTCCACGCGGAAACTTCATAGATGTTAATAAATCCATGGTCTCCTCAACAGGTTATACAAAAGAACAGATGCTTGAAATGTCTCCGCTGGATATTGTAAAACCTGAAATGAAACTACTTATGGAAAGTTATACCGAACGCATAATCAGGGAAAAGAGTGTCATTTTTGAAATATGTTTCGTGCTTAAAGACGGAACCTTTCTGCCCCTGGAACTCAATTCCAGGCTGATTGAATATAAAGGTGAGCAGGCAATTCTTTCTGTTGCCAGGAACATTACTGAAAGGAAAAAGGCGGAGGAGAGACTTAAAAGATATGCAAATGAACTCAAACAGTCAAATGAGCTTAAAGATTTGTTTACGGATATCATACGCCATGACCTGCTGACCCCTGCAAGTGTTGTCAAAGGTTATACAGAAGAACTGCTGGATACAGTTAATAGTGAACACGCACGAAAACTGGCTCAGAAAGTGAAGGATAACAATGACAGGCTAATAGAGATGCTTGAAACCGCCACCACGCTTGCAAAGCTCCAGAAGGAAGAGGACATTGACTTTGAAATAATTGACGTGATGCCTGTGTTCAAAATGGTCGTTGATAGTTTCAGGGAACAGATTGAAACAAATCAACAGACTATTAATATATCCGGAAAAAATTCCTGTCCTGCGGTTGCAAATCCTATCATAGAAGATGTTTTTGCAAACCTGCTTTCAAATGCTATCAAATACAGCCCGAAAAACAGTGCTATTGATGTGGTTGTAAATGACCAGGACAATATGTGCAAAATCACTGTTTCAGACCGTGGAACAGGTATTCCTGATTCAGACAAAACATTGCTTTTTAATCGTTTCCAGCGTGCCGATAAAAAAGGAATAAAAGGGACAGGACTTGGTCTTGCCATTGTAAAGCGAATTATTGAACTCCACGGTGGAGAATATGGAGTGAAGGATAATCCGGAAGGAAATGGAAGTGTATTCTGGATCACGCTGAAAAAATCTCTTTAAACAATAGTAATATCGGTTATTCTAAATCAGTCTCTGCGAAATGCATAGTTCCCGGATCAAATCCTTCATCTATAAATAATAGGGATTTAATAGTAATATTTGCAGGTCTGACCACTGTCAATTAAGAAGTGGGGCCAGTGTTTAAAAATAAATGACAGATATCGATTATTTTTTGTTGACAGTTCGTTTTATGACAACAGGTCGGGCATCTTTAATGGCACATATCTGAGTTTCAAACAGGAGTAGATGATTCAATGGGAGGAAAAGGGCATCATAGGGGGCAGGCCGGAGATAATTCATCTATCTTTTGTGATGAAGAAAATTTGATTGACTATTTTCTCAAAAACAAGGAAATATACCAGAATCTTTTTCATGATGAAAAAGCTGTTGTGCTCTTAATTGACCAGAGAAACTGCAGGATCATTGACGCAAATCATACTGCATCTGAATTTTACGGATGGAGTCCGCAAGAACTAAAAGCCATAGATATCCGGGATATAGATGTATGCATAATGGACTCTGTGAAAGGAACAATATCTGACCTTTCACTTGAGTGCAATATTGCCGGTGACAAAAATTATTTTTTTTCAAAACACCGACTTGCCAGTGGTGATGTTCGCGATGTAAAAATATACAGAAGTGCCTCACTTTCTGAAAAAGAAAACTTTCATTATATAGTTGTGAGGGATGTGACCGAACAGAAAAAAGCTGAAAAGGAGATGAAACTTGCCTATTTTTCACTGGAGAATTTCAGCGATGCTGTTTTCTGGACACGGACAAACGGAGAGCTCTTCTTTGTCAATAAAGCTGCCTGTAACATGCTGGGTTATTCTAAAGAAGAACTGCTGACGATGTCAGTACCGGATATTGACCCTGCTTTTACAGAGGATACCTGGAAGAAACATTGGAAAAAGGTAGAAGAAAAAAAGAGTTTTTCATTACATTCCATGCATCTGACAAAAGAAGGACTGCTGCTGCCTGTTGAAATAACTGTCAATTATATGCTCTACGGAGAAAAGGAATATAATTGTGCCATTGTCAAAGATATTTCAGAGCGCCTGAAATATGAAAATGCACTTGCCGGGGAGATACACTGGCGCCGCCTTCTTATGGAACAGTCAAGGGATGGAATGGTCATACTGGAGAGTGATGGAAGTGTTTTTGAAACAAATCCGGCATTTGCCGAAATGCTTGGGTATACCATTGAGGAAATCCAGGAGATGTATATATGGGACTGGGATGCCAATTTCAATCAGGAACAACTTATCAATCTGATTCAGTGTTCGGATTTCAGAGGAAGACTGTTTGAAACGAAACAAAAATGCAAGGATGGAACTATCCTCAATGTAGAGATCAACTCAAATCTTATGGCATATAGTGGAAAGAAACTTGTATTTTGTGTCTGCAGGGATATAACCGAAAGGAAAAGATATTCGGATGAACTGCTGAAAGCAAAGATTACAGCAGAAGAAGCAAGCCAGGCCAAAAATGAATTCCTTGCAACAATGAGCCATGAACTAAGGACACCTCTTAATTCTATCATCGGTTTTTCAGAAATTCTAAAAGGAGAAGAGTTTGGAAAAATCAATGGTGCTCAAATGGAATATATTGATTATATTTCAAAAAGCGGAAAGCATCTCCTGAATATAATTAATGATATTCTTGATATCTCAAAGATAGAAGCAGGAAGGATGGAACTCAACTACGAACAATTCTATCTTTTTGAAAGCATCAATGAAGTGAAGATGTCGGTTACATCACTGGCCATGAAAAAAGAAGTGGATCTTGAACTTATATGTGATATTGATGCCCTGCCGGAAATGATTGTTGCTGACAGAACGAAGTTCCAGCAGATAATCTTCAATCTTGCAAGCAATGCAATAAAATTCACTCCGGGAGATGGAAAAGTCATAATTGAAGCAGGTATTGAGGACAGTTCAATCTATATCAACATACAGGATACGGGTATAGGTATATCCATAGCTGATATGGACAAACTGTTCCGGCCTTTCAGGCAAATTAAACCCTATCTTAACCACGAACTTGAGGGTACGGGACTTGGACTTTTTATTGCCAAGAAATTCGTGGAGATGCACGGAGGCAGCATCAGTGTCCAGAGTGATCCGGGTGAAGGGAGTTGTTTTAGTTTTACTGTCCCTGTTGAGCCTGAATATGAAGATATATATTCAGAAGAGACAGATGAAATTTAATTCCCGGCATTTTTTATCAGTATGAGGCCGTCTAATTAGATCATCGGCATAAAAGCTTATCCTTTTTTTTCGTCATCTTCATCATCTATCTTTTTTTGGCATTGTTAGTTAAATATAGATAACTCGTTATTTCTGTATTTCATTAAAAGAATGATCGAATACTTTAGTATTTCAATGCTTCTGGTATAGCACTTTGACTTCCTTCTTAACCTTGCCAGAAAATGCCTGAATATACTGCTGTAACCTTCAACAGTATAAGTTTCTGCTTTTGATTGAGTATGAATCTCCTTCGGAAGGAACTCTGCTTATGCTCTCCAGTGATCAGTCATCACTCCTCCAATCTCTTTTTCCTTTAACTTATCCCAGAGTTTTTCGCCTGTTTCTGTTCCCCTACTACCAAAAGAGCAGTCGATGAATTTTTTCCCATCTCTATCAACAGCAATCCAGATCCAGCAGTAGTTTTTTTTATTCCCGATATTTAGAAAACGTCCAATTGAACGAAATCCTAGTCCTTCAAGGTATAATTGTAAAGCTTGTTTTTTCACAGACTCAGGGTATGCTGTTGATTTCTTTTCGACAGTATAATTATATCCACACCGGGAGCACCTGTAACGCTGACGCCCACCAACTATGCCATTCTTTGTGGAATCGGAACTTTTACATCTTGGGCAATTCATAAACAAATATATTCATCCATACTATATAGCTATGCTTTATGACCAATGCCGGGGGGAAGTAAGTATTGACATAAAGCAGGTTGATGATATGCTTCATGTCAATGTCACAGATAATGGAATTGGCTTTTCAGGCGAAAATACTGACCGCCTTTTTGAGCCTTTCAAGCAGCTAAGCCAATATAATATCAGAGAACATGGCGGAACAGGGCTTGGTCTTGCAATTGTTAAGAAATATGTGGAAATGCATAAAGGAAACATCTGGGTCAAGAGTAAACCCGGAAAAGGCAGCACGTTTGCATTTGTGATAACCGTTGAACCAAAAATTGAATGCCAAGGGTAGAGCCTGGAATAATTCTATACTGTCAAATTCTGTGAATTTTCTTTATCTTCCTGCCGGTATATTTTCTGTACACACCCTCCACTGCAAAGGCAAGGAATACCATGGCTATTAATACATAGATGTCTGCAGGTGATGTTGTCATGACATACCAGATAAGAGTTATTAAGGCTACTATACATGCAACAATACCCATAATTGATATCCATTTTTTGCTTTTTGTCTTCTGGTGCAGGCGAACATTTGCCGCGTTCACGGCTCCGAATATAAGGAGAAAACCAGCGCTTCCCATTATTGAAATACTTGAAAGATCAAAGATATTTGCCACAAACAATGTCATGACAGAGGTCAGCAACAACCCTTCAACAGGTCGGTTCCATATTTTTTTCTCTAATATTTCAGGCAGCTCACCATCTTTTGCGATAATATAACTCACCCGTGAAGCACCATATAATGTGGCATTGATCGCAGATGTTGTAGACAGAAGAGCTGCAACAGCAATCAGGTTGAAACCAAACCTTCCAAGGAAAGGTTCGGCAGCAACTGCAAGAGCATAGTCCTGTGCCTGCACAATGGTATCGGTTGAAACACTTGCAACGGCTACGTATGCAATCAGAACATAGAGCAGGATCACAAAAAGAACTGCTGAGTAATAAGCATGTGGAAGAGTTTTCTCAGGGTTTTTGATATCATTGGCAGTATTGGCTATGAGTTCAAATCCTTCGTATGCCAGAAAAATTATCATCCCGCCGGCAACAAGCTGAAGCGGGTCTGAACCTAAAGTAATCCCAACAGATTGTGACCTTATGCTCCAGAGTCCTCCTCCTATGAAAATGGCAAGAATAGCAACCTTGAATGCAACGATCCATTCTTCTGATTTGCCTACAACTTTAGAGCCTATGACATTGATTGCGGTCATTAAGATCACAATTCCAGTAATCAAAACATGTTTTGAAATGGATTGCATGGAATCCGGGAAGAAAGTTGAACCATAGCTACCAAATGCATAGGCATAAAGTGAAAGCATCACAACATAGCTCAGCCAGAGCAGTACATTCAGGCCTCCTGTAATCATACCGGAACCGAATGCCTGATTTAGAAATTCAACGGTACCGCCTTCTGATGGATAGCGAACAGATAGTTTTGCATAAGAGTATGATGTAATTAATGCTACAAGACCTGCAAGTGCAAATGCAACAGGTGTTTCGCCCCCTCCCAGTTCAACGGCAAGTCCGAGAACTGCGAAAATACCACCACCAACCATGCCGCCTATTCCTATTGATACTGCAGAAAGGTATCCTATATTTTTTGCTGACGAAACGTCACTCATGATTTATTTCCACCATTGGTTCTTGTTTTTAGTATTCTGTTCGAATAGTTTCTGTAAGCCCATTCGACTATGAAGCATAATGCAAGGATAAAAGCAAAAACTACCAGTGTTGTTATTGAATTTAATATTTCATAATACACCAGTATCCCAAAAAACACTATGCTACTAAGAAGAGATGCCCATATAAGATAGCGTTTTGCACCTGTTTCAGCTACCAATCTCAAATGGGAGGCATTAACTGCAACATAGATTACCAACAGAGATGCGCTTGCAATCATACTGATACCTTCAAGGTTTAGCAGATTGATGCATAGAATTACAAGACCTGATGTGATGAAAAGTCCTTCTGTACTTCTATTCCACACTTTCCTTTCAAAAAAAACAGGCAATTCACCTTCTTTTGCAATGAGATAACTGACGTTTGCACCACCATACAGAGATGCATTGATAGCTGACGATGTTGAAAAAAGAGCCGCTATCGCCATAATTGTAAATCCGGAATTTCCAAGGAAAGGCTGTGCAGCAGCAGCTAGGGCATAATCCTGAGCTGTTGATATTTCGGAAATTGACAGATTTCCAAGAACCGTGATACTTACGAGGACATAGATGCAGATTACAATGATAACACTCAGATACAATGCCCGAGGAAGTGTCTTTTGAGGATCAACCATATCTTCTGCTGCATTAGTTATGAGCCCGAATCCCTGATATGCAAGAAATACTATACCGGCTCCAAAGAGGATGTTTGATGTTGATGGAAATTCTGCAACAGAAAGATTTGAGCTGTCTATGAAAAAGAGACCGGAGACTGCAAAAACCAGAAGGATGCCTACTTTAATTGATACTATGAAAAGTTCAGATTTTCCTACAGCCTTTGCACCGATGAAATTGACGGCTGTAAAAATGACTATTATTGCTGTGGCAAAAATGTTTGTCCATAAAGTTGTAGAATCAACTGGAGCTAATGTCAATGCATAGAGAGCAAATCCTTTGGCATACAATGCCAGCCCGAAGATGTAACCTGTCCACAATAAGAGATTCAAAGCTCCGGTAGGTATTCCATCACCAAAACCATGAATCAGGAATTCAACCGGACCGCCTGCTGATGGATATCTGACTCCCAGTTTTGCGTAGGAATAAGTGCTTAACAGTGCTATTGCTCCGGCAATTATGAATGAGATATAGACTGCATTACCGGATATCCGGGTTGCAGTTCCGAATATTGAGAATATTCCCGCGCCTACCATGGCGCCAACGCCAATTGACGTGGCTGACCATAGTCCCATTGATCTGCTTTCAGTCATCGTTAATCACTGTTTTTCTTGATGGCCTGGTATAAAAGTTAGTCCCTTAACCATTCTTTAAACAGAACCCAGACTCAATAATATAACTAACATTTTAATTTTTATCGTAAAAATAAATAAGTTTTTATGGTTAGTTGTTCAACTACAATACAAATATGTTTACTTGGTATCTTTGGTTTCAGCATAAATAAAATTAGATGTTTAGAAATGTATCTGATTTATTGATATGTGGTGGTTATTGGTGAATCTCAAAAACTTAACGATAATATTATTAATTCTGTTTGCATCTACAGGTATAGCAGTTTCTGACAATTCATATGAAACAACAACATACTCCAACAATTCATCACAATATGGAAATCTTGTGTGGGATGAATTTACTGCTTCTTCTACAGAATACACATGGGATGCCAAAACATTTTTAGGCTTTTACTATGACCTGGATTCTGGCAAATTCTCCGAGTCTTTGACAATACATGATATTAGCAGGACCATTGAGGAAGGTGATATTGTCTATGAATCTCAGGCTATGAAAAAGAACTTCGAACATGCTGAGTGGGGAGAATATAGTAGCATCGGTTTTTTGGGTGAAGATTATTTTGTTGCATACACAAATAACACAACTATCGATGGGATCCAAAGTCAAAATATGCTGTCTGCAGGGCAGTTGTCCATAATTGTTGCAGAAAAAAATGAACCATTTGTGATCTTTTCAGGTTCATCGATAACACTTGAGGAAGGATATTCACTTGATATTGTAGAAATCAATACAAGTGAAAATACATTAATTGTTTCTCTTATAAGAGATGGAAATATAATCGAACAAAAATCAGTTGCCAGCAATTCTGACTATGTGTACAAAACAAATTTAGGGGTTTTTGACAATGTTACCCTTGTAGCAGTTCATTTCAAAGATATATTTTCTAGCACACCTAATGGTGTTTTTGTAGAAGGTATTTTTCAGCTAGCAGACGATTTTATAGAACTTGATGCAGGAAATACATTTAGTGAAATGGAAATAATGTCTGTAAATGATGAAACAATTATAATGAAAAATGACGAAAATATATTACTATCAAAAGGAAGCACAATTAGTTTGATGGGGGATATTATTTTTGAGATCGCAGACGATGATATACTAAGATTTAAGCCATCCATTGAAAGAAGAACACCAGGTGTTTACGAACAAAGAGGAACTGTCGCAGATAATCAAACATCAATATGGACACCATTGAATTTTGGAGGGTTATATTGTGATCTTAATACTATACCTGATGATGAAAATTTAAGTGTGGATAAATTAAGTGGAAGGATTATTGAATCAGGAGACCTGAAATATACAACCACAATTCAGGAAATAGATTACAAAACGAATTATATTTCTTCTGAGTCTACAACATACCTTACAAAATACCCGGTTATTGGATTATTTGGAGAGAGGTATGTCCCATTAACCAATAAGACACCAGACAGGATGACAAAATTGCTTTTAGACGATGATGAAAAACATGTAATCACACTCAAAGAGTCAATTGACATTAACGATAACTACACGGTTTTCCTCAAAGCTCTTGATATTGAAAAAAAGAAAGCCTGGTTGGAGCTTTATAGAGATGGGGAAGAAGTACATGATCAAATACTTACGGTAAATAGTAGTGATGCTCTCATTTATGAAGAGGATCTTTTTGGTGAAGACAGAGTCAACGTAATGAGAATACATGTAACTAATTTATCGCTTAGTCAGACTCTCACAATTGATGGAATCTGGTTAAGAGATGATCAAAATGTCCTAGATATAAATGAAGGAGATTCTTTTGGTAAACTTCAAGTTTCTGAGATTGGAAATGATTACATAAAAATGACTAATGATCAAAATATTAACCTCCTGCAAAACACTATTGTTGATGTTACAGAAGATTTGTCATTTAAAGTTGCAGATGATGCAACCCTACGATATT
The DNA here is from genome assembly GCF_963665675.1 of uncultured Methanolobus sp. Lineage (NCBI taxonomy): Archaea > Methanobacteriati > Methanobacteriota > Methanomicrobia > Methanosarcinales > Methanosarcinaceae > Methanolobus > uncultured Methanolobus sp. The sequence continues at coordinate 118,927 of NZ_OY762425.1, read as the reverse complement.
ATCCTTTCACAGAAATAACGGTTCCACCTGCTTTAAAAATGTATGGATATAATCCATATCCTTTTGATTTTGACTCCTATGAAGGCAATCCTGTTACTTTTGCTGTAAAATTGAATGAAGTCGGAGATGTAACATGGACCCTTGATGGGAAAATTGTTTGCATAAACGAATCTATAAAAAGTGCTTCCTATACAAACAACAATTCAACAACTGGAACACATATTCTGCAAGTGAAAGCACAAAATGAGAATGGTTCGTATCAAAGACAATGGACGTGGAATATTACAGAATCTCCACTTGAATTCATCAAAGTTGAACCAGCCAGAGATTGCTCTATAGACATCGGAGATTCTAAAGACTTCTACGTAAATACAGGAAAAAACAGTACAATAAACTGGTATCTTGATAATACTCTGGTACAAAGTAACCTGAATGTTTCAGAGGCAAACTATACTTTTGATTCATTTATTAACAATTCTTCTTTATCTATAAAGCATCACATAAAAGCAGTAGCAACACATAAAAATGAGACATATGAGAAAGAATGGAAATGCTCTGTTAAATCAAGGGCCATCATGACAGGCCAACAATGGCAACTAAAAGATGGATATGCACTTACACCTTTTTTACTTGATAAAACAGGAGACAAAGTCCTTATCAATTTAACTAAAAATGATGAACTTGTCGATCAGCACATTGTAGTTGCTGAAAATTACTATTGTTATAACCGGACGATTAATGAAATAGACAGGACTATCTTAAAGGTATATGTTTCTGACATATACCAAGATCAGGTTGACGGTTTAATCGCTGTAACTAAAATTGACCAATACTCTGATACCGAGACAAACGATACTGACCCTACAAAATTAATGCAACTTGATGAATCGTGGAGCTTTGGTAATAATTATTTTTTAAAACCACTAGATATAGATGCTGATAAAAACTATTGCTTGCTTGTGCTTAATAAAGATAACACAATTGTAGATACATCCATTATGGGTAATAATGAAACATATGTGTATCAGCGTCTTAATGGAAGTACAAATCAAATTGAAACAATTCTAAAACTTCCACTTTTGAATATGATATATTCAAGATCCGGTGAAGGATATGTAGAGTTCTCAAATAGTTATGATATCTATCCTGATGCAAACACAGATGACATCGACAATAGAAGCATATTAGTTCAATATCAAGAAAGCTGGAATTTAGATGAGGATTATTCTTTAAAAATCGAAGAAATCTCTGACGAAAAAGCTTTAGTTTCTCTTCAAAAAGCTAATACCATTATTGACTATGAAATCATTGAGGAAAATAGCATCTATACTTATAACCGGTATAATGTTGCTACCGGAAAAATAAATCCTATAATAACTATTAATTCATCCCAGATATTTGAAGGGAATTCATACGACTATATAGAATTTGATTCAGAATATCAGGTAAATCCTGATGCAGGAACTGTATCTTGCGATGATAAAGTCATAATTACATCAGATGAACCATATAAATTAAATGAAGGCTACAATCTAAGTTTAGTCACATTGGACTTAAACAGCAACAAGATATTTATCAATCTGACAAAGGATGGACAACTGCTTGATCAGGATATAGTTAAAAATGGAGAATATTATTACTTCAATAAAACATTTAATGGGAATGAGCAGACAATAATCAGCTTTTTACTTGAAAACACCTTTTCAGGGGAATCTAACAAGATTGCTATTATCAAAAATATTATTCAGAACCCTGATGTAAGTGCTGATGAAACTAACATCACTATTATTCAAAAAGAGGAAGTTCTGGTAAGAAGTCCATTGTACACAGGATACAGTCTCAATGATATTATCGGGAATGAAAGTACTGATTTTATTGAAATTAATGCCACCGAGTTTGCTGGTTTTTTCTATGATTTCGATAGGGATGTTAAAACTGAAACCTTACAAATCTTCGGTGGAGATTATATTAACGGAAACACTATCCTTGAAAATGGAACTGCTTATACTACTACAATTACACCAATAGAGTACGAAAGTGACAATCTTGAAGGTAATTATAATGTTGTCGGACTCTTTGGTGAAATATATGTTCCGCTAGAATCAAATAAACCAAATGAACTTGCACCACTGCTAGTAGATAGTGATAAAAAAATAGTATTAAGAAACGGACATCCTTTGGAACTGCCGAATGGTTACGTTATTGAAATAAATCAAATCGATATATACGGTGAAAAAGTATGGATGAAACTTTCAAAAGATGGAGAATTTGTAGAGGATGAAATTATTGATGTATCAGATGGTGAAACGTGGATATATGATGAGGATGTGGAAGATACAGAAGATGTAATCGTTATGGAAATGAACATAACTGATATCCTCCAAGATGATTCTTACTATTGCGGTTCTATCATTATTGAAGGCCTATGGCTGATTGATTTTGAAAATATTTTACAGATCAAAACCGGTGACCAGTTTGGCAATTTACAATTAAATGAGATTGGTACGAATTATCTTAAATTCGGTAACCCTGAAAACATTATTCTGGAAAGAAATTCAACCATTAAACTTGCAAATGATTTCTTCTTTGATGTTGATGATACTGATAATCTGAATTTCTGTATTGCCAGAGAAAGCAACGACACAAATGTAAATGAGATTCAAGGATCAGTTGTAGAAAACCCACCTACCGTTGAATGGACAGGTGAAAACTTCGAAGGGTTCAACTATGAATTTGGTGGAATTACAGATAACGAAAAGTTGTTTGCCACTATTTCTTCAAGAACAATAGAAGAGAATAATCTTGCATATGAGACAACAACCGTACAAGTCGCATTCAAACACAATGAATGGGGTAATTATTCAGCCATAGGTTTCTTTGGTGGGAAATACCTTGCAGGCTTTGATAATTCAACAGTTTTCTGTGAAAAGAGTACTGATCTGCTTTCAAATGCTGTTCTATCCAGAGTTCTTTTGGATAATGATGAAAAATACATAATCTACCCGGATTCTGCACTTGTTCTTGAGAATGGATATGAACTTTCGGTTCTTGATATCAATGCAAGCAATAATAGTATTTCATTGATTCTGAGAAACAATGATCTGGAAATTGATAATTGTACAATAGAAATAGGCAGTGATTATACATATAATACAGATTTTTCTGAAAATAATCAGACAACTATTGCAGTGCACTTCAGTGAAATTATGAATGAAACCGGATCTGAATGTGTATCTGTTCAAGGACTTTTCCAGACATCAGATGAATTTGTGAATCTGTATTCAAGTGATATATTTGGAGAACTTGAAATTACAGATATTTCCAGCTATGGCATCAGAATGGAAAATGCAGAGAATATAACACTTTCAAAAGACAGCACCGTTGAGATTACAGAGAATATTTATTTCAAGGTTGCAGATTGCGAAGACGTAAGACTCTACCCATTTATGCAAGTTACTACTCCTTCATTAGCATTCGTAACACTTGGTCCTATTAATCAAAGCATAAAAACTGATACAAATGTATGTCAAATCTTTACTGTGAATACAAATAAAGACTGTAAAATAATCTGGCTCATCGATGGAAGTGAAATGCAGGAAAATACTTCTTGTCTATCTGCATGCTTTACATATATTCCAGCATCTTCTGGCACATACAATGTAACCGTTGTTTCAGAAACAACAACTGAAAGTATACAATATGTATGGACCCTTATAGTTGATAGCGATGAAACAAATACTAAAGTGGCAAGTTCCAGTTCATCAGGAGGCTCTGGTGGTGGCGGAGGTGGTACCAGCGGAGAAGATTATGAGAATATCCTGAAAAAAGAAGTTGTTCTAGGAAATATAAATAAGGACATGGAATCAACTTATAATTTTGAAGAAGAACTCAATCCTGTTGAATCTATAAAGTTCACTGCATTAAAGAATGCAGGATCTATTTCAGCTACCATAGAAGTCCTGAAAGACAAATCCTCTTTTGCAGATGAAGCAGCTCCAGACGAAGTTTACAGATACATGAATATCTGGGTTGGTAAAACTGGATTTGCAACGCCGACAAATATAGAGGATGTGAAAATCATGTTTAGAGTTGAAAAAGTCTGGATGGAAGAAAACGATATTCAGGAATCTGCCATCTGTTTATGCAGATATGATGCGGAAATATGGAATGAACTGGTAACAGAGAAATATGAGGACGACGATGATTATGTCTATTATGTTTCTGAGACATCTGGTTTCTCTACGTTTGCCATAACAGGAAAAACAACTGAATTAGGTTCAAAGACTGATACCAGTTTTAGTTTGCAGGATAGTGAAACAGAGTCTGCCGGCCAGAAGCCAGAGAATACAAGTTCTAAAAGCACTCCCGGATTAGGAATAGTAACTATCATTGCTATATTTTCGTTAAATGCTCTGGTAACAAGGAGAAGGAAATAAACTCCTTTTCCTTTTTGTTTTATTTGATTACTATAGTATAATCTCAAAATCCCTTATTTTGCCAATTTTTCAATGGTATTGAAAAAGTCCCTGTACATGTGGAACCTATTGAAAATCTGGCTTTGTAGCTTTCTACTATATGATTGTACTCACAATGGTAATAACAATAATATATAATTAAACATAAAGTTACTACAAATATCTACCCCATATAGTTGTTAGAAGAAATTCATTCTCATTAAGAAACCGGAACTATCATGATAAACAAAAAAGCATCAGTAGCTTTAGAGGTTGAGGCAAGCGAACCCGAAGGATGCGATACATTGTTCAATAATGACCACGTCGCCATGCTGTTGATAGATCCTGGTAACATAGGGTCCTTTAGAACTGACACTCAAATAAAGGGAATACATGCCTTATTTTTCGTTGCAAATATGCTGTAAGTGCTCCCCCACAAAAAGTACATTTTTAAAGCTGCTTAATTTTCAAAATAAAGACTATTTATATGTGAATTGGAAAATAAAGTGTCAACTTCCCCTAAATTCATTCCATATTATAAGTTTTATAAGACCGTCTATTGATTGCGTTTTCATAAAAACAAAAAAGTATGGGAATAAAGGGCTATTAAACATTTAATGCCATAATGATTCATTATTATAGTACAATTTATTAAATAAACGGATTAGATGATGTACTTTAGCTAGGGGAGTTTAAATAAATACTAATATAAAGAAAATAAGGATTTTTATAACTGGAAATGAATGTCATTTTGAAAGGGGCCTATGGTAACATGAATATTGTTGGTGCAAACGATGCTTCCTGTAAGTATTACGGATGGACAAAAGAAGAGTTTACGGGCAAAAAATTATTTCATATCGCTACACTGTCAAAAGAAGAAATAAAGACAGAAATAGAAAAAGCAAAGAAAGGGATACAGAATCGTTTTATTTCCAGACACAAACTTGCTAACAATGAAATACGTAATGTTGAGGTAAACAGCATTCCCTTTGTTACTGATGAAAAAACATTGCTTTGTTTAATTATTCATGATATTACAAATATAACTGCGGTTGCGGAGAAACTTCAAAATAGTGAAGAGCAGTATAAGGCTTTTTTCATGGATTCGCCGATATCAATATTGATACACGATAAAGATACCGGCGAGATAATAGATGCAAATCCCACCACTCTTACAATGTATGGTTTCTCTTCTCTGGATAAACTAAAGGCAAATGAATTCTGGATGGAAGCTCCATATTCGTTTAAAGAGGCACTTGAGTGGATACATAAAGCTGCAGCTGAGGGAACACAGGAATTCGAATGGCTCAATATGAAGGCAACCGGTGAACTATTCTGGGAACGTGTACGGTTGAGTCCCATAACAATCAATGGCGTTGAAAGAGTTATGGCAGCAACAATTGATATAACCAGACGCAAAAAAGCATACGATGCGCTGATGAATAGTGAAGGACAATTACGTTCGTTGTTAGATACTATTCCGGATCTTATCTGGCTGAAGAATACCGATGGAGTTTATCTATCATGCAATGCCAAATTTGAACGTCTCTATGGAGCAAAGGAAGCAGAGATCATTGGAAAAAACGATTATGATTTTGTGGATGAGGAACTTGCAGATTTTTTTTCCCGGAACGACAGGAGAGCGATTCATGCGTCATCGGTTAAGAGAAGAATCGTGATAAATAGCATGTAGTTTCATAACTTCATCAAAAACATACCAGTGATAAAACCAGTAGTATGAGATTACTTAACAGTTAAATTCTGTAAGTTAAGGTAGTTGTTATTGTCCAAAAACATTAGCAATAAGTAAATAAAACTCCTTAACCGAAGACACATGGAGAGCGATTGAAGCAGGAAAGCCTACTGTAAATGAGGAACAAGTCAGCTTCGCAGATGACGGACATGAAGAATATCTGGAAACCATCAAAAGTCCTATGTATGATTCCAGTGGGAAACTTATTGGAGTGATTGGTGTTAGCAGGGACATTACAAAAAGAAAACACGCAAAGGATGTACTGTTACATGCTAAAATGAATGCTGAGACTGCTAACAGAATAAAATCAGAATTCCTTGCAAACATGAGCCATGAACTTCGTACACCTCTTAATTCTATTTTCGGATTTTCACAATTACTTAATGAAGGGATACAGGGAGAGCTGAATGAAAAACAGGCCAGCTACGTATCGAATATCATGAAAAGCAGCAAGCACCTTATCGAACTGATAAATGATATCCTTGATCTTTCTAAGGTTGAAGCCGGAAAAATGGAGCTTGAACGTGAAAAATTCAATATTGCCAACCTGATAGAGGATACAGTATCTTCAATGAAACCACTTGCTAAAAATAAGAACACTGATCTAATAACCGATATCAGGATATCGGATAGTGAGATATATGCCGATAGAAAGAAGATCAAAGATATCCTGTACAACCTTCTTTCAAATGCAGTTAAGTTCACACCTGAAAATGGAAGAGTTAGCATAAAGGTCAATTGTGATAATAAAACACTAGGCATTGAAGTTTCAGATACGGGTATCGGTATTTTAGAGATGGATCAGAAGAAAATATTTGAACCATTCAGGCAGGTCAATAGTTTCATAACAAGAGAATTTGAAGGAACGGGACTGGGGCTTGCAATTGTGAAGAGATATGTTGAATTGCATGGAGGAACGCTGAGCCTGAAAAGTGAGCCTGGTGAAGGGAGTACTTTTAGTTTTGTTATTCCTATTGGTTTAGAGACGGGTGAATACTAGTCGTTAAATATCTCATCTGTTCATTCTTAAATCGATATGAGCACAATAGCCGTCATCGAAGCCACTACTCCTACCCATTGACGTGGAGCAAGCTTTTCTTTTAATATTACACATGCCAAAAGTACCGTAACTGCAGGACTCAGTGATGATAGAATCGTGGCTACATCCAGCCTTCCTGCAACAGAAGCCAGAGCAAACAGGACAACGCCTCCTGTATTAAAAATTCCTGCAAGAACAACAAGCATGATTGCATTTGATGTCGGTTTTGTTATTTTTGTTGCTGTTATTTTTATGAAAAGCGTGATCATGAACAGTGCTGTGATTCTTGAAAACGTCAATGGCCAGTAAATTCCAGTGGAACTGAAACTGTCAATGGATATAAAGAACAGGCCAAATAATATACCTGCAACTGCTATGTATTTTATATCTTTTGTCCCTAACTCTAATCCTGCATTCATTCTGACAATGAACCATATGCCAATAAGTGCAAAAATGAATCCTGCAATTTTAAAAGTGTCAGGAAGTCCTTCATTTATAGCTGAATATATAACAGGTATGATTATTGCTATTACCGCGGCCAGCGTTGCAACAATGCTCATTTTTCCCCTAGCCATGCTCATATAAAGTAATATCAGTCCTGCTGCTCCGAAAAATCCTGCAAGGCCTCCCCACATGAGATTGTTAAATGAAGGCAGGCTTTCTGAAAAGACCAATGCAAGAATAGGGAACATAATAATGCCAGTGACCTGTGTGGCCATTACAGCAGAATAGGCACTTGCCCGCCTGGTAGCGTAACCACCTACAAAATCTCCTGCACCCCAGGATAATGCGGATAAAAGCCCAAAGATGTTTGCAAGATTTTCAACAGGCAGCATTTTGTTTCTCCGATAGTTCACAGAATGCTTGTTTTGTATATTATTTTTGGGTCTGGGGATTAAACCTGGGAATTGGTTGAAGAGGCAGGGATATCCGGGACTTATCTGCTAGTTGTGTTAAACACTTCGTATATATGCCCACAAATAATTTGAGTTACAAATTATATGTAATATAAAATTAATTGTTGTAGACAAACATTATTTTTTTCAAAAAAAGAAATTCCGGAACCTTTATTCAAGGCTCCTCTCATTGATCTCGCACCTGATATCCTGTTTAAGGATATCAACTGCATCATCATAATTCTGTATCTGACCAAGGGTCCACATCATTTTAACAAGTGCAACCTCAGGAAGCATATCCTTGCCTTCAATTGCTCCGGCTTTTAAGATATCCCGACCAGTATCGTATACCCTGTCACATATCCTGCCGTTAAGACACTGGGAAGTGATTATTGCAGGGATCTTCTGTGATGTTGCTCTCTCTATTTGTGGAACCCAGTCTGTAGATACGTGACCGAGACCAGTTCCTTCAATGACGATTCCTTTGTAGCCAGCATCGATGAAATAACCAAGAATATCAGGACTTGAACCAGGAGTGAATTTCACAAGGGCACATTTTGGCTCAAGTGAATCCATAAGTGCCAGTTCCCTTTCGTTTCTCTTTACGTAGGAAAGATCAGTTATGATCTTGCCTGTGGAATAATCAACATATCCTATTGGCTCTGAATTAATAGACCTGAAAGCATCCCTTCTGGAAGTGTGCATCTTGCGGACCTTGGTTGCACGGTGAATTGAACACTTATCGTCTGATGACTCACTATGCATGACAACGGTTACTTCTGCTATGCCACTTACAGCAACCTTTGCTGCACAGATTGCATTCATGGCATTGTCACTGCTTGGCCTGTCAGCACTTCTCTGGGAACCGACAAACACGATTGGCACAGGTGTGTTAATCATGAATGACAATGCAGCGGCTGAATACATCATGGTGTCTGTACCGTGGGCAATAATAATACCGTCAGCACCATTTTTGATCTCTTCAACAACAGCCCTGGCAAGCTCCTGCCAGTAGTCTGCCTTCATGTTCTCGGAAAGAATGTTGTAGATAGCCTTGCCGCTGAAGTTTGCGATCTCTGTAAGTTCAGGAATTGCCTGCAGAATATCATCTGCAGAGAACTGCGAAGTGACAGCGCCGGTCCTGTAGTCTATTTTACTGGCAATTGTTCCTCCTGTTGAGAGGATGGATACCTTTGGAAGTCCTTTTTTTGGTTTGATCTCAGCTTTTACTGCTTTCTTTGTGGCCTCTTCCATGTCAGCTTTCTTCTGTACTACTGTAACAGTGGCACCCTCAGGCTCAATACCTGCATTATATCCACTGACCATCTTAACGATAATATGACCGGTTGTACTTGGCATTGCTATACCTTCATATTCGACACCGGCTTTTTCGACCTTTACTTTGTCGCCCTCTTCATAATCCATGATCATCACTTGATTACCTGTAAGTCTAAGTCAAATCTGATTATTTATTCTAACTCTATGATAGGAATTAATGTAAATAAGTATCTCAAGCCTTTTGTCCTGTATACTTTTCAACAATGCCATAAAGAACCTTCAATGAACTATCAATTCCACTGTTTAGCTCTGATATATCGGTTTTTGTATCCTCGAGTTCTGTGAAGCGGCTCCTTATCGCCTTTTCCATTTCTGAAGGTGCAGGACCACCTGTGATTGAACGCCTGTTGATGTTAAGAACAGGATCAAGGGCTTCCTTTACCATTTCCTCTGTAAGACCTCTGGAACTCAAAGTTTTCCCGATTACATCCTTTGCTACTGCATCAACATCAGCCAGTGTCGGGTTTCCATCTCCTCTTGCCAGTACGCCAACTATCTGGTGGGCTGTCCTGAAAGGAATTCCACCGGCTCTTACCATTGTATCTGCAAGTTCTGTGGCGGTGGTAAATCCAAGCACTGACTTTTCAGCCATTGATTCTGTGTTCACACTCATGGTAGCTATCATACCTTTTGTGATACGGACAGCACTTCTTGTGGTCTCAACTGCACGCCACATATTAGGTGTAGCTTCCTGAAGGTCACGGTTGTAACTCAAAGGAAGTGCCTTACAGAGAGAAAGCAGAGCCATAAGTGACCCGATAACCGTACCTGCCTTGCCTCTGACAAGTTCAGCAGAATCAGGGTTCTTCTTCTGGGGCATTATTGATGATGTGGATGCATACATGTCATCAAGTTCAACAAAGGAAAACTCAGAACTTGACCAGATGATAATTTCCTCTGCCATTTTACTGAGGTTCACCATGATATTGGACATCACTGATGATGATTCAATCAGGAAATCACGGGTGCTTACAGCATCCATTGAGTTTCCAAGCAGGTCATCAAATCCAAGCAGTGAGCAGGTTCTGTCACGATTAAGATCAAAACCGGTTGATGCAAAAGCTGCTGAGCCCAATGGGGATTTGTTAACTCTTGAGAATGCACTGATAACACGCCCAATATCCCTGCCGATTGCATCTGAATGTGCAACAAGGTGATGTGCAAATGTGGTTGGCTGTGCATGTTGCAGATGTGTAAAACCTGGCATGAGAGTTTCGGTATTCTCTGACGCACGCTCGAGAATAGCAGTTCTTAGACCTGAAAGCTCCTCCATTAAAGAGAGAAGTTCATCCCTGAGCCTTATGCGGATGCAGGTTGCAACCTCGTCATTGCGTGAGCGTCCTGAGTGCATTCTGCCACCGGTATCCTCGCCTACCATGTCTATAAGCCTGGACTCCAGTGAGATATGGATGTCCTCATAACTGTGGTCCAGCTTTTCGATGCCTTCTTCCCTGATCTTCAGCAGGCCTGTTAGAATACTGCTGCAGTCTTCCTCTTTTATGATTCCCTGTTCATGCAGCATGACCGTGTGGGCCATGTCTACCAGAATATCAGCCTCGAATATCCATTTGTCAGCAGACATTGATGATGTAAAATCGAGCATATCTTCATCAGGCGTTGAAGATAAGCGTCCTCTCCTTAAAATATCGCTCATGTGAACCCTCGTGATTGTGATAATTAAAAACTAAAAGTGATCCTGATTTTTAGCGTGGTATTGGTCTAAATACTTAAATAAGAATCGGTTTTTGGAAGTTATCGACGGGAAAAAATGTAATGATAATACTGCAACACACGAGAATATTAAGAGAACGCAAGAGAAGGTATTTATACTAACTGCAATATAATATTGAGTGGAATAAATATGGACCGAATGTATTGTGCTAATACATTCCCGTTTTCACTGAGGTAAGACTATGAGCGATATAAGTGAAAGTTACGCTGACAATATTGACGATGACCTTCATCAACTTGTTATTTTCAATCTGGGTGTAGAAGAGTTTGGTGTCAACATAATGCAGGTGCAGGAAATAATCCGAATGCCTGATATTACAAGAATACCAAGGTCTCCTGAATACATAAAAGGTGTTGTTAACCTGAGAGGAAAGATCATAGTTGTTATGGATCTTGACAGACGTTTTGGAATGAACGAAACAGAAATGACAGATGAATCAAGGATAGTGGTCGTTGACATTAACGGTACAATTATCGGACTGGTTGTAGATTCTGTAAGCGAGGTAATTCGCCTGAAAGGTTCTAACATAGAACAGACACCTGAGATTATCACACAGAAGATCAATGCCGAATACCTGAAAGGTGTTGGTAAGATGGATGACAGGTTACTAATTCTCCTAAACCTTGAGAACATTTTAACTGAAACGGCAGCAGCATAAAACTGCATGCCTTTTACCTTTTTTAATTGTGAACACCTTTTTTAGGCCAGAAGAGACATGGCTATGTAAGAGGAAGCAAAATGAAAAAAATAAATCTTTACTTTTTGATTATGATTATCTCGTTATCGATGCTGACAGCAGGATGTGTGAGTGAACAAACGGAAGATGTGGAGGCTGCTGAAAATAATATGGAAGATGCAGCATCAACTTCAGTAACGCAAACCGATACAATATACCAGTTCTCAGTCATAGATGCACTTCTGGAAGGCGTATATGACGGAGAGATAACTTGTGCAGAGCTGAAAGAGAACGGAGATTTCGGTCTTGGTACATTTGACGGCCTTGACGGGGAAATGCTGGAACTTGACGGAGTCATATATCAGGTGAAAGCCGACGGCAATGTTTACAAAACCAATGACACGGAAACCTCACCATTTGCAGCAGTCACATTCTTTGAAACAGACATTCAGGAAGATATAAACACAGAAATGACCGGTCAGGGATTAGCATCATATATTGAAGAACTGCTTCCAAGTAAAAACCTGATGTATGCTGTTAAGATCACAGGGAACTTCTCATACATGAAGACACGCAGCGTAGCTGCCCAAGAAAAACCATATCCAAGACTTGTTGATGTAACAAAAGACCAGTCTGTGTTCGAGTTCAATGATACAGAAGGATCAATAGTCGGATACTGGATGCCTGAATACATTAATGGTATCAACGTACCCGGATATCACCTGCATTTCATTACAGCAGACAGGACAGCCGGAGGACACATACTTGATTACACAATAAATTCAGGAACTATTGAAATTGATAGTTGTGATAGTTTTTATCTGGAACTGCCGGAGAATGAGAATTATCTGAGCACAGGCCTTTCAGCAGATAATGAAGGTGATCTTGAAGAAGCAGAGAACTGATTGTCCTGTTTCAGTGGGAGGGATATGTGAACATCGGTTCCGGTCCCGTTCTCACTTTCTATCCATATTTTTCCATTATGGCTTTCTACTATTACCTTACTTATATAGAGACCAAGACCATTGCCACCGTAGTTACGGGTTGATGAACTGTCGATCTGGTGGAACTTTGTGAAAAGACCAGGAATATCTTTTTCTGCAATACCGATTCCCGTATCACCTACAACAACATGAACATTATTTTCTTCCACTGATGCAAAAATAGTTACGCTGCCTCCCTGTGGAGTGAACTTTATTGCATTGTCGATCAAATTATGGAAAACCTGCGGCAGGTATGTCCTGTCACCATCAACAAAGCAGGAATCAAAAGCAATGTCTGAAATTATTGACAGTTTTTTCTCTTTAATAGAGTCACTGGAAATATTTACGATTCCGTTTAACACCGAAACAAGGTCTATCTGTTCGAAATTGTATTTCACATCGCCGTTCTGATTGGTACTGACAAAGAGAAGAGAGTCAATAAGATTCTGTAATTTGCGTGTCTTTATCACCACACGTTCAATGGCATTCATCTGGTTTTCATTCAATTCACCAAGAGTACCGTCATAGAGCAATTCACTGAATCCTTTTATCGAGGTAAGAGGAGTATTGAGCTCGTGCCTCAGATTGGAAAGGAACTCATCCTTGAGCTTATCAAGTGACTTCAGTTCCTCATATGCACGTTCCAGTTCAGAGGTTGATGTTTTTAACGCTTCTTCAGTTTCTTTACGCTCTGTGATGTCACGTATATGGCTTACAGCCATCATTACATCACCTTTAGTATCATAGACCGGAAATATCCTGAAATCCCTCACCCGGTTATCAACAGGGTCCGTATGTTCGAATTCATTCATATTTCCTGTTGAAAATACTTTCCTGATAGGACAGGGGTCACATGGCATTAAAGTAGAACCAAGGGTTTCACATACTGCCGGATGAAGATTGTCTGAATCCGGAGGGTCAATTATGTCACCCTTCCAGTTACTGGTAACTATTCTCATATCGCGATCAACTACAACTATAAGATCCTGCAGGGCATTGAAAGTACTTGTCAGAAGTTCTTTCTGGTTTTCCAGCTCCTCTTCGAAATTTTTATTGACAGTAATATCGGCTATAAGACCTATACCGCCTTCGATGGTGTTTTCCCGTCCCCGCAACGGCACATAATATGATTTAAGATATTTTTCTTTACCTGAAATTCTGGCAGAGTATTCGTTCTCATAGAATGGGCGAAGATCTGATGTCAAACCTGCAAGAAGTCTTGTAAGCGAATCATCATTCACAAAATCAAAGACCTGAGAACCAATTACATCTGCTTTTGTGATCTGGAAAATATTCATAAAACTTCTGTTGCAGTGTGTAATAATTCCTTTACGGTCAACAAAAATAGCCAAAGGCGATGCGTCGAATATAAGCCTGTATCTTTTCTCGGAATCCAGAAGGGCTGCTTCCACTTTTTTCCTTTCAATGACCTTACAGAGACGTGAAGTTATCATGCCAAGTAATCTTTGTTCACTGTTAAGAAAAGGACCAATGTCATGAAAAGGTAATTCTTCTCTGTAAGAAACGCGTATCTCCCCGTTTTTAATACCGTGAACAAGGATATCGTTTGACAGGCTGTTCCTGTTTTTTTCATAACCTTCGGTATGATACTCATTCCCGTCCAGAATTATACATGCTTCTGCATGTTCCGGGTAAAGGAAAGCTGCTGGCAATCTGTGTATAATACCCTTTAGCAGAGATTCAAGAGGCACATGCAGATCAAAAAGGTCCGAGATGTTATAGATGCATTCAAGCTCTCGCTCCCTTTTTTTCAATGTGTCCAGTTTTTCATCACAAGTAATTGTCCGCACCACATGACTCTTTTGTAATATATAATTACAATATATATTTTTAATATTAATAGATTTTGTTGGCTTTATTCTTTTCCCAAAAAACGGAAAGGATTTGCCTTATGCTATCATATTAAATAGATGTGAATCATAGACGTGATGCTATAATACCATTACAGGTAAAAACATGCTTGAATTATAGGTGAACAAATGTATTCTGATAGGATTAACTCATTGCCCCCATACTTATTTGCGACAATAGACGAGTCCAAGGCAGCGATCAAGGCTAAGGGAGTAGACGTAATTGATCTTGGAGTTGGTGACCCTGACCAGCCAACACCTGCACATATTGTAGATTCAATGTGTGAAGCCGTAAAAAAACCGGAAACACATACATATCCGTCATATACCGGAATGATGAGCTTCAGGGAGGCAGCTGCTGACTGGTGCAAAGAGAGTAGAGGACTTGAACTTGACCCTGCCTCTGAAGTACTCACAATGATCGGCTCAAAGGAAGGAGTTGCACACATACCACTGGCATTTATCAACCCCGGAGATGTGACACTCTGTCCTGACCCTGCATATCCTGTATACAAAATAGGAACACAGTTTGCCGGTGGCGAGCCTCACATTATGCCTTTACTGGAAGAGAATAACTTCCTTCCGGACTTTGATGCTATACCAAAGGACAAGCTTGAAAAAGCAAAGCTGATGTTTTTGAACTATCCGAACAATCCTACATCAGCAATTGCTGATGAAAAGTTCTTTGAAGAGGTTGTACAGTTTGCAAAGGACAATGACATTGTTGTTATCCATGACAATGCATATTCCGAAATGACCTATGACAACTATAAAGCACCAAGCTTCCTTAGTATTGATGGTGCAATGGATGTAGGAATCGAGCTTTACTCACTTTCAAAGACCTACAACATGACTGGATGGAGACTTGCATTTGCTGTAGGGAACAAGGATATAATCTCAGGCGTAGGTAAGGTGAAGTCAAACGTTGATTCGGGAGCTTTCGATGCTATCCAGATGGCAGGTATTACTGCACTTTCCGAATCACAACAGTGTGTTGCTGACATGAACACCATTTATGAGGAAAGAAGAGACGCTCTCCTTAAAGGACTAAATGAAATTGGTCTTGATGTCAAAGCACCTAAAGCAACATTTTACGTATGGGCTCCTGTTCCTGATGGCTATGATTCTATGGGATTTGCAAAGCTGCTTCTTGAGGAAGCAGGTATTGTAGCAACGCCTGGTGTCGGCTTTGGAACTTACGGTGAAGGTTATATCAGATTTGCACTTACACGCTCCGTTGACAGGATCAATGAAGCTGTGGAAAGGATGAGCAAATTGAATATCTGATATTCAACCTTTTTCTTTCTCTTTTTTTGGGCCTGTACAATTCCTGTCATTAAAAATTAGGCATTGTTAATTAAATATAGATAACTCGTTATTCCTGTATTTCATTAAAAGAATGATCGAATACTTTAGCATTTCAATGCTCTTGGTATAGCACTTTGACTTCCTTCTTAACCTTGCTAGAAAATGCCTGAATATACTGTTGTAACCTTCAACAGTATAAGTTTCTGCTTTTGATTGAGTATGAATCTCCTTCGGAAGGAACTCTGCATATGCTCTCCAGTGATCAGTCATCACTTCTCCAATCTCTTTTTCCTTTAACTTATCCCAGAGTTTTTCGCCTGTTTCTGTTCCCCTACTACCAAAAGAGCAGTCGATGAATTTTTTCCCATCTCTATCAACAGCAATCCAGATCCAGCAGTAGTTTTTTTATTCCCGATGTATGTGTGCATCTCATCTAATTCTACGACAGAGATCTCTTTTTGACTTTTTAGTTCCTCTAATTCACTGCCAAATTGCTTGATCCAGTTTTGCACGGTAACATGGCTAACATTTAGAAAACGTCCAATTGAACGAAATCCTAGTCCTTCAAGGTATAATTGTAAAGCTTGTTTTTTCACAGACTCAGGGTATGCTGTTGATTTCTTTTCGACAGTATAATTATATCCACACCCGGAGCACCTGTAACGCTGACGTCCACCAACTATGCCATTCTTTGTGGAATCGGAACTTTTACATCTTGGGCAATTCATAAACAAATATATTCATCCATACTATATAGCTATGCTTTATGACCAATGCCAAAAGGAATATTGATGCCGCTTATTCTACACCAGCAGCACGTTCAAATGTGAGTTCCAGCACACCGTTCCTGTAACTTGACACCATGCTGGTTGGATCTACATCACATGGGAGCTCGATGTCCCTGGAGTAGCCTGTGTCATTGTCCATGACACTGATCTCAACATAGGATTTGTATGGGTTGTACTCCGCATACTTTTCATCAACCCCGAGGTCCGCCAGCAGAACGACATTGTCATCAGTTTCAAAGACATCAATGAAAGGTTCCCGCCTGAAGATATAGAGTTTATCTTCTTCATCCTCGTCTTCATATTCCGGAGCATCAAGATCTCTCTGGCCACCGAACCCGAAAATTGTTGGATCTTTACCTGGCTGACCGATGATAGTAAAACCACGTATCACAGTATTTCCATCTTCTTCTGTGATGCTGCCGGAGAACATTTTCATGATGTGCTCTATCAGTTCATCGATACTTGTTATTCTGTCAGGCGCTTTGTCATCACCGGAGTAATGATCTTTGTCGTTCATTCCTATCTCCTCTTTTTTGAAACGGGGTTCGTAACGGACTATCCGAAGGTAACAATTAACTGTTTTTAATGTTTGATGCAACCTCGATTGTTTTATTCTATGCGAACAAGTTGTATATATATTCTACGTTCTGAATGAAGCTGCCTGAAAAAAGAGAGTAAGTGACACTCAGTTCCCCCCTTTTTCTACACTATTGTTTATCTTTTTTATACACTATTAAGTTCTCGGTCAGAGATTAAATTGACAGGCAATTATTACGGGTTGGTTCTATTTCTGTATCTTTTTGCTTTATTTTAGTCATATGCTGTTCCTCCAATCAACTATTTATCTTTGTACCGAGATTTAAGGAACCAGATATATAACGAGGAAAATATTATGTTTTCAAAGGAAGTTCCATTCACAAAGGAAGAGATAGAGAAACTAATCGAAAATTATCCCACGCCTTTTCATGTATATGACGAGAAGGCAATTATAGAAAATTCCAGAAAACTTAAGGAGGCTTTCAGTGTTGTCAACGGTTTTAAGGAATATTTTGCTGTAAAAGCACTTCCGAATCCATATATCATGAAGTTGCTTAAAAGCGAAGGATTCGGTGCTGACTGCAGCTCCCTTCCTGAACTTCTGCTTTCTGAAAAGACCGGAATTGTCGGCGAGAACATCATGTTCAGTTCCAATGATACACCTGCAGAAGAGTTTGTCAAAGCTAAGGAACTTGGAGCTATCATAAATCTGGATGACCTGAGCCACATTGAATTTCTGGAAGAATCTGCCGGATTGCCTGATATTGTCTGCTGCCGCTACAATCCGGGATCATTGAAGGAAGGAAACACTATTATAGGTAATCCCGAGGAAGCCAAGTACGGATTTACAAGAGAGCAGCTTTTCACAGGCTACCGCATGATGAAGGATAAGGGTGTAAAGAGGTTTGGTCTGCACACCATGGTTGCATCTAATGAGCTTGACCCGACTTATTTCATTGAGACTGCAAAGATTCTCTTTGAGCTTATAGCTGAGCTTTCAAAGGAACTTGACATTAAATTCGAGTTCGTGAACCTTGGCGGTGGAATCGGTATTCCTTACAGGCCGGACCAGAAACAGGTTCCATACAATGTCATCGCAAAGGGTGTTGCAAAGGCATACGATGAGACTATCAGGACAAATGACCTGCATCCACTGAAGATATTTCTGGAATGTGGCAGGGTTATCACCGGACCATATGGCTACCTTGTTTCAAGTGTTCGCCATATGAAACACATCTACAAGGACTACGTTGGTCTTGATGCATGCATGGCAAACCTCATGCGCCCGGCTCTTTACGGAGCTTACCACCACATTACAGTCCTTGGAAAAGAACATGAGGATCATGAGATGCTCTGTGATGTCACAGGTTCCCTCTGTGAGAACAATGACAAGTTTGCCATCGACAGGCTATTGCCTGAAATAGAACAGGGCGATATTCTTGTTATCCATGATGCAGGAGCACACGGGCATGCAATGGGCTTTAACTATAATGGGAAGCTCAGGTCAGCAGAATTCCTCATGAGACCGGATGGCAGTTTCATGCAGATAAGAAGAGCTGAAACAATAGATGATTATTTTGCAACCCTTGATTTTGATGGGCTTGCAGATTTTGAGTGAATACAGCTGTATTCATTCATTCATTTACTCTTTCTTGAATCAGACCGATCATACGGTGATTTCTGTTACCGTCTCAAGCACTGTTCCTTTTTCTTCATCAACCAAAAAGTCAATTATTTTATTTTCTGATTCTATTTTCAATGCAGGAGCACATCCCGTTCCTTCATAATCTTCAGAAGTAGGATGACAGGAATAGGTAACGCCTACGATAGTTCCACCTTCCATAACTAATTGTATTGCCCTTTCATCTTCAAGAACAATTTTAGCTACATTAGATGCATTGGTTTTGAGCCAGTCCGGCTTTGATTCATTATAAGGAGGCAGCAGCTCGATAGTAGAGTAATTAATATCTGAAATTTTGTTTTTATCATTTACAGATGAACTAATATTGTCACCCGATGTACTTGATATGAGTGAAGAATTATCAACAAAATCTGTATCTACACATCCGGCAAAACCATTGGCTACTAACAAAACAATTGCTATAATTATTTTTGATCTAATGTTTGTAATAAAACCCCTCCGTAGTAAATGCCTTAAATTAAAGATAGTATGCTCATATACTTTCTAACTAAATAGGTCTTATCATTGAAAATTTTAGACAACATTGTATTCTTAATTTCTGTAATAAGTGGGGAATGAAATCGCATGAATGAGATAATAAGGCTATGTAGAACTCCTGTTAATATGAATGAAATAAACATTACTTTTTTTCATGCACTACAAAAACAACCTGTAATCTAAAAACAAAGTAACCATCCGCCGAAGGCGGCACATTCCAATGCTGCTGCACAGAAGATAGTTCCAAACACTTTGCAGTTATACCCCAAGTTTGACAGTTTTCACTCTTTCATGAAGAGAATGTCTTCTCACTGGACCCAATTTTTCGTATTTTTGTCAGGAAAAACTATTTGACACTCTAAACAATTTTAAGTAATTCGCTACGATTTCACCCATTTCTGCCTTAAAATCAGTGAATTTATCCCATCAAAATTGGCGTAAATGTACTTTTTTGATTGTTCATCCGTAAAATCGACGGTTACTGTCAAATTCAATAAGCTATTTTTGATAGAGATTTGTGAAATAAATCTCGATCAATTTTGTAGACTTATGTCTGAGTTCATTGAACTCATATCGCATCAGCGATATGAAAAGTTGTGCAATGAATCCTATGATCACTGCACCATAAATGGAAGCCTCAGTCCATACTCTTAATGGTTTAATTTCAATCTCATTCTTCAGGGAATGGATTATTTTTTCAATGGAGTCTTTTTTTCTGTATGTTAGAAGAGCTTCTTTTAGTGTCAAATTCTGACTTGATCTCAGGCAGAAAAATCCTTCTCTACCTGTAATTATCTTTTCTTCCAGAAGCTTGATAGCCTCCTGTTCATCTAGTTCCATCAGTTTAGTCTGCAAAGAATAAGTGACATCAACAAGAACATTGTTGATTCTGAATTTTTTAGGAAGCTTCTTGTTTTTGCTGATAGCTTTCTGTATCTCCTTTGCTTCCTCCAACAATCTCATAACTTTTCTTATTTTAGAGTCATGTTGTTCTTTCTGGAGCTTTTCTGAAAAATACATGTAATTAACACTGCTTGGTTTAATGGTTTTCAGTCCATATATTCCATTATCAGAATCGATAAGTTCAGGAGAAGCTTCCCAGAATACTGCAATTTTCTTATCATCACTCTTATTGAGTTTTCTTGCAGTTAAGTAATGCATCTCATCTTCCCTTATCAAGTCAATGTTCCCTTTGCTATGAGCTCCTTTATCAAAAACGACAAGTGAACCCTGGTCCATTCTATTGTTGATTTGGTAATATGTCTTCTCAAAATGTTTTTGATCTGGTAGATTTCCCTTCTCTACTGTAAGACCTATGGGAACATTTATAGGATTAGCAAGTTCAGCAAGACCTATTGTTATCTGTTTTTTGTCTGGTCGATGATCTCTGCTATATCCATACATTCCAAGAGGAGATTTGTCACCATGGAAAAAAATGCTCGTCCAGTCCATGTTTACGTTGGTATGTTCAAAATCGTATCGGGCAAATATTTCATCCTGAATATTGGAAATAATCGTTTCACGATTATTTCCCAGGGTTTCAAGAACCCTGTAGAGAGTTCTTTCACAAAATTCAGGTAGATTGAAAATGTCAAGCACTTCATCACGATTGATCCAATCGTGAGCTTTACTTATGCTGAAATTATCTGTAAGCTTGTAACTTATAAGTGCTTTCAGTAGGCTGTTGATATCAATACCATTCTTTTTGTGTTTACCAAAAACAGCGGATAAATCAAGGGTATCGTAAAGCCAATTTACAGCCAGAATAGTTCCGATGGGAAAGCATATATTCTCATTAGGAATAATC
Organism: uncultured Methanolobus sp.; assembly: GCF_963665675.1. Classification (NCBI taxonomy): domain Archaea; kingdom Methanobacteriati; phylum Methanobacteriota; class Methanomicrobia; order Methanosarcinales; family Methanosarcinaceae; genus Methanolobus; species uncultured Methanolobus sp. Next base: position 97,566 of record NZ_OY762425.1, on the reverse strand, counting down.
TCATATGTTCTTAGTTTTGTTTGCATTTTAACCGAATACAACAAAGCTAAGAACACTCTTATTAATTTTGACTGTCAAAGTTGGGTTATACTGAGAATTCTATAGAATGCCTGCGAAAAAAGTGTTTCAAGGTACTATGAAAATTACTTTGTTTTGTCTTGTGGGAAAACGCCGGCTTCGCCGTACCTTTCGGGATTGGCCAAGTTATACATGACCTACGATAGATAATGTCGATCTGACAAAACCGATATCTTTACCTTCAAAACTTTAATGACAGGATTTCTACAGAGTAGACAAATATGAAGTAAAAAAGAGAAAAAAGAAAGTAATTGATTTTGTATTTTTACTCTGACTTTTCGTAGTCAGCATGTGCATAGAAGCATCTTTTTGGAGTGCAGACTGCATCTGTGCTCTTGAGTGTCTTAAGGATCTTGCTGACTTCTTTGCTTTCAAGACCGGTGACTTCAGCAATCTCTCCAGGTCTCATTGGTTTATTTGCATCTTTAAGTGCATCGAGTACTTTCTGTTCATCATCTGCCATATTTTATTCTCCTACAATTATCTGTTGTAAAGGTGATTGTGAAATAAATAATTGATGCAATAGATTACGTTTATTCTTATTAATTATGACCCTGACCCGGATGTTCCATTGGTGTTAAAATGAGTTACTGAGCTTTTCAGCAAGTTCGGCAATGTTGTCTGTGGATGGATGAAGTTCCACGATGGTGTGCATGTTGCCTTCTCCGTCACCAGCACGCCTTGGAATTATGTGAACGTGCACATGTGGCACAGTTTGGCCAGCTATCTCTCCGTTGTTGATGCCAATGTTCATTCCTTCAAGTTCCAGCGTTTCCCCTACGGTCTTTGCAATCTTGTTCACTGAAGCAAACAGGGTAGCTGCATCTTCTTTGCTCATGTCTGTGAATTTTCCGAAATGCTTTTTCGGAAGAACTATTGTGTGTCCCTCTGCACAGGGATAGATATCCAGAAACGCATAAACATTCTCGTCTTCATAGACCTTATGTGAAGGAATTTCACCAGCAACGATCTTACAGAATAGACAATCCATATGTATCACCCTCTTTCTTTGAGGGTTTGGTATTTAATTATTGTTGTTGGTGTGTGACTTTAAGGAAAATTAATCCACCTTAAACCAAACAGAATGAGGTTCTTTAGAGTAAATCCCAATTAGCTTTGTAATTTATTATTTTTGCAGTAAAACATTTCGTCGGAAGTGAAATTGATTTCGCAGAAGTTATAATATATTTGCATTTATCGTTCAATTCATGATATGTGTTAAAGTTCACGATAATTTTATCAACAAATGATGAGTCTGAAAAATTAATTTCTTCAGAATTATTTCCAACAATACCACAAACCCACCCTCCATTTTTCTTGTATGGATCATCAATAACATATGTCTCATTGTTAATCTGAGTATTCATTTCTTTAGTTTCAAGTGATGAAGTGAAATTTTCATAAAACAAGTGTGTTTCATCGAAATATCCAAAGAAATCATTATACTTATTTGTATCAAAAGGCATTTTTTTGAAAATAAAGCCAATGCTAATCTTATCAACTGTGACAGAATCTTCTTTTCCTGTTACTTTGCTTGGTTGACCTCCTATGAAAAAAATACCATCTTTCCATTCGTCAATAAAATAAGCTATTTCATGATGATAAATTTTCTCACCACGGCGCTTCAAATCTTTATATCTATAATATTGGTCTTTGATTGCAGTAATAAAATTTAAAGGTCCATAACCAAACCAACTACAAGTTTCCTGATTTATATTAAAAGCAGACACACGGTGATGATCTGTATAAAAGGTAGAATAATATCTTTCAATAATATACTCTAGATTGTCAATATGTAGGGAGGATTCAAAATGTTGAAGACAGAACGCATTTTCATATTCTTCAACAAGAATATTTGCATATATTACACATTCTGCATTACTGACAGATTTTGAGTTAACATAAGGAACTTTTTTACCATTTTCAATCAATATATATTTGTTGTTTTCTTCATTTAGAATCTCATCTGTATTTATAAATTCATTTTCAATAATGTCATTGTTGTTTTTTAGAGATGTATGGTGGTTACTTATTTCTTTTTTTGAAAAAGGATTTGGACCTAGAGGTGGGATGTCATTCATCTTCTTTTTATATAGTGCATGTACTAGAGCTTTTAAATTCTCTTCAAACTTTCCTTCTTCCAAAAAAGGAATATATTTTTTCCCGGCCAGATACTCAGGAATAGAATTATCTAAATTTCCAGATTTTATTATTGGTATGTATTTAACTTGACGCAAATGCTTATGAATGTTTCCAGTTATGATGGAGTTTTCGTAGCCAACCCCTCCTTCCCTGTTGTTAGCTTTCTTTGCATAATTTGGTGTAAGAACGATAACCACATAATTGCAATTTCTAATGGATTCTTCCATGAAAAGATGTAAATCTCCTCCGGCTTGCAAATGCCACTCATCTAGTGTTACTTTGATTCCATTAGATTGAAGTCTAGAAGCTAGGTACATAACCCATTCTTTATGTTCTTCATTGTCCCATGAATAACTAATAAAACATGTAGGATTACTTTCTTTATTAGTATCATCATCTAGGTTAATCATCATTAAGTAATGTATTACATTTTTTAATATTAGTTTTTCTAATATGTTATGTATCTTTCAGAAATCTATTATTTTCTTCTAAAGGTGAAAAACGAATTTCAAGAAATAACCGATCAAATCACCGTAAACCTGTTTCCCTTATTTCCATACATTTCACGAATCCCATGTACATCCAACGACGATAACTCAAATATTCCATGAACATATACTTTTTAAACCCGACACATATTCTACATTATATGAGAGTGGACACAAAACGTTCAAAAAGACCGGAGTCAAAAAAAAGGATTGCAATCATAGCAATAGTGATGATTCTGATACTGTTTTCCAATCAGTCAATGGCAGAAGTCGTAGATCAGATCAAAGTTGAGATCAATGAACATGATATTCTGGGTCCATTGGATGATGCAATTTCTGAAAAGGATGCATCCGTCAAATCCTCAAATACGTATAATTCAGGCAGCAGTTCAGGTTACAGCACAGGTTCACATGCTACATACACTTCTTTCTCTTCTGGAACAAGTTCTGCACAGGTCACCGGGGGAGCAGTTAACACAGATCTTTTCAGTCTGCTGAAAAAATGCGCCGACTACTACAACAAAGGAATCGACGAGGTTCCGGGAGTTGTCAAAAACATAGCAGGAAATGATGTTATTCTTGTGGAAATAACCACGAATGACAACAGTGAACTGAGGATCAAAGTTTGTACAGAAGATGGTCTGGTAACAGAATTCAGCAAGCTCTTAGCAGGTGAAAAGATTGACCCGACAGTAACAGTCACCAGCAACGAGAACACTATTCGTGGAATACTCAAGAGTGATGATCCGCTGGGGCATTCCATAACTTCACTAAATCAGGGTTCCATTAATGTCGAATGCAAGGGTTTTATTAAGAAAACAGCACTTTCAACATTAAAAGCATTGGGATGAATAGATTTTATATCTGTTCACCTTGCATCAATCTATTATCAAATTGCACATTACCAATTAAATCATATCTGAATAAAGCTTAGAACAATTAACTATGTCTCTAAAAGCACTCTCTTCAACAGATTCGTCACAAAAAGTCCTTGAAATCCAAACAGATGCCGAAGGCATCCTGATTGAAAGACTAAATCGTTTTCTGGCTATAGTCGAGGTCGATGTGAGTGGAAGCAAAAGTCAAGAAAAAGTACACGTGCATGACCCTGGCAGGCTAATTGACATACTCTATCCGGGAAACCGTGTACTGCTTCGAAAAGCCAGCAATCCGAAAAGAAAAACTGGCTGGGACATGATAGCCGGAAGGTCAGGAGATAACTGGATTCTTATCAATTCTGCATTTCACAGGCAGATTTCAGAATGGGTAATCAAGAATAACGTCATTGATCTTTTCAGCAATGCCGATGCCGTTCTGCCTGAGCAGAAATTCGGAGAGAGCAGGCTTGACTATCTTTTGATGAAAGGCGATACGGATATCTGGATTGAGGTCAAGGGTTGCACACTGGCTGAAGGAAAAACAGCATCTTTTCCTGATGCTCCGACAACCCGCGGGAAACGTCATCTTGATGAACTTATCAAAGCCAGGTCAGAAGGCCATGAAGCTGCAATCCTCATTCTTATATTCAGACCGGAAGCAGAATGCTTCACAGCAAACGGGATAATTGATCCGGATTTCGCACAAACTTTTGAAAAAGCAATTGAAGCCGGTGTAAATGTATTCCCACTCCAGTTTTCCTTTGAAGAGAACACAATCTATTATCATTCACAGCTTCCGCTCTGCAGGAATGCTCTTTCCAAAAGATAAAAAGGAAAATTGGCTCCGTAGAAATCCTGTTGATATGAGTAGCATAAACATTTCTCATTTAAAACCCAAAAAAACCTTCAATCTAAAAACAAAGTAAGCATCCGCCGAAGGCGGCACATTCAAATAATCCTGCACAGAATATCATTACAGTGAGTAAGTAAATTTACAATGGCAGGAATTCTACAACCATCATTCATTTTTCATCCACCAGCCAGCAGTGACAGTTAGCCTGGAAAATATCCCTTCTTGTAAAATTTGCCGCAATGCAGCTTCCCCTGCAAACCGGAAGCCACTGGCACCTGCTGCACTTTCCCTTCATATCCGAGGCTTTCAGGCTCCTGAAATAATTAAGGAAACGTGAATTGTCCCATATCCAACGGAAAGATCTGTCTTTCACATTTTCAACATCTGCTCCCTCAAAATAGTTACATGGAAGAACATCGCCCTTTGAAGTGACAGTGCAGTATCCGATGGCACCATCACAGCCGATTCTTGTATCAGGATTGGTTTCAATATCCTGTCCCAGAATTGGCTGGAAAGTGCATTCAAATTCCATTAGTGCAATTTCAGGGCCATACGAATCCCTTTTACTGAGAAGGAATTCTGTTAACTTCTGCATCCTTGCCGGTTTTACTTCAAGGTCAAGAGCATCTGTTCCACGTCCGGAAGGAACAAAAGGCAGAATTCTGAATGTCTGTACTCCAAGTTCTTTTCCAAGTTCATAGAGGTCAGGGACACCATCAATATTCATTGAGGTTACTGCGGCTGCAAGTGTGACAGGAACACCGGCTTTCACCAGCAATTTAATCCCATCTACTGTCTTTTGCCACGAACCCGAAGACTGCCGGAAATCATCATGAACAGAAGGTACACTTGAATCAAGACTCACCTGTGCCATTGCTCCGATATTTGCAAGTCTTTCAGCAGCAGTTTCATCTATTAGTGTTCCGTTGGTGGCAACCTGTATCATTATATCTTTAGAAGCAGCATATTCTGCTATGTCGAAAAAGTCTTTTCTGATCATAGGTTCACCGCCACTTAGTATCAACTGGCCGACTTCAACATCTGCAAATTCATCTATAAGCCTGCGGCAATCTTCAAAACTCAGCTCATCGGTACATTCCTCTCCTGCACTTACAACGCAATGTCGGCATCTGAGATTGCATTTTGATGTAAGGTCCCATAGCACACCGGCAGGAGCAGGAACTTTCCAGTAATTCATTCTTTCATTGCGCCACCACAAAAGTCCACGATTTGTGAGTTCATCAAGTACCGGTCTGCTTTTCTCCATTACAGTGTTCCTATCGGAATGAAAAGATGCACTCAATTGTGTAATAACTTCATAAAGTGTCCGATAACCGTCACACATTTTGAGTAGCCAGTAAGCTGCATCATTCAGTTCCTGGACTTCAGAACTGAGCGGGTCTTTTGTGATCCAGATGTTATTTTCCTTACTTATCCTGAAAGGAAAATAAGGGACAGCAGATTTTCCCGGAAGATTACTCCCACAAGCCATTCCGGTATCCGCATTACATGGGTCTGCTGCCAATATACCGGATTCTTTCTCTATCACTTGATTTCCCCGAGCATCACAAGTGTCTTTTTTCTCCAGTCATGTATCCTGTTCTCTGATATTCCAAGTGTCTTTGAAACTTCGGTTATTTTCTTTGAACTCTCAGTAGCTTTCAGGAATTCTCCAAGTGTTGAAATAGAGCTCCCCTTAAACAGAGTTGCAATTTCCGGTCCGATACCCACAATCTCTATGATATCAGTTTTCAGTGTTATAACCGGGTTTTTAACACGTATGTACGGATCATATGGCAGAGGGTCCGGTCCGGGCAGGCACGAAAGTCCCGGTGATGGCGGACAGGCAACATAAGGTGATGGTGGACAGATTACCAGCGGAGATGGTGGACAAACAAAGTCCGGTGCAGGCGGGCAGATGTAAGGCGCCGGTGGACATGCAAAGTGTGGTGAAGGGGGGCATACCAAATGAGGAGATGGTGGGCAGATCATCGGTGCTATCCAGCACGTAATCGGACATATCACGGCCGTACCAATTCCTACGGCAGCAAACGCATTGATTATGCTTGCTCTCCAGCGTGAATAATGCGGGTTAGAAGAATAAAGATCACCAAGTGAATCCAGTACAGCATCTCTCATATCACTGAAATCCGAACTTGATACGAGATGTGTAGTCAACGCCTGGTAATAGAGTAGTCCCAGCACGTCACGTCCAAGTCCTTCGCATATCCTGATACCTCTGTGTGTGCCGCCGGTAGCTATCAGGTAAGCAGCCTTGTTCATGATTCCACTGTTAATATGGACTCCGCCACTATCCGAATATCCGGTGTATTTGTCATTCATATGGTCCGGCTGGTGACCTGCTATAGTACTGTCTATAGGATTTGCCGGATCGTATTGCCCGCCGTTGGTCGGGTCTTCCATATTACGCAATGCAGGTGCAGTTGCAGGCAACCATGGTTCTTCGCCTATGAGCCAGTTACCGGATATCAGAGCACCGAAGACATCTGACATGGACTCGTTTAGGGCACCTGACTCATTACTATATACCAGTCCGGCTGTATGTTCGGTGACTGCATGTGTCCACTCATGGGCAATAATGTCCAGCGCACAGAGAGAATTATATCTTGCTCCGTCACCGTTTCCGACTTTCACATAACTGCCGTTCCATGTGGCATTGTTCCAGCCGGTTCCGCAGTTTGCATAAATATGCATATCAGCTCCTGCATCATCATAACTGTCACGTCCGTGTACGGTGAAGTAATAGTCGTAAACTATTCTTGTATATAGGTGACAATCAACGTCAGGCCCCTGTCCTGAAGCAGACCAGTTATTATTGTCATCTTCCGAAACAGAGGCAGGAGGATAGCCACCATTGGCATCATGTGTAATCACTCTTGCTGAGCTTGGTACCCATTGGTCCTCAAGCATATAATTACCCGTGCCGTGATCGTGCAATGTGTTTATTGTGACGGAACCGGCATATGTTCCCAGTCCCGAACCTGTAGTCCGTGTATGTCCCTGCTCGTTGTTGTATTTCCAGACTACTTTCCCGGTCAGGGCATCAACAAAATATTCCCATTTAGCAGGTGTTTCTTCTCCACCAAGATCCTTGTCTATCCCGTCAACTGTCAGATGCCACACAAGGTGAGGCTTTTCCACAAATTGTGACAGGATCATCAGTGTGGGGTCAGCATACAGTTTTCCCCTGGAATTATTCTTGTCATCTCCAAGAACGATCTTCAGTGCTTCTTCTCCCGTAATTTTTGCCTTATCCGGCAGGTCAAGGCCAGGAGTTAGTTTTCCTGTTGTTCCTTTTATGTTATCATTGGCATCAATGTGAACTATTATCTCGCTGCCAAAAACAGGCAGTTCTTTGTAGACCTGCTGCATGCGCACATGTCGGGCACCGATACGGTCGGTATCAATCCTTTTAACAAGCATTTCCTTGCTGATTGATTTTAACAGATAAAGGTCCTTGTTAGCGTCCATAAACTCTATAGCAGCTTTTTCCGGTTCCTTTTGTCCTGCTTTTGCAAGCAGGCCTTTAAGTCTCAGGGGACTTCCGGTACGTTTGTCCCATTTAATTTCTACATTCTCATCAATGCTTTTCAGCTTATCAAGTATATCTTTTTGTTTCCTGACAGGTTCATACATTCCCTATCTCCCCCTGCATAGTTTGCACTATACTATTTTCCATATACAGGTACTGAATCAGATCTCAAACCAATCCAGAGGCACCCCCGCCCGGCCAGGTTCAGAACCTTCTCCTATTACTTAGTACCCTAATTATAATTTCCATCTAATAATCTATAAAGTTTGCTCTGGAAATAAAACATAATAAATTAAAATAAGTTAATACCTAAATTAAAAAGGCATGGCAGTTTAACTTTTTTCATCTGATTTTTTCTTTTCTTCTTCATCCACGGTGGTATTATCACACCATGCATCCACTTCAAAATCAGCCGCGCTTTTCATATCATCGTTAGAGTCAGACACAGTGCACCAGGTATCAATCTGTTCATCAAGGCTTGGTATCTCAATATCTTCAACTTTTTCCTTCTTAGCAGTCTTTTTTTCCATTGTAAGTCTCCTGTCTTGAATAATGCTTCCTATTCAAAGCATTTACTCTGTTTCCCTGAAATTCTATCAGTTCTGATGCTTAAAAAATGTTTTTACCACTAGAAAGAGATAATATAAGTTACTAAATGGATACACCCATTGCCGCACAATTTGGAATGGGTTGAAAATGAAAATATAAGGGAGCACCTGTTACGAATATTGCATGCTCCTGTTCTTTATTTGTGCTATAGTATCGGGCTTATGGTTCTTAGTTCTATGATCTGCCCCCACATGTGGAAACCTGTCATATCATCACGCGTATAGGCTGTAAACCTAATTCTGGTAGCATCAGTTCTAAAATCGTCCGGCAGGTTTATCGGGTCATATTTTGCATCATCAGTGCCTACTATTCCATAAAAGCCGCCTTCAAGGTTGTTGTAAGTTACAGTTCCGCTATCATTTATGAGCTCACTCTCAGAAATTACCTTAATGGTCAGTTCATAGTGGTCCTCAGTTCCTGTGATCTCTTCCCACGGACGTCTATAAATTGCGGATATATTTTGCTCACCTCTTTCAGTGACTTCAAAAGTCCATATGTGAGAACCAGCTGCACCTACCAGATCCGCATTTATGCTTGCTTCGAGGTACGCATCCTCTTTGAGCTCAAGTCCTTCGCTGTATGTCATATTCCATGAATATCCTGTTGTAGGATTCTCTTCAAGAATTATGATAACAGTGTCGCCGGAAATTGCATAAGCCGTACTCTGACTATAGTCCTCTGAAAACTGATAGACGACATTTTCCATTGTTTCAATAGCAACGTTAGAATTATCGGTGTTTTCTACCTGTTTTTCCTCATCATGTATTACAGTGACATTGTCTTCAACGCTGGCGTTACTGCTGATATTGTTGTTGTCTGACACGCAGCCTGAAGTTATGCCTGCGAGAATTATTACTGCCACAACCATCAGTAATCTGGTATTCATTTTCAACATTCATCCCCTTAGATTATTATTTACTGGATTGTCTTTCAGCTATATACATGTTTATTTAACTGCAGTTCCCCTTGAAGTTACACATTGCAGCAATGTCTTTTAGTTTTAAATAACTGCATTGTAAACGTCATGATTATATGTCTGAAAACTTATATTGAATAAATATAAGTCAAATAATCGATATTGTAAAATAATAAGCTTAAAATACGATAAAATCTGATTATAAGTGTTCAAACCTATACTAACATTGTGATTCCAAAAAAGATAAGGAAGTGAATCAGTTGCAAGTCAAAAATGAATTATATGCGGTTATTACCGGTGACCTTGTGGGTTCCTCGGAAATAAGTTATAACGATCGGGAGATACTTCTCTCAGCTCTCCACGAGTCTTTCTTTTTTGTAAGCAACACCTTGCATCCTGATGATAACAGCATTCCACCTTTTGAGATATCCCGGGGTGACAGTTTTCAGGCGTTATTCAGTGATCCGGAGAATGCATTGATGGCATCTGTTCTCATTATACTGAAACTAAGCCTTTTCAGTGAAGCTGACAGGAAACTTGAAACCAGAATCTCGATTGGTATCGGAAGTGTTGAGTATTTATCAGAATCCGGTAGTGTGGGAGAAGCTGACGGGCAGGCTTTCAGGCTTTCAGGAAGGACACTGGAAAGTATGAAAGAGCAGGAAAAAAAACTTATGATAACAAGCTCCAATCCTGCATTAAACCTGATACTTGAATCCCAATGCGCATTTTTTGATAATATAGCAACAAGATGGACAAAGATTCAAAAGCAATTTCTTCTGGAGAAACTAACCGGCAGGACACAGAGTGAAATTGCACTGAAGTATGGTAAATCCCAGTCAACAATCTCTCAAAGTCTTAAAGCTGCAGGTTTTGATTCTCTGAAAAAGTTTCTGGATAACTATACAAACTTATTTGAACATCCAGGGATATTTGTTATGAGTGATTAATGATGGATACTGCCCTTCTGAATATTTCCCTGCTTGCAAGACTTCTTCTTTCCCATTTACTTGCCGATTTTGTTTTTCAGACAAAGCTAATGGTTCAGGATCGTTTTGAAAAAAAGTGGCATTCTAAATGGCTTTATGTTCATGGAATCATAGCAGGTTTACTTGCATTTATTTTTTCAGGAGCTTTTGACTACATCTGGTTGTTCATCCTTTATACTTTAGCGCATACTGTGATAGATGGTTTCAAGTCTACAGGAAAAGATGACCTGAAATACCTGATACTGGACCAGTTGGTACATATGCTTACATTGCTGATTGTCTGGGTTCTGATAACAGGTCCTTTCCGGATTGCAGGAGAATTCCAGGACTTCGAGCTATTCGGGACAGATGTCTGGATAATACTTATTGCCTACACTCTGGTAATCTGGCCCAGCGGGATTCTTATTGGAAAATTTACCATGCCATGGAGACAGGATGAAAATAAGAAAGAAGACGAAGGACTGGCAAATGCAGGTCTCTGGATCGGACGGTTTGAACGTTTTCTCCTTCTGACTTTCATATTGCTCAGTGAGTACTCTCTGGTTGGTTTACTTATTGCTGCAAAATCCGTGTTAAGGATAACAGGAGACAAAAAAGCAAGTGAATACATAGCTGTAGGCACACTTTTGAGTATTTCTATTGTTGTTATAACAGGTGTTGCTACAAAATGGATTCTTGATCTGGGCTTGTAATATGTCCTTATAAATTTGCCAGAATTAGACTCTATAGAATTCCTGTTTATCTGAGTGGCACAAACATTGCTTTTTTTCATGTCCACAAAATAATCTGCAATCTAAAAACAAAGCAGCTATCCGCCGAAGGAGGCACATTCCGATGCTGCTATAAAAGTATAATTCCAGAGATTGTTGCAGTCTTGCTGAGAATTCTACGTGAGTCCTGAGAAGAAAGTACAAGGGATTTGTAGATTTTTTTGTTTTTATTGTAGGAAAACGCCGGCTATGCCGGACCCTTCGGGATAACTCAAGTTACTTATGAATTACGAAAAACTGGTTTACAAATATTCTTTATGTTTTAATGGCAGGAATTCTGCCGAGCCCAGGATCAAATCCGGAAAATAAAAAAGAAAGGAAAGAACTTATTCTGGTTCTTTCACACTGCAAATGAATTTGTCCATTCCGGCTTTTCCGGTGGGGACGTCTGTAACATTTTTCTCCATGCTTCATCGGTTAGTCTGTCCTGCATGGGTTGCCTGAATTCATAATACGACATCACAGGGCCTGCACCAATCAGAATTCTGCCATCAGGTAGCTTATAAGCCACAACGATCATATCCACATATCCTACTCCTTCTTCAAGAACAGTTCCGGAATTCGGATCCGTGCCAACGTCTGCAACTATTGTAGTTTTCCGGGCTTTTTCGTCAACATTGGTGATTATACCCTCTATTTCATCCCCGAAAGATTCAATAAAATCATATTCTTCCTTTGAAAGTTCCTGATTTTGCAGTTCCTTTTCTGAAATGTCAATCAATTTTTCAAGTATGGTATTTATGTTATCCATGCGACTTCTGGAAGCATTGTCAAGGACTCCCATATCATCAAGGCCACTGCCGGTCATTTTATTAAGAGCAAGAAGCCTGCTGTAAAATTCAGGCACTGGCTCTACATAGCCTACAACCGGTTCTTTTTCTTCCGTTTCAAGCCAGAGCCCTGTAAAAAACCCAGTAAATTGTTTTGCGTATAGTATAGTATCATGTTTTAGTTCAGCCCACGATGCCAGACTGGTTGATAATTGTTTATCCTGCCAGGCTTCTGTTTGCATGAATGTGGGATATCCTTCCCCATAATCCTTCATCAGGGGCTGAAGTGCATAGAGCCATGACCAGTACAGGTTCATGGTCCATTCAGATTCGTTTTTGGAATCAAATTCCTCTTCCAGCTTTGAAATCTGTTCATTATAGGTAGGGTAATCAGTGTCTCCCTGTGATTGCAAATGTTCAGGGGCTCTTTCCGAACCAAGCAATACCATAATATCAAGACCTTTTGGAAGGAATCGATCATCAACGGCAGGATATATCAGATTCTGGAACATGTATGAGTCCGGAACATACCTCTGGCCCATGAACCTGAAACCTTTGGTATCTTCCAGAGAATTTTCGAGTTCATCGGGATTAGCAGAATCAATTTCGATTCCTCCTGTTCCGCCGTATATTTTCGGACTTCTGTATGATGAAAGTTCTGCTTTTAAGGCTTCCGTATCCAGATTTTCGATATTATCATTACTATTTTCTCCCATCACTTTATTCATGGCTTCCATGTATTCATAGGGGCCGAGGTCATCTGAAAATCCAACATAAAAGGCAGTTACTGTGTAAATGTCATCCCATTTTTCCATTAATGTTGTGTCATTTTCAAGGTTGGAAGCAATAAGGCTTGCCTGAAGTGTTTGTATTTTTGCTTCATGCTCACGGTCTTCAGCTTCCGTAATGTCTCCTTTAAGTAACATGCTCATTCTGCCATGCCACATAAAAGCCCTGAAATAATTCTTTAGTTCCTCTGATCTGGTATAGTGTCCTCTTGGCACATATTGTGTATAATCTTCCTTGTAGTTGAATATCGGTGAGATATCCAGATTTTCATGAGAATATATCAGCGAAAGTTCGGATTCCACGTCATCCTGCGCAATTTCCGGAATTTCAAAATTATAAGTGGAAGCTTCATCAGCACTGAAATTGGTAACTTCAGGTGGACACCATAGATTCTCTTCTATTGCAGGAGATGTCTGGTGTTCCTGTGGTTCAAGTAAGCTTAAAGCAACAGAAAAATACGCTATATTCCTGTAGGCTGCTTCTTTAATATCGCCATCAGATGTTTCATATGTTTTCAGAGATTCATTAAGCAGGTTCAGATTCAATTCCCACAGAGCATCATAAAAAGTGTTTTCTTCTATTTGCCGTAATGTTTCGTCAAATTGAATGTGGTATACATGGAGCAACGAGTCTGATGTAATGAATATCGGGATATCATTGTTTTCTAGCTGATCATAAACATCTGTAATGATTTCTTCATTCTGATTGAAAGGATTTGTTATTACAACAAAACCATTTTCTTCCAGCTTGTTTTGTTCTTTCTCATTAAGTTGCACTACCGAACTAAATTCATTATAGTTTGAGATATCAGAAATTTCCAGTGGCAGGTTATATTGTGCTGCCTGCAATTTTATATTTGAAGACTCAGAATTATAATGCTGACCAAAATCAGCTTTCTCATTCTGACTATAATTTTGAGATACTTTGTCTTCACTTGCTATTGTTTCATCTGTGTTAATGCATCCTGACGTGAATGTAAAAATAATTATGATTACAAGGACGGATGTTAAAGGTAATTTCATGGTTTTGTTTAACATTTTAATCTCTTGATTTTTTTACGTTATCATAACATATCATCAGCATTAGTATTAAAAGTTTTTCTAAGTTTTTCTATATTCTTTTGTTTCTAATTACGAGCATTCATTATTGCGGCAACACAAGCAAATATTTTATATGCTATAAAGTCAGATATAGACTGCCGATTAAGGCGAAGAAAAGGTGAAAACATGGATATAGCAACAACACTGAGGTACGGTTTGATAAATATGAACCATTTCAGAAGATGTATGATGAGCAGGATGACCTACCAGCTTTCATCATACTGGAAAAAAAGCGGCCATATCCCTGCTTTCGACGTGAAGCCGGCAAGTTCATCATCTTCTATAGTATAGATCCTATTATCACAAAAAACGGCTTGCCATCTCTCCAAATAGGAAATTGCCGGTTTCAACAAATGAAGTCTATGTGGGTGCGCCATGCACCCAACTCCTCCATCCTTTATTCTTATTTTATGTTCTAATCAACAAATGTCAGGATTTGCATTTTCTAGTCGTCATCAAACTCTATGCTTACTCTCTCTGATTGTTTTGCCAGGGTCTTTGAAAGCATACCAAGCTCCATTTTACATACGTGAAGGACACCTGCCGGAACAATACAGGTCGTACAGCAGACATTTTGTGCCTGATCCATGACGTAATTCTCTTTTATGTCCAAAGTCTGCTTCTTAGGTATCTCCATATGTGCTATTTTGGCTACCTTGGAACAATCTGTTTCGATGTCTGTTATTATTGTTTTTCCTTCAATCTGTCCGTTGATCTTGTGTTTGAAACCACATATTGCAGAATTTACAGTTACATTGGATGGCATTTTCATCACTCTCTCTTAAAATCAATGTCATTGATTTAACCGGAGTGTTTTTAAAAGTTTGTGTCTAAATGAAAATATTGTGCTTTTTCAGCAGTTCTGTACCAACAAACGTTGGAATATTGATAATCAGCAGTAATGTCAAAAATAAAAAAGAAAGGATATCAACAGATTTATTTGTCTTCATCTCCTGAACAACTGCAGCAGACGTTGCCTTTCATGATCTCTTTCCAGTCTCCAAGCACATCATGCGTCCAGCAGTCATCTGCACCTGCAGCTTCTCTCATGGTAAGTGCAAGTATGTAGGAAAGCTCTTTTACAGTAGCACCGGCATCCAGAGCACCCTTGAAATGCTTAAGAACGCAGGGCTTTGACCTTGCTTTGATGGAAAGTGCAAAGCAAAGGAACTGATATGTTTTTTCATCCACCGGTCTATTCTCAGCGTATAGTTTGTCAATCTCATCAAGCTTTTCAGTAAATTCCGGGAAGAACTCTTCTAGCATTTTCATATTTTATCTCCTTTATGGTTGAAGTTCACACTGTTAATTCGTAATAAGTTCCAAAATCTCATCGGCGAGTAGTTCAAAATATGTTGAAATACCTATTTAAAGTTAATTATTTACTTTTGTTCTTCATGCTTTAGAAATGGCAGAATACTATGAGAACTAGATTTGTATCTTAAAATATTTCCCGAATATCCTTGGACTTTTTTCCATAACTGCAATATAGGCTCCAAAAAGAATGAAAACACATCCGATAGCAGTATCCATAAGTAGCGGTGTATGAAGGATGGTGACATCAAAAAAGATACCGCTTACCGGTTCAAGCAGGGCAAGTATACTTCCTTTCTGAGCTTCGATGCGGGATATTCCGCTAACATAGAGTAGTGCTGCTATGGCAGTATTGACCACGCCAAAAATAATTAACACCGGCATGTTAGCCATGAGCACTGTTTCTGATACACCACCAGAGAATGGCAACAGCAAAAACACACCTATAAGAGAGTACCAGAATAACTGTGCAACACTGGAATAGTCATCCCTGATGTATCTTATAATTACTATCTCAGTACCAAAGAAAAAACCAGACAGGATCAGTAGTTCTCTAATTTTACCTCTTGAACTCAGTAATGCCTCCCGATAGCTTTATATATGGCGGGAACGCCGCCATATGTCATTTCCACCATACAATTCACGAACCACTTCTAAACTTGAACTAAAACCAAAACAATGTATTGACACTGTTCTTAAACCACTCATAGATAATATCGATATCAAGATAAATGGCTCACTTAGTTCTAATGATCTATTTTACACTGCCATATGTATGGCAGTGGATAACGGTTCAGTTCATTCTGCATCAAAACATTATCAAGATATTCCTTGTGAGACATCTTTAAGATATCATCTCAGGAAACTAAGTCTTGAAGAGCTTATCTTGATAAATGAGAATATTCTTCTTCAAGGTGTTGTCAGCACTTTAAGACCAAAGAAAAAGTATGAGTTTGCTATCGATTTTACTAATGATCCATATTACGGGACAATTGACTCGTCCAATGAAGACTACGTGATACGAAGTCAGGTCAAGAGATCCACAAATTCATTTTATTCGTATGTATCACTTTCGATCATAAACAAGAATGAGAGGTATACTATTGCAGTCCTTCCTGTGGAGAGAAATAAAACAAAGGTAGATTTCCTTACTTACTTCATAGATCTTATTAAAGAACTAAATCTCAATATCAAGGTACTTTGTTTGGATAGAGAGTTCAGTTCTGTAGATGTATTTGAGTTATTACGGAACAGGGATATCCCTCATATCATACCAATAGTAAGAAGAGGAAAAGTTATCAAGCAACTACTTGAAGGGAGAAAAGCAAGGTCTGCTGAATATGTGATGAGGAATGCTCAAAAGAAAGAAGTTCGCTTAGATATCATAATTGATGTCAAGTATCTGAAAGGTAAAAGAGGTAAATGTGGATGTGAGAACCTTGGTTTTGTTGTTTATGGGGTTAACTGGTCTCCAAGGAAAGTTAGTACAGTCTATAGAAGGCGATTTGCTATCGAGTCATCATATAGGATGAGAAATATCGTCAAACCAAAAACATCAACAAGGGACGTTACTTTAAGATACTTCTTTACTTTAATATCGTTCCTGCTCAGAAATACATGGCTTTACCTCCTGAAAATACATTTTACTATTGTAAAACCAGGTCCAATAACCATTGACGAGGATAAGTTCAGGTTTGCCAGATTTATTCTGTTTGTTGAAGAATGGATTAGAAGAAAGTTAAGAATACAGTTAATAGTGCAGTGTTTAAGGTAATTCAATAGTAGTAGGAACAAGATGGAGGGAAAATTAGAGAACTACTGAGGATACCTGCGGCAATTCCTATGAAATGGCTGCTACTGCCACTCAGACCTGAATTCAATCCTGAACTCATGTTTCCTAAATCAACTATGAATATAAGGCCGATAAGAGACAGAGCCAGTGCAACAATTCCTTTGATTGTTATCTTTTCTTTCAGTATCAGTGGTGAGAACAGTGTCACATACATTGGTGCCGTGTAAAGCATGAGTATTGCAACTGAAAAACTGGTATGTTTGATACAGGTGAAATACGTAAAAATCGTGCTTGTATTAATAAAACCCAGTAACAGGAGATAATGTTTTTTTCGGTGTGGGATTACACTGGATACTTTTCCGGTGATTATAATAAAAACCAATAGTGAAAACACACCGAAAAGCTCTTTGTAGAATATCATGGGTCCGGTCGGTACTTCCTGAAGGTAATCAACAAAAACACCCAGAAGTCCGAAAAGCACAGAACCGGTTATGAGCTCAGCATATGCTTTTCTGGTACCCGGATTCATTCTTCTGGAATAGACAAAGTAGGCTATAAAAGATTTGCTACTGCAGGATACAAAGCTATAAGTATTCAAAAAACCCAGTTGAATTGGGGTTATTATATGGCAACTTTCATTCACATAGACATACCAACAGATGATCTTGACAGATCAAAGAAATTCTATTCTGAACTTTTCGGCTGGACATTCAAAAACCCCATTCCAGATACAGAATTTTATCTTTTTGCAACTAAAGATCTTCAAGGCAATGAAGGTATCAGGGGAGGAATGGGAGCCAGAGGGGAACCCGGCCAGAGCGTTACAAACTACATCGGTGTTCCGTCAGTGAACGAATATGTTAAAAAGATAGAACAGGCAGGTGGAAAAGCCTCAACTCCGATGCCGGTCCCCGGATGGGGCTATCTTGCAATGTGTGAGGACACTGAAGGAAATGCTTTTGGAATCTGGGAGGATAATCCCGACGCAGCTTAATTCTTGTGACACTAAGCAAAACTCTCATTCTGTGATTAATCACTTAATCTGGCTTGTCTTTGTTGATGCTTTGTGATGGTGCCATAATGTAAATGGTGCCTAGGCATGTTTTTTTAAAAACTGGGTTTTCTTTTTATAAAGACGACATTTTTCTTGATTTTTAGACGTTACCTTTACATATCAGGGTTACAATTTAAGTAGCCATTAGAAATTAGTATATACAAAATTAACTTATCATTGTTAATAATTATGCAGTCCGCATGCATACACTGCATAAAAAATATTTTGAAAAAAGGAGGCACAATGCTGGATATAGATCCAACAGGGATTCTCGTTAGATATAATGTTAAACTTGAAGATGAGCTTAACCCTGATGAGATCGCAAGAGAACTATTTCCCCAGGACGTATTATTGAGTAAAATAGTTGAAGCAGTATTTGAAGGAGACGAAGACGAGGTCATTATTACCCTGAAGGATGCTGTAGAAGCAGGAAAAGATCCTATCTCCCTTATCGATGACGCTCTTATGGTAGGGATGGATATCGTATCCCAGTTATATGAAGATGGAAACCTTTTCCTTCCTGATGTGATGATCTCTTCCCATGCCATGACAGACGGGATCGAATACTGCAAGCAGATATCAGGAAAAACCCATGAAAGCAAGGGAACAGTGGTATCATATGTTGTGGAAGGGGATATTCACGATATCGGCAAGAAAATATTGATCGTCCTCCTGAAAGCCAACGGTTATGATGTCATTGATCTTGGAAGTGACGTGTCTACTGATGAGGTCATCAATGCCGTGCTCAAATACAAACCGATAATGCTTACAGGTACTTCCCTGATGACAACTACAATGTATTCCTTCATGGAAGTTAATAATTGCCTTCTTGAAAATGGCATACATATACCCTTTATATGCGGTGGCGGTGCTGTTACCCAGGATTTTGTTATGAACTACGAACTTGGAATATACTGTGAAGATGCTGCTGTGGTTCCAAAAATAGCAGACATGATCCTTGAGAATAAGAACATTGATGAATTAAGGGAACAATTCCATGTGCACTAAAAATGTTGGTTCACACTCTGACGAAAAGAGGTGGCTCACATCTAAAGACAAATCCTTCTTGTGTAGATTGGATTGAAGGAAATATGGAATTTAAGATGAGAGCCAAATAATAATCTGAATCTTCCATATATTTAACATCTCCTTTTTTGCATAAGTAATCTGATGAGGATGAAATCCGGTTTAATACGTGTTGCTAAAATTTAGTTTGATATCATTTACATTTATAATTAATTCATAAACAACTTTAATGTCGCAAGAATACAATTTATAATATGGTGGTTTTATTACTCAGTCTAAACGTCCGATGGATAGTACACATTCACCCTGCATGCGGGATTTAAGACCCTCCGGTGACATGGTAGTATTTTCTTTTATCTGGGATGACATAATGTCCAGGAAAGTCATTTCAGTATCTGACAACATAGCCTTGCTGGGTTATTTGCAAAATGATTTGATTTCGGGAAAAGTGAATTACTGGGATATCATTCATCCCCAGGATACTTCAATACTAGCTGAAAAATTGAAGCTTTTTATAAATGATAAGAATAGATTCTACTTTTCAGCCGAATACAGGATACGGTCTTTTGATGGCAGGATATACAAAGTACTGGAGAGGACAGGTAAGCTTACGCAGAATGATTCTGTCATTTTCCATAGCATTATAAGCATAGAAAACAAGCAAGACGTTGATTTCCCGAAAGTGGAAAACGAAGGTAGCTATTGCAAAAACATAGTTGATAGCATCCAGAATCCGCTTCTTATTCTTGACAGTACATTCCACGTACTCTCCACTAATCGCTTTTTTAATGAAATTTTTAATTTCAGGCCGCAGGAGAATAGTGGAGGCTTAATTTTCGATATCATAGATAACAATCTGGTCAATCGCCGGTTAAGACCTTTCCTCGAAAAAGTTATGGCTGAAGATGTCTTTTTTGAGGATCTGGAACTTGAATATTATATTGCAAAGCATGGCAACAGAATTTTGCGTTTCAATGCAAGACTTTTGGATAATACAGATGTCGGCAGGATTATTTTGCTGTTTATAGAAGATATCACAGTTCAGAGAAAGGCTGAATCAGACCTAAAAGCATCCGAAGAAAAATATTCCACACTTGTTGAAAAGGGTAATGATGGAATTATCATCGTAAATCAAAAAGGCACTCTGACTTTTATAAATTCCAAGTTCGCCCAGATGATGGGAACAGAAGCTACCGGGCTTTCAGGCAGGAAATTGCTTGATTATCTCTCCATGGAATATCACCGCATGATAGATAAGCGCCATAAAAAAGTCCTGAAGGATATGCGTGGTATCAGGCGGAATGATGAAGTTGAATTCCTTAAAACTGACGGCAATGCATTCCCTGCCGAAATTAGTCTTTCTTACATATTGTATGAACAGCAGCCTTCGGTGATGATGGCCGTGAGGGATATTTCTGAAAGAAAACGTGCTGAAGCTGAACTTAAGGCATCTGAGGAAAAGTATTCCACACTTGTTGAAAAGGGAAATGACGGTATAGTAATCATTCAGAATGATACTTTTAAGTTTGTTAATTCGAAGTTCTCTGAAATGACCGGTTATTCACGGACAGAACTTCCCAGGCAGTCCTTTATTGATTTTGTTCCGCTGAATTATCAGCGTATGCTTGGAAAACGTGTGAAAAAAGTACTAAAAGATGAGCACAGCATAAGACGGAATGATGAAGTTGAGTTCCTGAAAAAAGACGGTGAATTTTTCCCTGCTGAAATTAGTCTGGCTTTTATAATCCATGAGGAAAAGCCTTCTGTAATGATGACTGTAAGAGATATTTCTGAAAGAAAAAAGGCAGAATCCGAACTCAAAGCTTCGGAAAAGAAATATTCTTCTCTTGTTGAAGAGGGAAACGACGGTATTATTATTGTACAGGACAACATCCTGATGTTTGCAAACATGAAGTTCTGTGAGATCACTGGTTTTTCCAGACCTGAAATAATCAGGCGGCCATTTGAGGATTTTCTTTCCGTAGAGTACCAAAGGCTTGTGATGAACAGATTCCGCCGCAGTCTTGAAAAGAATCGCAATTCCACCCTGAAGTATGAAATTGAACTTGTGTCAAAAGATGGATCCAACACGCCGGCCGAGATAAATTCATCTATTATAGATCATGAAGGCAGACCTGCAATAATGGCTATTATCAGGGACATTACTGACCAGAAGGAAAAAGAAAGGGAACTTCTCGAACTTATTGAAGTACAGAAAGTTCTGGAAACCGTAATCAAAAGCAGTCCTGCGGTTGTCTTTTTCTGGAAACCTGATGAAGACTGGAGAGTTGAATTTGTGTCTGAGAATATATCCCAGTTTGGATATGAAGCAGATGATCTTATGTCAGGCGAAGTTCTGTATGGCGATATTGTGCATCCGTCGGATATGGAAAGGCTTACCATGGAGTATGATATCCTGTCAGGCGAGGATAATCTCTCGTTTGAATATCGCATACTTACCAGCTCAGGTGAAGTTAGGTGGGTTGACGAAAGATCTGTGATAAAACGTGATCCTGAGGGCAGGCTTCAGTACATTCAGGGAATAATTGTCGATATTACTGAGCGTAAGAACGTGAAGAATTTCATGCAGATAGGGTCCGATGTCGGCATGCTTTTCAGCCCGCTTGGTGATGTGGGCGATATGTTCTCACAGCTTGTGGAATTTACAACACAGATGGATGATCTGGACTGTGGTGCCCTTTACCTTGTAGACGGGGCTACCGGTGATATGAATATTGTTGCCCATTCCGGCCTGTCTTCGGAATTCGTGAAAAGCTCCAGGTATTATGCAGGCGGGTCAATTCATGCCCGTCTCCTTAAGACCGAATACCCCCTCTATACACGTTTTTATGAGCTGACTTCAATGGTTCCCGGTGATAAACATGGCGATGAGGGGCTTGAAGCTACTGCTTTAATCCCCATCAGATATGGGATGGAACTTGTAGCTATATTGATGCTTGCATCACATAGTGTTTATGCCGTTCCTTTTGAGGTACGTGATTCCCTTGAGACAATAACTTCCCAGATGGGACCGGTTATAGGACGTATGCGCGAACAGGCAGATGTCCAGAAGAATATCAGGAATTTGCGGGTCATTTTTGAGTCCATGGAAGATATGGTTTTCATGCTTGACAGCGATGGTTGCATAAGCTATGCCAATCCTCATTCCTATGAAAGGCTTGCTTACCCGGAAAACGAGCTCATAGGTATGAACCTCATTAAAATCTATCCGCAAAAAATGCTTTTGGAAGCGGCATCTGAGCTCAAGGATATTCTTGAGGGCAGGGAGCATGTCTGCAGGATACCTTTTGAATCTTCTTCCGGTGAGATAATACCCGTTGAGATGCGCTGTTCACTGGGGCAACTGGGTGATGACACAATAACGATATGCGTCTCCCGTGAAAAGGTATGATATAGTTCTTTTGGTTGAATTATTGTCTTTCCTGGTTTTCAGCACTTAAAATATGAATTATATTGTATTTATAAATATATATTACATGTTCTCTTTGTTTTCATTCAAATTTCGACCTTAAATCTATGTATTATAACTTGTAAAGGTAAATTCATTTTTATAATTTGTAAAAATCGGGACTTTGTATTATTTAAGTATATTGGTTTGATGATGTATTGTTAATCCATTAATATTGAGCGCATCTAAAAAACATGCTTAATAGACATAGTATAAAACAGAGTTCCAGATTATCAACTAAAGTATATTATGTAGTATACATGTTTTTTTATACTACTTTTAATTCAGTCAATCGATAATTATACTATAAGAATATTTGCCTATATTTAGTAGTTATTAATTTATTTAAAAGCCCATACAGGTGATTATCAATATCAATAGTTCATCTAGTTATTTATTATTTAAATATTATTATTTATTTATATAGGAAATATTTATATATACGTAATGTTACGAGGTAACATTTATATACCATAAAAAAAGTGCATGCTTTGAGGTTCAGAAGAACCTTTTTGTGTAGATTGGATTGAACTTGACCCAAGTTCAATGAACTAGACTATCCAAATTGAAGGAGGTATAGAATGTTAATAGTAGACAAAGAAGGTATCCTTATCAGATACAACGTTAAAATGGAAAAATCAATGACCCCTGAAGAGGCGGCAGCAGAACTCTATCCTAAAGAGGAGTTATACAAGCCAATCGCAGAAGCGATCTTTGAGGGTGAAGAAGATGATGTTATTGAAGGTCTTGAAGCAGCTATCGAAGCAGGCAAGGACCCAATCGCACTCATCGACGATGCACTTATGGTAGGCATGAAGGTAGTAACAGACCTTTATGACCAGGGTGTAATCTTCCTTCCAAACGTAATGATGTCAGCAGATGCAATGCTTGATGGTATTGAGTTCTGTAAGAGCCAGTCCACAGAGACCCCAGTCCAGAAGGGTAAGGTCATCTGTATGGTCGCAGAAGGTGACGTACACGACATCGGTAAGTCAATCGTAGCAGCTCTCCTCAGAGCAAACGGCTATGAAGTTATCGACCTCGGAAGAGACGTACCATCCGCAGAAGCACTCGCAGCTGTAAAAGAACACGAGCCAATCATGATGACCGGAACTGCACTCATGACAACAACCATGTATGCATTCAAGGAAGTCAACGATCTTCTTGTTGAGAGCGGAATCACAATGCCATTCGCATGCGGTGGCGGAGCAGTAAATCAGGACTTCGTTTCAACCTATTCACTTGGTGTATACGGAGAAGAAGCAGCAGACGCACCAAAGATGGCAGACGCTATCCTTGCAGGCGCAGACATTGCAGCACTGAGAGAGAAATTCCACAACCACTAAGGTGATTAAAAATGGCAATTAACAGATTTACATCAATGGCATATTCCGAAGCTGACGAAATGGTCTTCGGTAACGCAAAGAAACCTGTAAAAGCAGGTCTTGACCTCGAGATCGGAGCAGGATACACAACCGCAGAAGTAAACTACGCTCCAAGGCCAGAAGCCGGTGAGTCCATGGAGAAACTCGTAAATGAGTACCAGAGGATCACAAAAGATATCATGGCAAGAATGGTTCAGGTAGGTTTCCCATCCGTAGTACTTGAGACAGAACACGTACAGCAGATGACCAACAACCCGTCATGGGGAGCAGCTGTAGCACACGCACAGAAGACCATCATGGAAGAGTACCATGAAGAATACGGAATCAAATGTGCACTGAGACACACCCCTGGTGACATCAGAGAGCACAAAGAGTTCATGGAACTCAGAGGCGGCAAGATGGACATCGTCATGGAGTCCTTCGAACAGATCGCAGAAAGCGGCGCAGACCTTCTCTCCATTGAATCAATGGGTGGAAAGGAAATCTTCGACTACGCAGTACTCAGGAACGACGTTCCAGGTATGCTCTACGCAATCGGTTGCCTCGGTACCATGGACATGGACTACCTCTGGCAGGAAATCTCAAGCGTAGCACAGAAGAAGGGCGTTGTCTCCGCTGGTGACACAGACTGTGCACAGGCAAACACCGCAATGTTCATTGCAGGTGGACTTCTTGACAAGAACCTTGCACACACACTTGCAATCCTTGCAAGAGCAATCTCCGCTCCAAGATCACTCGCAGCATACGAAGCTGGCGCAACAGGACCAGGAAAGGACTGTGGATACGAGAACATTATCGTAAAGGCAATCTCCGGTATGCCAATGTCCTTTGAAGGTAAGACATCAACCTGTGCACACTCAGATGTAATGGGTAACCTTATCATGCAGTGCTGTGACCTCTGGTCAAACGAGTCCGTTGAATACCACGGTGAATTCGGTGGTACAACAGTACAGTGCTGGTCCGAGTCTCTCAACTACGACTGTGCTCTTATGAACACAGCTCTTAAGTCAGGAAACGAGAAGATGCTCAGAGACCTCCTCATGGCTTCTGACAGATTCAGAGACCCACAGTCATATGTCCTTGCATACGACAACGCATACAAGGTAGGAGAAGCAATCGTAAAGGACGGAGACGATATCTTCCTCCGTGCAAAGAACGCTGCAGTAACATGCTGTGACACACTGAACAACTCCGAAGGTCTTGAGATGACAAAGTTCGAACTTGGTGCACTTGAAAAGGCAACCAAGGAACTTGACGCAATCACCTCAGAGTCTGACACATTCCTCAGTGAGTGCATGGACAGATTCAAGAAGGAAGTTCCAGTATTCAAGCCAGAGAACTACGCTCTCTAAATGTAGTGTTAGAAGTTTTCTTTATGAAAACTTCTTTCTTTCATATTTCAAAAACGATAACTTTCACAATTACCAATTCAAAATTAACTCCACAATAAAAGTCATAGGCTTTACAGATTAAAAGGGTCATATGCCATCAATTCTACCTCCAACTCCACAACCTTCAATTTATGGCAAGAACCTGTCACTTCCCCTGTAAAGCCTTTGATACTTTCCTTACCATTCTTAATATCCTGGCCTTGCCTGATTCCTTTACTGAAAAGTAAAGAGTACTTCTTTTTCACAGCGAGAAATGTCCGCACTTGAAAGTCTTTAAATTATATTCTAATTTTCATAATGTAATGAATAAATTATCATGGGCATTTATCTGAGGTAAAAAAATGTGGAAAAGAATATCCTATTTGCAGAAAAATCTTGTATACAGCATACCTTTGTTTATGGTGCTTGGGATCCTATTTGGCTATAATTATAATCCTTATTTTTTGAAGGCACTCATTATCCCTCTTACTTTTCTGATGGTTTATCCGATGATGGTCAACCTTCAGATCAAAAAAGTATTTTCCGGAGGGGACACAAGGGTACAGATTGCAACGCAGTTGATAAATTTTGCAATAATCCCATTCCTGGCTTTCGGACTTGGCAGGATTTTCTTTGCTGATGAGCCCCTGATCGCTCTGGGATTGCTTCTTGCATCCCTGCTTCCGACAAGCGGGATGACAATCTCATGGACAGGATTTGCAAAAGGAAACCTAAATGCTGCTATTAAAATGACCGTAATAGGCCTTGTTGCAGGGTCACTTGCGACTCCCCTGTATGCCAAATGGTTAATGGGTACAGTTGTTGAGATTCCTCTGCTTGATGTATTCAAACAAATTGCCCTGATCGTATTTTTACCTATGATTGCAGGATACGTCACCCAGCGATATATTATATGGAAATATGGCGAGGCAAAATACCACAAGGATATCAAAAAGAAGTTCCCCATGCTTTCAACTCTGGGTGTTCTTGGAATTGTATTTGTTGCAATGTCCCTCAAGTCCAGAACAATTATATCCCAGCCTTCAATGCTGGTAGACCTGTTGATACCTCTTGCGATTTTCTATGCCCTGAACTTCTTGCTAAGTACACTGGTTGCAAAGCTTGCATTCAGTCGTGAGGACGGTATTGCTCTTGTCTATGGGACGGTCATGCGTAATCTTTCAATTGCCCTTGCCCTTGCAATGGCTGTATTTGGAACCCAGGGTTCTGATATAGCAATGATAATTGCGCTTGCATACATTATACAGGTCCAGTCCGCTGCATGGTACGTCAGGTTCACGAATGTCATTTTCGGAAAGACAATAGACAGAGCACAGGATGTTATGGAAGAAGGTATCTTTGCACTTCATGATGAATCGACCCTCCATGATGCAATCAAGCTACTTGATGAGGAACATATTCATTCCCTTGCAGTTCTGAATAAAAATGAAGAACCATTTGGCATGATTTCCTCGGAAATGATAATAAATCTCCTGGCCGGTGGTTCATCATTAACTGAACAATTAAAATCACTAGAGTTGCTTCCAATATTGAAAATTGAAGAGAGACTTCCATTGAAGGAAGTAATTTCCATGATGAAAAGACAACATGAGTATAAGGCATTGATAATTGATGAGAAAGGAAATTACAAAGGTGTAATCACCGAGTCAGACATTATGGACAAAATGAATATAACTGTATAAGATATTCTCTATATTGAGTATATTTGTCCATTCTTCCTATGATTTCTTTACCTGTTTTTACAGATGATAGTAATTCCACAGAGCTTTCGGTCAGTGAGATAAGTGTAACACCTTCCAGTTATTAGGTTGAACCAGGTAGCACGTTCACTATTGATATCTGTCCGGTTACACCGATATTAGGTGTGCAGTTTGATATTTCGTTCCCATTTTCTGATTATTCAGTAATTAGCGTCAGTGAAGGAGATCTTTTCTCTCTGTCCGGAACATCAGTGGCTTTTGAACTTAAAAGTACTTCGTCTTTCTGCCTTCGGATCTGCCACCGGTTGCACATGCGAAGATCCTTATGAAACAAGAATTGGAAAAAAATGAATAAGATTATGTCAGAAGGCTTTAAGCCTCCTGCCATCCCATCTCAGTGAGCGTTTCTACAGCACTTTCTTTGATTTCTATTGTGTATTGGCACTTTTCACCTTCCAGACTGACAGAGTTCAGTCCGGAGACTTCAATGTTATAGACTGTAGAGAAGTATGCAACTATAAGCTCTTCTTCACTTGGTTCTTTCAGGAAACTGATGTTACCTTCACTATACCATGTCTGCCATGGTGTCTGGTTACAATTCATTTCTTCTGACATCATTGTAACAGCCTCTTCCAGCATAACATGGTTCATTTCATCCCATACTCCGTCAATTATTGCGGAATTCACATTTCTGTTATAAAGTACAAGTTCAATGCTGTGTTCTGTAATTACCTGAGTTATCATCTGGCCGGACCTGTTGCCATATCCTCCGTGGCTGCTTATGAATGTGTAATTTAACATAGCTTCAGCAGGATTATCTTTGCTTACCTGGTAACTTTCTAGTTCAAGGTCAGAACCATCAAAGCTGTATGTAGGTGCGTTCATTATCCACTCACTGGCAATCTTTTTTCTTTCATTTTCACTGGGTGACAGTGCATATTGCCTGAGTTCTATAAGCGCATTATTAATTTCTTTTAGTTTATCAGGCATATATTCTGATGCATAAGGTTCAACCTTAACAACTTTAGTTACGCCATTCTGCATAACCTGAATTTCAACGATACCAGTGTCAGCAACAATAGGCTGTCCTTCCTGTGGTTCATACAGTTCATCCAGTTCCATGAAATCATTGTTATTGAAAAGAGCGATCAGCTCGTCTCTTGTTTCATGATCGATAGGTTTGACATACCTGGCTGTTAATTCATCCTGATAATTGTAATAGCTGAAATTAACTGATGTGGAATTCACAACCATTTTCTGAACTGCCATTTCAGGTAATATGAAAGCACCGTATGAAAGATGCACTATAGTAGCATCATCTGACACAGTATTTTCATCGTTTTCATCCTGTGTTTCAGTGCATCCTGCACTAATAAGAAATAATGCTAATAACAAAATTGAAACCATTTTCTTCAATAATAACCCTCCCATTATTAGTTGATTTGTTTTTCCTATTTCTAGTTTTGTATTATGAAAATCAGGCAGGGGAATGTTTTCAGCTTATTAAACAATATCTTAAACTTCATACAAATTTGGAGTTATGGTCCAGAAATATCAGGCTGGCCAAGCTAGCTTTTGTTTTTCTGATTATGATTTTTATATTTTGCACAAAAATTGCACTCTTCCATAAAACGTTTATTTACAACATTCCTTTCAACCTTATGGACGAATCGCCAATTTTTAAGATATTTGAAGGCTTGCCACGTCAGGGACCGGGAAGTAACGAGTCTACTGAAAAAGCATTCAGGTCTATCCCATCTTTACCTGAAGGCGCAAAGATCCTTGATATCGGGTCTGGTGTCGGCATGCAGACAATACACCTTGCAGAGATCTGTGACAACTGTCACATAACCGCAGTAGATGTTTACCAGCCATATCTGGATACTCTTATGGAAAATGCAAAGGCAAAAGGTGTTGCTGACAGGATTACCACTGTATGTGCTTCCATGGATGAACTGCCTTTTGAAACCGGAGAATTTGATCTTATCTGGGCAGAGGGTTCCATCTTTGTTATGGGTTTTGAAAAAGGACTTGAGTACTGGAAACAATTTCTTAAGAATGGAGGCTATATTGCACTTACTGAGGCTGCCTGGTTCATCAACGATCCGGCAGAGGAAGCAGTTCAATTCTGGAAGGAATCATATCCTGATATTAAGAATGTAGCAGACACTGAAAAAGTGGTAGAGGATTATGGATATGAAGTTATAGCAAAATTCAACCTCCCTGCATCTGCGTGGTGGGATGAATACTATGTTCACATGGAAAAAAGGCTGGGTGATATCAGTGAGCAGTTTAAGGGCAACATCGAAGCAGAAATGATAATTGGTTTTTGCAGAAAAGAAATGGATATCTTCAGGAAGTATCCTGATGAATATGGTTATGTGTTCCTCATTTTCCAGAAGAACACAAAATAATTATGGTGATTATATAAAGCCCTGACTTTATACCAGAACCTCTATTATCCCGTTTTCAATTTTTGTTTCATAGGTTTCAACTTTAGGATCATCCATGTCGATATATTCGCCTGTATCGACAATTTCCCCTGTTCTGATATCAAAGCCCCAATTGTGGCACGCACACTTAAGCGTATAATCCTCAAGTGTCCCGCTTTTAAGAGGACATCCCTGATGTGGACACTCATTATCTATTGCGAATACTTCATTGTTCTTTTTAATAAGCGCTATTTGTCCACTACCGGCGTTTACAACTTTTATTTTCTCTTCTTTCAGATCTTCTTCCTTAACAGCAGCTACCCATTCAGGCATAATTAAACCCCACTATCTTGTTTTGAATCTAAAGAATTGAGTGGTCTGTGTGTAACTTGTACTCTGCAGACTTCCTCTTTCCTTAATCCCATAATCATCTCGGACTTTTATTTATAAATATATTTTCATACTTCAAGTTTACTATCAGTTTGTGAGTGTTTATGATAGCCAAAAATTACATAAGATCTCAAAACAGATATCTATTAAAATGGCAGTATTGTATGTTTGTTAAAGATTCGATTACTGCTTAAGGAATGAAAATCATTTACAATAAAAGATCATTTAGTTTAATAATAGGCGAAATAATTTCTTCAGATGTACTGCATTTGTGGCTAAAGCGTGTATTTTTCTATGTTCTCCTGCTTTTGTTAAGTTCAGGATTTTCTCATTATCTTGTAACTGAACTCGGACCCTCAGATTACAATATGGCGAGTGCACGCTACATGATAAGTGCACTGATACAGAGTGAAGCAGCCATAATGGCAATAATCGTAACCTTAAGCCTTGTTGCTGTGGAACTGGCTTCCAGCTCTTACTCTGTGAGAATGATAGACCTTCTCAAATCATATAATCCTGATTTCTGGATATTGATGACAACATATATCGTATCAATGAGCTATGGTCTTTTCATCCTGAAAACAATCCCGGACGAAAGTAACACAGAGATTGATATGCATATTTCATTTGTATATTACACAGGGATCTTTTCTTTTGTAATATTATTTCCGTATCTTTTCAGGACACTTAAAACACTCAAACCTTCAACGCTGCTGAATATGCAGGCAACGAAACTGACAGCAAACAACATAATAAACGCCATTAGTGCAGACACGACCGATCCTATGGAAAAAGACCCGATACAACCTATTATCGATATTGTGAGCAGTTCGATGTTAAACCATGATTTTGAAACAACAAGAAACGGGTTGAACATTATCGGACTCAGGTCAAAAGAGATTTTTTCCGGCAGTGATCTTGACTATACTGAGCGTAAAATAGTAGCAAATTATATCTTTTCCAGGCTTGCAAGATTTGGAAAATTTACATTGAGTCATCATGATGAAGATGCTACTTTCATAGTTATCAGAAATCTTGAATCCCTGTGGAATGTTCTTGAAAAGAATGATATCATGGAAGCAATCTTACAGGCTTCATCTTCGCTGGAGCATATAGGTATCGTTGCTGCCGAAGTGAATCAGAAAAATATTCTATCAACTGTAGTTAATCATCTCTATGAAATTGGCCAAAAAGGATTTGATGATAATTGTAATGGAGAAACAGCAAAGGTAATTGATTCAATAGGTTCAGTAGGAGTTGCATGTGTCGGAAACAGAATGGAACCATGGATTATTGAAGATATAATCCACAGTATCAGTAAACTTGAGAGAAAAGCAACAGAAAGGGAGCAATATTCTTCAGTGGACCAGGCTCTGGATGAATTGAAATCTATAAAATCTGCTATGCAATTTGAAAATAATCCTGCATATCAGCAATTATGTATTAAAATTGATAAAATGATTATGTTGGTTACTCAGTAATAATATCAGGCAATCTCCTCAAATTATTCTGTTAATACCGACAGACTTAATTCTATTGTTGCCATTAAGGAAGGACTGATCTTTTTTGTTTTGCTTTACCAAAACAATTTGGAACGTTTAAAGACTCGATTTTGAAACATGGCCAAATTGGAAACCATTGTGATGAGCCTTTTCATCCCGTGTTTTGCATAAGGTCATATCATCACAGGAACTATTAACATGGAATCATCAACTTTCAAAGACCTTCATTTATCACGTAATCTTGAAAAAGCAATTGGAGAACTGGGTTTTGAGGAACCAACTCCCATTCAGGCTCAGTCAATACCTTTTATTATGGAAGGCAGGGATGTAATCGGACAGGCTCAGACAGGTACGGGAAAAACAGCAGCCTTCGGTATTCCTGCTCTTGAAATGGTAAACCCTAACAGCAAGAAGACACAGGCACTTGTCCTCTGTCCTACAAGGGAACTTGCGAATCAGGTTGCAGAAGAGATGGGTAAACTTGCTAAGTATCTTAATGTGAAGATACTTCCGGTTTACGGCGGACAGAATATTGACAGACAAATAAAGGCTCTCAGAAGAGGTGTTCAGATAGTTATCGGGACTCCTGGAAGGGTTCTTGATCACATAGAGAGAAAAACCCTGCAGCTTAACGGCGTGGACATGATCGTGCTTGATGAAGCAGATGAGATGCTGGATATGGGTTTCAGAGAGGATATCGAAACTATCCTTGGCAGCGTTCCTGAAACCAGACAAACGATCTTTTTCTCTGCAACAATGCCAAAGCCAATAATGAGGCTGACAAAGCAGTATCAGCAGAATCCTACGCTTGTGAAGACAATACACAAGGTAGTTACTGTGCCAAATATGGAGCAGTCCTATTTTGAGGTTAAGCATCATATGAAGCCTGACGTTCTTTGCAGAATGATAGATATCTATGATGTGAAATCATCTCTTGTGTTCTGTAATACTAAAAGAATGGTTGATGAACTGGTTACAACCCTTAAGGCCAGAGGCTATCTTGCAGATGGTCTGCATGGTGACATGAAGCAGAACCAGAGAGAGAAGGTGATGGCAAGTTTCAGAAAAGGTGAGATCGAAACCCTTGTTGCTACGGATGTGGCTGCACGTGGCATTGATGTGGAGAATATTGAGGTTGTCTTCAATTTTGATATGCCACAGGATGAAGAATCCTATGTTCACAGGATCGGAAGGACCGGGCGTGCAGGAAGGCAGGGAATTGCACTCACCTTTGTCACTGCAAGGGAGATCTACAAGATCAAGAGTATCCAGAAGTACACCAAGACCAAGATAAAGTGCAAGAAGGTTCCAACCAGAAGCGATGCCGAGGAAATTAAGGCAGGTATGCTTGCAACCAGGGTGAAGGAGACCATCGATAAAGGTCATCTGGGTAAATATGTTCATTGGGTGGAAAATATGCTTGATGAGGATTGTACTACCATGGATGTAGCTGCAGCTCTTGTTAAGATCATGCTGGCTGAGAACAAGTAGTTATTCTGGAAATCTTAATCATTCAGGTCACTTAATAATATGGATTATATGTACTGATTAAATAATCGGACGCCTTTCCGATATTATTTTCAAATCATACAGTTCATATTATATAGTTTGACCCTCTCTAATAGAATAGAAATCCGGTTATCTGTTAAAAACTGTTAATGTCGTATTATTTTTCAGTAGCAGGTAATTTATGTTTGTTTTATTTGATTGGGATGTTTTTGATGTTGTGTGATCCAGGCAACATTTTTCATTAATGTCTTGTATTTGAATAAAACAGGAACAAAACAGTTCACACGAGGTATTAATCTGGCTAATTATAGAAGTAAAAAGAGGAAAAGTAACGCAAGTGGAGGAAACACTACCGGTGAAGTTGTCAGGGTCAGGACTCCACGTAAAGAAAATGGTGAGGTCCTTGCAACTGTTTCAAGCTTGCT
The DNA here is from genome assembly GCF_963665675.1 of uncultured Methanolobus sp. NCBI lineage: Archaea > Methanobacteriati > Methanobacteriota > Methanomicrobia > Methanosarcinales > Methanosarcinaceae > Methanolobus > uncultured Methanolobus sp. Next base: position 64,242 of record NZ_OY762425.1, on the reverse strand, counting down.
TGGAGCTAACAGGGTAAGACTGCAGTGTATGGACGGAATTGTCCGTATGGGCAGGATACCTGGTTCCAAGAAGAAGAGAATGTGGGTACGTGAAGGTGACATTGTTATTGCAACTCCATGGGAAATCCAGGATGAGAAAGCTGATGTTATATGGAAGTACACACGTCCGCAGGTAAACTGGCTGGAAAGAAAGGGCTTCCTCAAGTAAGATGAGATGAATTCTATTATTCATCTTCTCTAAAATCCGTTTTTCAATTCAGACTTAAAGTTTGGATTTAAATTAAATTTAAGACCATTTTTCAGTCTCTTTATATTTTCTGCATTTTCCTGACCGAAGGTCATGGTAGTGAATTGAATTCAAAAACCAGATGTATAAGCAATATAATTTTGATGTTAAACTAAATTCGGATTTTAGAAAAAAGTTGAAGTATCGTTGGTGATACTTCTAAAAAAAGTAGTTATTTATTCTGCAACTTCGCCGAATGCGAATTTTCTCAGAACTTTTGTTACCTTGATAGTTACTTCATCGCCGACTGATGTGCCTGGTACGAAGATTACAAAACCGCTTACTCTTGCAATTCCGTCTCCTTCTCTTGCTATATCCTCGATTGTTACTTCGTATGTCTCTCCGGCATCTACTGGAGCAGTTGATTCTTCTCTGTTATTGAACATTTTAAATTCACGTCCTATTTAATAAAGCCTAAAATATCTGAAGTAGCTGAAAACATAATGCAAAATAGAAATCTACAGTTAAAGTAAATGCCATTTAATGTCAATACGTTTAGCGAATAACAGTCTTATTTTAAAGCACTCTATCATAGGTTTGTTTGTATAAAAGGATTGCGTATGGTAGTGTTTTTTATTGAAAGGATTTCTAATTAGCTCTAAACTCTCTCCACTCTAATCAGACGGTCTCACCTTATTGAGCTTAAATTTTACCAGTCATCAAGACAAGACTGACACTCAGAAACAGCCCTTTCATCCAATACCTGTATATTCTTCAAAACCTGCTTTTCAGAGAAATCCCTGTCACTTACAAGGTAATCAAATAATGCATCTGAATCCGGTTTTTTCCACCTGAAACTGTAATCCTCAGTAACAGGCGGATTCAGGAAGAATTCCTTTATCTCTTCAAGTGGAGCACATGCCCGGATATCCTTATTCTCTTCTCTGATTATTGTATCAATGTCACCATATTTTCTAATGAGCTTCAGGGCTGTCTTTGCACCTACTCGATGAATACCTTCATTAAAATCGGTACCTGTACAGATGGCAAGGTCAATCAATTGCTCACGAGTTAGTTCAAGTTCTTCCAGACAGGATGTAAGTGAGATGTGTTCGGGAGTTTTCTTTACATACTTCTTTTGTCCCGGTAATTTTCTCTTTCCTGTGCTTCCAAGGTTACGAATGACATTTTCAGCTCCAAACAGGAAAACATCATAATCCTGTGAACCTACAAAATCCACATCTCCACAGGAAACCATGTAGGAGGCCTGTGCTTCTGCTTCGGATTTTGCCTGCATCCAGGGAATTCCCATGAGTTCAAGCAATCTTTTTGATTCATCAAGTATCTGAGGCGTTATGCGGGATGTTGCCTGGGCGTATTTTTTCATATCCACGAGATTGCCTTCATCCTTTGCAATCTCTAACTTAAGGGCTGCATTTTCCTTACATTCCTTGCGTTTTTCAAGGGTTTCTTTCTTCATTTCCGGCGGTTTGCCGTCGAAGATGAAAATGGGTTTTATGTTTGCTTCCCTGAGCCTGCTTGTTCTTGAAAAGAGTCCTGTGAGATGAGATACAGGGTTGCCTGATGAATCCGTGAGCATCGAGCCGTCACGCTGACGGATGGCACTGAGGAACTGGTAGATGGTGTTGTATGCATCTATTGCTATTACTTTTCCTGAGAGTTCCTCGTACGTTATTGGGTTTTTGGTGAGTAACATGCCTATTTGTGTGCCCATTGTATGCTCCTGAATGTGATATTTATTCAATGTGTTTTGCACTTCAATTGGTACTCTGGTTTATAGTATTGTTGTATAACCCGGGTAAATCTGGTTTTAATCAATGTCTTCCACAAACAATAATAGTGTTCAAAGACAATAGTACCTACATCTAAAGAAAATTAGGAACAGAGTGGGAATAAAATGACAGGCAGCAAATACGTTAGCTGGTTTGAAGCAATTAGTATTGACGACGTACCTCTGGTCGGAGGCAAGAACGCCTCTCTTGGAGAAATGTACAGGGAGCTTACAAACAAGGATATCAAAATTCCAAATGGCTTTGCCATAACTGCAGATGCCTACTGGCATGTTTTAGAGTCAGCAGAAATAGTTGATGATCTGAAAAAGACGCTTGAAGGACTCGATATTGATGATGTCACTGACCTTGCTAAAAGAGGAAAGAAAGCAAGGAATCTAATACTTGATGCAGGAATTCCAGATGGTCTGTGGGATGAAGTTAAAGCGGCTTACGATAAACTCTGTGAACAGTACGGAGAGGATACTGACGTTGCAGTCCGTAGTTCTGCAACTGCCGAGGATCTTCCGAATGCATCTTTTGCGGGACAGCAGGAGACATACCTGAACATTCACGGTTACCATTCACTAAAAGATGCCTGCAACAGGTGTTTTGCATCACTTTTCACTGACAGGGCAATTTCCTATAGGGTGAATAACGGTTTTGACCACTTTGCAGTTGGACTTTCCATTGGTGTTATGAAAATGGTTCGCTCAGACCTTGCATCAAGTGGAGTTATTTTCACAATTGATACTGAAACCGGTTTTGAGAATGTTGTATTTATTACCGGAGCATACGGTCTTGGTGAGAATGTTGTACAGGGACTTGTAAATCCTGATGAGTTCTATGTTTTCAAACCTACACTGAATGCGAATTTTAAACCAATTATCAAAAAGCAGAAGGGAAGTAAAGAGATTAAGATGATATACGGGCGTGGAGATTCCCGCGTGCTTACACGTAATGTCGATGTCCCTGAGGCTGAGAGGAAGCAGTATTGCATCAGTGATGATGAGGTGCTGCAACTGGCAAATTTTGCAGTGACCATTGAAGAGCACTACTCGCAGAAAAGAGAAAAACACGTCCCAATGGACATTGAGTGGGCAAAGGACGGCGAGACAGGTGAGCTGTTCATAGTCCAGGCAAGACCGGAAACGGTACAATCCCTGAAGCGAAAGGATGTTCTTGAGACCTATTATCTGGATGATACCTCAGGTGTCATTGTTACTGGAAGGAGTGTGGGAGCGAAAATAGCAACCGGGAAAGTGCATGTTATTCCTGATGTTTCTCAGTTGAACGAATTTAACACAGGGGAGGTTCTTGTGGCAGACACAACAACTCCTGACTGGGAACCTGTTATGAAGAGGGCTGCTGCTATTATTACAAACAAGGGTGGTAGGACATGTCATGCTGCTATTGTGAGCCGAGAACTTGGTATTCCGGCGGTTGTGGGTGCTGAGAATGCCACGGAGATACTGGAAAATGGTATGGATGTAACGGTGAGCTGTGCAGAAGGGGATGCAGGCAGGGTGTATGAAGGAACCTTATCGTTCCATACTGAAATTGTTGAACTGGAAGGGATTGAGAAAACAAAGACCGAAATCATGATGAATCTCGGAAACCCCGAGGAAGCTTTTGCCCTGTCAATGATACCGAATGACGGTATAGGGCTTGCAAGACTTGAATTTATCATCACAAGCTACATCAAGGTGCATCCCATGGCGCTTATCCACCCTGAGAAGGTTGAGGATGAGGATGTGTTGGAGGAGATTGACAAACTGACCGGCAGATATGAGAATAAAGCTGATTTTTTCGTTGGGAAACTTGCCCAGGGTGTAGGGACAATTGCAGCAGCATTCTACCCGAAGCCTGTGGTCGTGCGTATGAGTGATTTCAAGTCCAATGAGTATGCAAGCCTGATTGGTGGAGAGTACTTTGAGTTTGAAGAGAACAACCCTATGCTGGGATTCAGAGGTGCTTCACGTTATTACGATAAACGCTACCGTGAGGGCTTTGCTCTTGAGTGCAAAGCCATGAAAAAAGTGAGAGATGTGATGGGACTGACAAACCTGATCCTTATGATCCCGTTCTGCCGTCGCATCGAGGAAGCTGAAAAGGTGCTGGAGGAGATGAAAAAGAATGGTCTTGTCAGGGGAGAGAACGGCCTTCAGGTCTACATGATGACCGAGATCCCAAGCAATGTACTGCTGATAGACGAGTTCAGCCAGTACTTCGATGGTTTCTCTATTGGATCAAACGACCTCACTCAACTGACACTCGGCGTTGACAGAGATTCTGAGATCCTTGCTTCCTCTTTCGATGAACGGGACGAGGCTGTGAAGAAAATTGTGTCAATGGCTGTGCAGGGCGCAAAGCGAAACAATAAGCACAGTGGTCTCTGTGGCCAGGCTCCAAGCGATTTCCCGGAGTTTGCGGAGTTCTTGGTGAAGGAAGGTATTGATTCTATTTCACTGAACCCGGATTCTGTGATGAAGATCGCGCTGAAGGTGGTGGAGGTTGAGAAGGGGATAAAAGAGAGTAAGTGACCGAACGACTGGAAATCCACTCCCTGGTCTTTTTTAACTTTATGGAGAGAGGAGGAGACAATATATTCAGCCTATTGTGTTGTTTTTTAGTTTCGTTCCCTTCAATTTCTTCAGTAAAACCTGCCATATATTCATCCATACATCTAAATGGCGACTTATTAATAAATAAAAAGAAAAACACAAATATATTTATATAATAATTGCACATCTAAAAATAATATTAATTGGATGGATTTTATGGCAAAACAATATATTACTAGAATCGGAGTATTTTCACTCGGAATGGTATCTGCGGCAGCTTCTGCAATTTTCGGACTCATAGTAGGAGCATTCACGACATTAGCAGCCTTAGGGGGAGGTGGAGGATTATTTGGAATGTTCTTTGGGGTGTTTTTCGGAATAGGTGCAATTATTGCACTACCAATATTATATGGAATTTTTGGTTTCTGTTCAGGAGTGGTAACCGCTCTTATATACAACACAGCAATCGGTTTCGTCGGTGGTCTGGAAGTCGAGATCCAATAAATGGTCAGTTAAGAGCTATTTTTATCTTTTTGTTATATTCAACTTAACATTGAAGGCTGTGAAAAGAATCGTATCAATGACCGTGCAGGACGTAGGAAGATTTTACTGAAAATAATATGTCTAATTAGAATGGGGAATTTCAGAGCTAATTAGAAATCCTCAAATATAATACTAATTTTATTTAGATTCTTTTAAATACTAGTAACACAAATATACTGGCAAGTGGGAATTGAGCCATCTGGCTCTAATTTAAGATCAGGCAAAGAAATGGGAATGTCTTGGCCTGTGAGAGAAGAGTTATTGATACATTGTACTAGCGATGTGTCTCTAACTGCAAAACTACAGTAACGGGAAGATAAAGGAGTTAAAAAATGGGATCTTTAAAAAAGTGTCCGGAATGCCATGGGGATTTTCACAGATTACCAAATGGTATAATGGTCTGTGAAACATGCGGCTACTGGACAAGAGAAAACACTGCAAGAATGGACTCAATAATGTTGTTCGAAGAAGCTGTACTTAGTGAAGGAGGACTCTGAATGGAAAACCAGACAGGAAAATCCTGCAAGAAGTGTAAGAACATGCTAAAGAAGCAGAGGCTAGGAATGAACGTCATTTATTATTGTTCCAACTGCGGATGTATGACCAGCGCTGATATGATATACGATTAGTTTTACTGGTTTACTACTTTTAGAATAATTAGTATCGACCTATATAAATATGAAGTGAGTAATTCAATAAAATTGAACAACTCGCTTTAAAAAATCGTATTTATTTTCATGATATGGCTAATCTGTCTACGACCTCGCCTTCCTCTATTGCATCAAGTATGTCTTCGATATCATCTTCAGTTACCTCGCCATACCATATCTGCTGGGGATAGATCATTACTACAGGTCCTTTTTCGCAAAGACCTACACATCCGGTGGCAGTGACCATCACTTCACCTTCCAGGTCTCTGTCCATTACCTCTTCGCTAAACATTGCTACCAGATTATGCGATGATTTGTTCTGGCATGAGCCCTTTACTATTCCGTTTAGTCTTGTACTTGCGCAAATAAATATATGAGTTTCTGGTTTTTGCATGGCAGGTCTCCTTAAATCTATTTTTAAGTTATGCCTGTAACTGGCATATATCCGGAAGGCATTTACTGATGTTATAATATTTAAGACTTCTTATTGTGTACCTTTGACAGACGGATAGTTCATCTTGGAAATAAATAGAACTAAATAAGTTACAATTCCTACAAAAATCATTTTGCTTATCTTTTTATGTAGATCCAATATATTCTACAATACTGTTAAGGAGTTTGTTTTATGGCAACACAGTACATTAACAAAATAGGGGTACTATCCCTTGGAAAAATATTTGGTGCAGTTTACGGAATAATGGGGCTCATCCTGGGGGCTTTGATGACCCTGATGTCACTAATGATGGGGTCACTTATGGGTAATGAAGGAGCACTTGCAGGATTGTTGTTCGGAGTAGGATCAATAATAACACTACCGATATTCTATGGAGTTCTGGGACTTATATCAGGAATAATAACGGCACTGATATACAACGCTGTGACCGGGTTTACCGGAGGACTGGAGATAGAGTTAGACTGAAAACTTTTACGAACATTTAATCCGGACTTACTTTAAAACATTTTTTTCATATTACCTTTATACACAAAAATGACAAATGTTATCATCACAAAAGTAAATGTATTATCTCTTGGAAAAGTCATCGCACTTGTCGCAGGAGTATCGGGTTTCTTTTTTGGACTTTTCTGGATATTACTCATGGTAACATTGGTTTGATCACAGGTCTTATTGCTGCAATTATATTCAATACTGCAAGCGGATACATTGGTGGACTGGAAATGGAAATAGAAAATCGGATCTCCACAGCATCGAGTGGGTAAATTTGAAAGGGATTACATTGGAAATCTGTTCCAAATTTACGGCTCATATCCGGGATATAAGAATGGATAGTGTCACATGACAGGGATTCATAAAATCTCAGCTTGTATTTATCATGTGGAGAATCACCCATTTTCTATTGGCAATAAGACATTGTTGTTAAAATTACCCACACGATGTTGAAGAGAACCAGGAAATCTAGAAAAACAGCATTTGCTTCACTTGAAACAATCTGAAAATGGGGCAGGAAATATGCCAACTATGCGTGTTAAGAAGGTTAATCCTCTGTCGTTGGGTAAAATAGTTGCACTTTACTCAGGAATTATAAGTTTCCTCTTTTACGCACTATTGACCCTGGCAATAACACCATTTTTAATAGAGAATGGCAGCAGATTCGGACTTATGATAGCAGTTACCAGAACTGAAATGGCAATTACGCTACTCATGTACATGTTTGTACCAATATTTTATGGGACGATGGGTTTTATTGCAGGTACAACAATTGCAATTGCATTCAATTTTGTAAGTTAACATACAGGTAGGTTCCAACTGAAAATTGAATAGGAAAAAAGTTAAGGCTCAATCCATACCTCAAGCACCCTGTCTTTTATTTCATAATCCTTTACAGTCGTGATCTTCATGTCCTTTGGATTCTCGATCCAGCCGAGGTCATAATCCTTCTTTTCCCTGCCACCGCAGCAGACTTTCCTTGTTATGCCAAGGTTCAGCTTAACACGGTCAATATCTTTTTCATCGATCTCGTCAGCGACATCCTGATATCTTCTTTGAATAAGGATCATACGATCACCAGAATAAGTATACAAATCTATGACATTCACGTTCATCTACTTTTTGGCAAGCAAATAGTATAATCACTCACAAAAAATTCATCCACAAAAAGGAGTTATTGAAAAACATGTCACATGTCTATTTTACTGTTTGTAGCTACACAAAAAATTAACCTCCTCCGAAAGTTTAATTAATTATTAAAATGAATAAAATTTTACAGTGGGTTTACTAAAAGCAAATTATTTGTCAATGGGTTGGGGTATACATGGATGATCATTTATCTGATTCGATAAAAAAGAATACAATAAATACTGATTCTTCAGCTTGTAAGGCTCACACCGGACATATACACATTAAGGATAACATCTACAGGATTGCAATAGAGAACTCCATCGATGGTTATTTACACTTCGATCTGGAAGGAAGAGTCACAGATGTAAACCGTGCTTACTGCGACATTAGCGGATATACCCGTGAAGAGCTGCTGGGCATGACAATATCCGATCTGGAAGCCAGGGAAACTGCAAAGCAGATAGAAGACCATATTCAGCAGATACGTAAAAAGGGCAAAGACTTTTTTGAAACAAAACACAGGGCAAAAGATGGCAACATACTGGATATAGAAGCCAGCATATCATATCTGGAAACCGATGAACCTTCATTTTTCTGTTTTATCAGGGACAGAACTGCCCATACAAAAATAGACAAAGCTCTCTCTGAAAATGAGGAAAAGCTCCGTATTACTCTTAAATCCATTGGTGATGCGGTTATTTCTACAGATCTGAATGGAAATGTTGTGAGCATGAATCCAACAGCTGAGAAACTTACAGGATGGAGCGAGAGTGAAGCATATAACATAAATCTGAATCAGGTTTTCAATATTGTAAATGCAAAAACATATGTAAAAGTGGAAAACCCTGTAAAAGAAGTCCTGGAAACCGGAAAAACTGTTGGTCTGGCCAATCATACAAAATTGATATCGAAAAATAGAAATGAGTATCATATTGCTGATTCCGGAGCTCCTATAAAGAACGAAAACGGAGACATAACTGGTGTTGTGATAGTATTCAGGGACGTAACTGAAAGCTACAGAATGGAGGAAGAGATTAAAGAAAGTGAGAGAAAGTTCAGGGCTTCTCTCCAGAATGCCCCTGTTCCTATAATGATACATGATGAACACGGTTCTGTTGTTTTTATAAACAATGTCTGGGAAGAAATATCAGGATATTCACATCAGGATATTCCAACCATCGAAAAATGGACTGAACGGGCATACGGTGAAAACAAAAAAGCCGTCAGGGAAGTTATAGACAGGTTGTACCAGCTTGAATCAAGAATAGATGAAGGTGAACTTGAAATTATAACCAAAAATGGTGATAAGCGTACATGGTTATTCAGTTCCGCCCCTCTTGGATTTGATTCCAAAGGAAACAGGCTTGTAATTAGTATGGGTATTGATATAACCGAACGTAAAAAAGCAGAAGATGCCCTTAAACAAAGTGAAGAGAGATATCGCAGTCTTTTAAGCAGCTCCGATGCTGCAATTTCCATGGTTGACCCGGATGGTTGCTACCTGTATCTCAATGAAATTGCTGCTGCAAACTTTGGAATGGAACCTGAGACTATGATCGGAATGTGTGTGCATGACCTTTTTTCTGTCGATGAAACGGATATGATAATGTCCGATATTAAAAGAGTTATAAAAGGCAATTCCGGCATAAAAATGGAAACAGATGTAATTATCAACAAAGAAAAAAAATGGTACAGAACAAGTATTCAGCCGGTAAGGGATGAACGTGGTCATCCTTTTGCAGCATTGGTTTATTCAGATGACATTACAGAAAGAAAAGAAGCAGAAGAAACACTGCATGAAAATGAAGCACTGCTGGGTGAAGTTGGGAAAATAGCTAAAATAGGCGGATGGCAAATTGACCTGATATCCGGTAAGTCAGAATGGACAGAAGAAGCAGTCAGAATTCATGAACTTAAGAACTTTGAGAATATAAACGCTGAAAATGCTTTGTCTTTTTATCCGAACGAATACAGGGGAATAATCGAAAAAGCGTTCAATGATGTTGCTGAAAAAGGAATTTCTTATGACCTTGAACTGGAATTTGTAACTGCAAAAGGCAGGCATAAATGGGTCAGAACAAGTGGAAGACCAAAAGTGGTAGATGGAAAAGTAGTCAAAGTAACAGGTACGTTGCAGGATATTACTGAGCGTAAAAACGCTGAGAATAAACTACATGAAAGTGAAGAACGCTATCGCAATATCCTTGAAGTAGCTCCGGTAGGAATTGCTATTCACCAAGATGAAAAGATCGTTTTTGCAAACCCTGCAGCAGTCAGGCTGCTTGGTGCCAGATCTATGGATGAAATTGTCGGTAAAGATATAAAATCAATCATGCTTCCTGAGAATTTTGAAAAGGGAAAACAGCGGATTCCAAGAATGCTTGGCGGTGAGAAAGGACTATACCCGATAGAAGATGTTTACCTGCGTTTTGATGGGACTCCTCTGGACGTTGAAGTTATCGCTTCGCCTTTGACATATAACAACAAAGTTGCTATACAGGTGATTGTCACCGACATTACCGAACGTAAACGCCATCGAAAAGAACTTCAAAGACTTAATGAGGAACTGGAACAGCGTGTTGAGGAACGTACAGCCCAGCTTATAACTGCAAATAAAGAGCTTGAAGCATTCAGTTATTCTATATCCCATGATCTGCGAGCACCGCTGAGGGCAATTAATGGTTTTTCTAAAATACTTGTTGAGGATTACGGTTCCCGGCTGGATGATGAAGCAAAAAGGATCTGCTCTGTAATTGAGAACAACGCATCCAAAATGAGCATACTTATTGATGAATTACTTGCATTCTCAAGACTTGCGAGAACAGATATCAGGAACTCAAGAATAAACATGAACAATATGATGAGTTCTGTCTTTAATGAAGTGACTGCCCCTTCCTCCAGAGAAAAGATAAAATTCAACGTTGAGAAGCTTGATGACTGTTATGGCGATCAGATACTGATCCAGCAGGTTGTATTTAATCTGTTGTCAAATGCTGTCAAGTTCTCATCCGGGAAAAACGTACCAGAAATAAATGTAAGTTGCCACAAAGAAGATAAGGAAATTACATACTACATAAAAGATAATGGAGCAGGATTTGATATGAGATACTGTAACAAACTGTTTGGTGTTTTCCAGAGACTCCATAAGGCTGAGGAATTTGAAGGGACGGGCGTTGGTCTTGCAATAGTGCAGAGAATTATTCTTCGCCATGGTGGTAAGGTGGGAGCAAGCGGCAAGCCAGAAAATGGAGCTACATTCTGGTTTACTCTCCTAGACCCGGATTTAAATAAAATATAATCTGGCTCTGTAGAAATCCTGTTTATACAAGCGACGCAAACGTTGCTCTTTTTCGTGCCCACAAAAACAAGCTACAATCTAAAAACAAAGTGACTATCCGCCGAAGGCGGCACATTCCTATGCTGCTATACAGAAAATTAGTCTGGAGATTATTGCATTTATAGAGAGAATTCTACGGAAGGCTTGCAAAGAAAGTACAGGATATTTTCTGATTATTTTGTTTTTTCTTGTAGGAAAACGCCGCCTTCGCCGGCCCCTTCGGGTAATTCATAATCTACGATAGATCATATTGTCCTGACAAAACCAGTCGACTTTCCTTGAAATTTTAATAACAGAATTTCTACAAAGCTTATAATTTTACAACAGTAGTTTTGCCAGCAAAGGAGCCAGAAATACAGTAACCAGCCCTGCAATCCCGATTGCAAGCCCACTCATTGCGCCCTCAGTCTCGCCAAGTTCTACAGCCTTGGTCGTGCCAAGTGCATGTGATGAAGTACCGATAGCCACTCCCAGAGCAACCTCATTTTCAATTTTGAATAACTTGCAAACCATGGGTCCAAGCAAAACACCTGCAATACCGGTGAAAACTATTGCAGCCACGGTTACTGAAGGCAGACCACCAAGTTGGTTGGATATCTCAATTCCAATAGGTGTTGTAACTGATTTTGGGATCATGGAAACGCTTAGAATTTCATCAAGCCCGAACATCTTGCACATAACGATAATGCTGGCAATTCCTGCCGCTGAACCAATGCTAATTCCTGCAATTATCGGAAATACATTCTCTTTCAGCAAACTGATTTTCCGGTATAGGGGAACAGCAAGAATAACAGTTGCAGGCCCAAGGAAAAATGATATGAACTGGCCTCCATTGTTGTAATCATCAAAACTGATATGAAAACTCAGAAGCAGGGCTATTATCATTAACATGCTGAGAACCAGCGGGTTCATTAGGGGCGAGCCTGTCTTTTTGTGGATCTGGATACCTGCAGAAAATGTCAGCAGGGAAATTCCTATTCCAAACACGGGAGACTGCACAAACCCATACACAAGTTCATTCAGGGGACTGCCTCCTTTTGATAAGTATCTGTACCGTTGCACCTGTAACAACTGCAATAATGAAGGTCGAGGCTACGGAAATTATGAGGAGTGCAGTCCACTTTCCTTCAAGTACCGTGAAACAGGTAATAAGTCCAACTGCTGCCGGGATGAAGAAAAATGACAGGTGTTTCAGCAGGAAATTGCTTACCTCCTCTATCATGGAGAGTTTGACAAGTCCTGAAAGCAACAATATCAGAAGCAAAACCATTCCCAGAACATTTCCGGGAATTGGGATGTGAAAGAAACTGTGAATCAGGTCGCCAAGATAACAGATTGCAAGGATGATGGCGAACTGGAAAATATATTTCATTTAAGGTCACTTACGTTTTTTATAAGCATTACAGAACTGCATTCTTGCGTCCTGATTAGACAGTATAAGGTTAGTATCAGATGTTAGTGTTTTCGGTTAACAATTAAATCAGATAATGCTTTTTGAAAAAAAAGGAACAGGGTTCTGATCTGTTCCGGGATTATCTTCTATTTCCGAATTTGGAAGGTGAACCGCTACTGCTCTTACCTTTGCCGGAACTATTCCTTTTTGGTCTGCCTCCACCTGAATTGTTCCCACTGCTTCGGCTACCTTGATTACTGCCATATTTTTTGCTGCCGCTCTTCTTATTTATATCTTTACCTTCACCTTTTTTGCCTCTGCCCTGTCCTCTTTTGTAGCCGGACTTTCCACCTGGTCTTCCATATTGTCTTGGTTCAGGTTTTGCAGCATCTCCAGTAGCGTTCTTTGCTTTTTCAGAATGGAATTCATGTTCTGCAACTTCAATCTCCATTCTGATGAGCTTTTCGATCTCACGGAGGAAATCACGCTCATCCGCAGCACAGAATGAGAATGCTGTTCCGTCAGCTCCTGCTCTTGCTGTACGACCTATACGGTGTACATAGCTTTCAGAAACGTTTGGCAGGTCGTAGTTAATTACGTGAGAAATATCATCAACGTCTATTCCACGGGCTGCTATGTCAGTTGCAACGAGCACGCGGAGTTGTCCTGATTTAAAGTCCTGAAGGGCTTTTGTCCTGTGTGTCTGGGACTTGTTTCCATGAATGGCATCAGCAGGGATCCTGTTTTTATTAAGCATCTGGGCTACTTTGTTAGCTCTGTGTTTTGTTCTGGTAAAGATAAGTACACATTCAAGATGTCTGCTTCTGAGTAACTGAAGTATCAACTCGTTCTTGTTCTCTGAATCAACGAAGAATACGAACTGGTTTATACGTTCTACAGTTGTTGCCTGTGGTGTTATTTCCACGGTAACAGGATTGGTCAGCATTTTCCTTGCAAGTTTTGAAACTTCAGGAGACATGGTTGCTGAGAAGAAAAGTGATTGTCTCTTTTGCGGAAGCATTTCAACGACTTTGTAGACATCATTGACAAATCCCATGTCAAGCATTCTGTCTGCTTCATCAAGTACGAAATACTCGACCTCAGAGAGTTTTACATGTCCCTGGTCTATCAGGTCAAGAAGTCTTCCGGGAGTCGCTACAAGTGAATCTACACCCTTGGAGATGGCTTTCACCTGGGGGCCTTGCCCTACACCACCAAAGATAACTGTGTGCTTATATCGTGTATAGCGTCCATACGTGCTAAAACTATCACCTATCTGGGCTGCGAGTTCCCTTGTTGGTGCAAGCACAAGAACACGGGGATATCTTTTGCGTGTGTTCTTGTGAGCTTCCGACATGTTGTGTAAAATAGGTAAAATAAATGAAGCGGTTTTGCCTGTACCTGTCTGGGCAATACCTATCATATCCCTGCCGCCAAGAAGATGGGGAATGGATTGTTTTTGTATAGGGGTAGGGGTTGTGTACCCTTCCTCTTTTAATGCGCGCTGTAGTGGGTAAATTAGATTAAGATTATCAAATGACATGTGAACCTCGAGTTAATATGCAAAAGCTAGTGAATATGATATCAGAACAAAATTACAAAGAAAACAAATTATCTTGTAAGTCGAATTATGACATTTATTCCGTAATTAAAAGCTGCAATTTCTGTTTTTATAATTGCTCGAAAGATAGCATCATTATATAAACAGTTATCGTTTGTGAGGAGGTTAGCATCTTGATGATGTGGCTTCTTCAATATCTGGTTGTTTGAAACTGCTAACTTTGAAATGTTAAAAATGATGTATCGAATCAAATAATAGACAATATTGAGAGTATTATGATAAGTACACCTAATGAAAAAAATACAATTCCTACATTGATGATGATAGAATTAGATGTATTCTTTTTCTTTAACAGTTCTAACTCGGCATGTAATTCATTTATTATTTCAAATAGCAGATTGTTATTTAGGCAATAAGCACTAGGTTCTAGTATAAAACGATTTATTGTTGCTTCAACATTCTGTTTTATAAATCCTTTATCGGTAAACGTATCTAAGAACAATGTTTTTGATATCACATAAATACTGCAAAACATGGATATGGCATATAAAATAATAGTTATCCCTAAAAAATGATAATCTAAATTTAAAAAATTAGAATGGACTCTTCCTTCTAATTCTGGAAAATTAATAACTATATTGATTAACAGACCTAATATTACACCGTTTGACAATAATAATTGAATCGCTTTGTTTTCTATATTTTTATAAACTTCCCAGTGTAAATTCCTTTTACTCACCAGAAAATCAATGAGTACTTTTGAATTTGTTTGTATTTCTTCATGGAAGACATTACATTCTATTATCTCTTCTGTAGCGTTCATTTTTTGCCATTATTAAGAACAAGATTCTGAGAAAAAAGATTTTTGCTTTGAGTTTTGGGTGTTTATCTTAAATCCATCCTCTTGAATATTTGGAATAATTATATTCATCAATTATTTTTAGTATTGATTTTTCAGGTAATGATTTGTATTCTTTGACTTGGTCATAAATTGTTTGAGAATACTTGCAAAATAAGAGATACTTCTCATCAGGGTTCTTAGTATAGTACACCTTGTATTTTCTTGCTATACTCGCATCCCATAATGGGAAAAAATCAGGAACCAATAAATGAAGTGCTTTTGCTGTTGATACTGGGCTTTTGGTGCCATCTAATCCCTGAAGGGCATTATTGAATTCATTAAATATCCTTTTAATATTATCCTCATCTTCATCTGATAAGGAAATTATTTTTCTTTTTTTGAATTCATTAAGATAAGACATGTTGTCTATGATACAATCTTCTACTTTTTTAAGATTTAAACCTCTGTGAATTCTGTAAAACTGTTGATTCCATGATAACAGCAAAACTCCAATAGCATCTGTCATCCCCTCTGGTTCTTCCCAATGACTTTTCATGTGCAACATTGAGACTTTATACATAACATCCCTAGTTTCGTATGTTTCAAATTCATCACATGCTTTAGAGATATCTGCATTAGTTGGTATTCCTATTCCTAGTGGTAATGCCATAATGAAAAATGGAGTAGGTAAAATAAAAAGTATTATGTTTTGTTTCGATAATAAGGAATCAAAACCTGAATTAAAAGTTAGAAAAACTAGCCAAAAATATTTGGTGCTCCGGCCGGGATTCGAACCCGAGTCTTCGGCTCGAAAGGCCGGAATGATTGGCCGGACTACACTACCGGAGCACGTTGATTTCGCTTTAGTGAAGCGACTCCAACATGGCATATATTGTATTTATACCTTTCGCCGTAATCAGCACATTTCAGCCGTTTCCTCATTGTCATTGAGGTTTTCGACCCATGTAGTAAGCCTTCCACATATCTCAGGCTGGCATGCATCCCTGCATCCTGCGCAAGGAGAGAACAATTCTCCTGATAACAGGAGATCGAAGCAGGGCTTCTCCTCTTCCTTAACTTTCAGAAGGTAAGTCCTGGCTCCATTGGAGACAGCCTGCTCGCGGGTGATAAGATCCTCATCGAGAAGCTTAGAAACTACCCTGGAACATTTACGACTATCAATTTCCAGCATCTTCCAGAGCTCGTTCTGGAAAATGCCTTCCTTGCTTTCGCGAATAAGATTGTATGCACTCTCTTCGACACTCATACTATTTTCCACTGAGAGTTTATTCTTCCATAGGAACAACAAGAATGATATTGTTTCCACGCAACACGACAGAACCAAGGGAACGCAGACGCTCACCGTTTGCGACCTCTACAGTATCGGTCATATGGAGATTCATATAATCGTCTGCACTTTTTAAAGTTCCTTCGAGAAGGTGAAGATCACCTTTCATCTCTACCTGGACCTTAGATCCAACTAATTTCTGGACTTTCTTACTTGGGAACAAAATTAATCCTCTCTTTCATTTAGAATTTCAGGAATATATCAGATGTTTATCATCTTAATCTTATAAAATCATGTCATATTTTGGACTGACTTTCTCCATATGAAATCTTTAGATATAAAAGATTGTTCCTTACTCATGTATCCGATATATTACAAATATTCAAAGATGTGAAAAAGTGATCACATCCTGCGTGAAAAAACAATTCTGGAACCATCAGTAAGATCAATTTCCTTAAAAACATCAAGATTGTTTGCCTTCAGAATATCAATATACTCATCCAGAGAAACACTGTTTTCAAAACTAAACTGAGATCTTGCTTTTTTAGTGTCATCAAATGTCCACAGATTCCAGTTGAGTGTTTCCATCGAACCAGAATCCCCGCCGGGTACCTGTCTGTTAACAAATATCCCTCCCTGTTTTAATGCAGAAACAATCTTTGGGATCAGGTCAGGAACCCTTCCGCCAGGGTTCAATGATGAAAATACGATATCGTACCCAGAACCAATATCATCTGTGAAGAAATTACCCGGTATTACATCAACCTGATCAGTTCTATATTTCTCAGCATACATCTTTGTGTGTTCGGTCACCTGTGGAAGATCAAAAACAAATGCCTTCAGTTTTTTATTCTGGCCTACAAAAGCTATGGAATACAGTCCATGACCACCACCAAGATCAAGCATTTTCCTGACACTCTCAAAATCAATGTTCTCTGTGACAGTTTCAACAACTTCCTGAAGCATTCCACATTTAGCATTTTCTGCCATGGAATGAATTACCCTGTCTCCAAAGAAACTCTGTTTATCAACAATTACCGGACCGTTGGTAATAATCTCATCCAGCTTTTCCCACATTGCTATGCTTCGTTCCATGTCACGTAGATAATTTAACTGTGAAAATGGTGAATCGCTAACCAGATAAGTTTTAGTTAATTCGGTATTCGAATATTTCTCCTCGTTTGATACGAGAAGACCGCATTCACACAGAACATCACAAAGCAATGGTACCATTTCCGGATTGCATCCCATCTTTGCTGCCAGTTCTTCAGATGAAACGGGATCATTTGTATATTCAAAAAGCTGTAGCTTCACAGCTGTAGTGAGGATCTTATATTTTCTGAAACCATTCATAGAATCGTCTATAAATTTAATTAATTCATCTGAACATACTTCCGGCCTTTTCATTAATTCCTTTGCTGAATTCATATTTTAACTTCCTGTTGTTTAATTTAAAAATAAGTTATAAGATGATTATTTCCATTCAACGATCTTTCCTTTATCCATCACTGCAATATCATCGCACATCCATTCCACAACATTCATATCGTGAGAAATGAACAGATAACTTATATCTAACCTGTTTTGCAGATCTTTCAGTAAATTCAAAATCTGAGACTGGACTAGGGGATCAAGCATTGATGTAACCTCATCCGCAACAATCAGTTTCGGATTAAGACTTAAAACCCGGGCAATGACAACTCTTTGCAGTTGCCCTCCACTCAGCTCATGCGGGTACCGGAACAGAAGTTCTTCATTCAGATTGACAGTTTCAATCAGATCCCGGACATTCTGTTCTTCCTCACCTGAATTGCATAGTTTATGCACTCTAAGTGGTTCCAGAAGAGCATCATATACCTTCATTGCAGGATTTAGCGATGATTCCGGATTCTGAAAAATAATCTGCATCCGCCTGCCAAGAGGTTTAAGACTTCGGCCTTTTAGCCTTGTAATATCCATTCCTTCGAAAACTATATTTCCTGCTGTGGGGTCTGTCAGTCGCAGCACTGTCCTTGCAACTGTTGTTTTTCCACATCCGCTGTTCCCCACCAGTCCCAAAGCTTTACCTTTGCCAATTTCAAAATCAACACCATCAACAGCTCTTATTTCTTTTCTGTTAATAAGGCCGGAGTAATGATATTTTTTCAGACCGGTTACCGATAGTAAAGTCATGACTGATCCTGACCTCCATTATACAGGAAACACCTGACCTCTGTTCCAGTATCGGTAAAAAACAGTTCCGGATGTTCTTGCTTGCATATATCCATTACATACTCACATCTTGGATGAAAGCGACATCCTGAGGGTGGAGAACTAAGACTGGGACTTTCTCCTGAAATTGACCTTAACCCTTTCTTAGGAAGAGATCTTAACAGTACCTGCGTATAAGGGTGTCCTGGTTCTGCAAGGATATCACAGACGGGTGCAAGTTCAATAATTTCACCTGCATACATCACAGCAATACGATCACACATCTTTTCTGCAACGTCAAGATCGTGTGTTATAAGAATCATACTCATGTTCCTGCTTCGAACCAGCCTATTAAGAAGATTTATAATACTTTTCTTTGTATCAGGGTCAAGACCCTTTGTAGGCTCATCAGCTATCAATAGTTCAGGACTGAAAGCCATTCCCATCGCAATCATAATCCTTTGTTTCATCCCTCCGCTGAATTGGTGAGGAAATTCCCTCATCCTGCAAGGATCAATGCCTACCATTTCAAGTATTCCGGCAGTTTTTATTTCTGCATTCTGCTTACTCATTTTATCATGATACTGGAAGACCTCTGAAATCTGGTCCCCTATACTGAAAACAGGATTTAATGCGGCAGAAGGATTTTGAAGTATAATGCTAATGTTTTTGCCCCTGATATCCCGTAATTTATTTTCAGACAGGGAGAGCAGGTCCTCACCTTTGTAGATGATCTTTCCACTTACCTCTGTGTTTTCCGAAAGTAATGTCATAATTGCCCTGCCAAGTATAGATTTTCCGCATCCAGTCTCACCAATGATGCCGATTATCTCGTTTTCCATAACTTCCAGGTCAATGCTGTTGTTGGCTTTTACGATTCGATTCCCTGATCTGAATAATACTCGAAGTCTCTCTATTTTCAGCAAGCTCATTCATTCACCAGCATCAATTCGTTTCCTCTTGGATCAAACATATCTCGTAGTCCATCACCTAAAAAATTGAAGGCAAGAACAATTGTCATTATGGCAATTCCGGGAAATATCGTCAGAAGCGGTGCTGTCCGCATAAAAGGAATTCCTGCTTTGAGCATTGACCCCCATTCCGGAGTAGGGGACTGGATTCCGAGACCAAGGAAGCTCAGGGCTGTTGCAAAGATAATTGCATTTGCAATGTCAAGTGTTGCAAGCACTATGATAGGATTGATGCAGTTCGGAAATATATGACGACGCATAATATAGATATCAGAAGCTCTCAAAGCTTTTGCAGCTTCAACAAATTCCTTTTCCCTCAGTGAAAATGCTATTCCTCTAACAAGCCTTGTATAAGCTGGCCAGTGAGTCAGGGCAAGAGCAATTATTACATTCGATAAGCTTGGACCAAGGGCACCGGCAATTACCAGAGCAAGTATTATACTTGGGAATGCCAGCACTATATCCACAAATCTCATTATGGCTTCATCAATAATTCCCCGATTGTAGCCTGAAACCATACCCAGGGTAGTACCTATAAAAGATGATATAGCAACTACCAGTATCCCTATTCCAAGCGAATATCTGGTACCGAGGATTATTCTTGAAAAAACACATCTACCCAGATTATCCGTACCGAAAGGATACTCAAAAGAAGGGGATGACAATCTGTTTCCCCGATTTTGCTCAAGCGGATCATGCAGGCTGATATAAGGTGCAAGAACAGCAACCAATGTCAGCATAAGTATTAGTATACCACCAAAAACTGCAGTTCTGTTCTGCATAAGAGCTTCCGGAAGGCGTGATCTGTTGAATGCTTTGTTCTTGTATTGTCTGCCAGATTTATTCATATCTTATCCTCGGATCAAGGAATGCGTATGCAATGTCTACTACAAGATTGGTGAGTGCAAATGTAATACCGATAATCAGCACACAACCCTGCACCATAGAAAAATCCCTGGCATATATTGAATCCACAAGCAATTTTCCAATTCCAGGCCAGGAAAAGATTGTTTCAACGATTACACTTCCACCAAGTAGGAAACCAAGCTGCATTCCTGCAAATGTGATTATCGGCAGCATTGCATTTTTCAATGCATGCTTCAGTATTATTGTCCTGTTATCCAGTCCTTTTGCCTTTGCTGTTACAATATATTCCTGGTTGAGTACATCCAGCATACTGGAACGTGTCAGGCGGGTTGTGATGGCAGCCATGGATGTTCCCAGCGTAACTGCCGGAAGAACAAGATGACTGAATCCCCCATAACCATAACTTGGCAACAGGCGAAGCGTATATGCAAATAACCATATCAGTAACAATCCCAGCCAGAAATTAGGAATTGACACACCTATCAGTGAACCTGTCATAAAGAGCTGGCCTATTATTGTATTTTTTTTAATGGCACCGATAATTCCCGCAGGAATGGCAATCGTCAGTGATATAAGAAGGCTTGAAAATGCCAGTAACATTGTGGCAGGAAATCTTGTGATAATCTCTTCCAGTACGTTGTCTGATGTCACAAGCGATTGCCCGAGATCAAGATGCAGCACATGGTCCAGCCATTTCAGATATTGGACATAGACAGGCGCATCAAATCCTTCGGTAACCTTTACCCAATCTATTTGTTCCTGTGTAAGGTCCTCCCCGTATCTGGCAATCGCAATGACTTCCTCCGGGTCTCCTGGTGCGAAATGCATTGTACAGAAAGTTACCATAGTAACCCCCAGAATTACAAAAAAAACGAGAAATATTCTTTTAGAGATGTATTTCAGCATATTACCCGACCATAATTGCTATGCCTTCTGTTTAGAAATAGAACATTAACGAAATAAAAAAATAAAAGCAATGGTCATAAGACTCATTGCTCTTTTTCGACATATACTCCGTTGAGGTTAAGCCATGGATCCTCTGAAGTTATCTCATATCCTTTCACATAAGAATTTGCAGCGACTATCTTCTCTTCGTGCACCAGATAGAAAGCAGGTACTTCCTCTAGCACCATTTCCTGGAGCTGGTAATATAATTCCTGTTGCTTGTCCTCATCAACTGTAGAATCAGCCGCATTTGCCAGTACATCATACTCTGAGTTATTATAGTGTGAATATGGACTGGATGACTGATGTACAAAGAAATGGCGTGGATATGGTCCCCAGACAAAGTATCCGGTTCTTAAAAGCATATCAAAGTCTCCGTCATTTTCAAGACTGGTGGTCGCTGCACTTTCAAGAACCTTAATATCTACATGCATACCAATTTCCTGTAAACTACCCTGAATTGTTTCTGCCATTGTAGTATGTCTGGAAGCCCATACGCCTTTTCCAACAATGAGTGACACTGTAAGTGGTTCACCGTCTTTGTCCAGGGTTCCATCATTGTCAGAGTCTGACCATCCGTCATCTGCCAGTATCTCTTTGGCTTTTTCAACATCTGGCTCATACAATTCCAGATCAGGATTAGAATACATCATTATTGGGGTAAATGCTCTACCCTGTGCTGCCATTCCAATTCCCTCAAGGACTGTGTCTACCATTTCTTCAGTGTCTATTGTATATGCTACTGCTTTTCTGACTTCTTTGTCTTCGAAAACACCATTATTACAATTAAACTGCAGGAAATCGGTGAAAGTGGTAAGTGTCCTGTAGACTTCAATATTATTTTCCTCTTCGAGCCTTGAAACATCGTATTCCGGCAGCTTGATAGCCATGTCTATTTCTCCTGTTTCAAGGGCCATGACACGGGTAGTAGCCTCAGGTATTACTTTAAATATGACACTGTCAAGTGCGGATTTTTCTCCCCAGTAGTCATCATTTCTTACAAGTACTATTTCCTGATCAGTGATCTGGTTCTCAAACTTGAATGGCCCGGTTCCGATTGGCGATATGAAATTACCATCATCATCGACACAACTCGGGCTCATAACAGGCCATGCGACATGTGTAAGATAAAATGGAAGTGACATCTGTTTAGCCAGTACGAATTTCACTGTAGTATCATTTACAGCTTCTACGGACTTCAGGGCTCTTAATGCACCCATTTTTTTAACATAAGATGCATCACTATAGGAAAACACAACAGCATCCGCAGTCAACGGTGTACCATCGTGGAAGTGCACATTTTCCCGCAGATGGAATATCCAGGTCGTACCGTTGTCAGGTGTTTCCCATGATTCAGCTAATCCTGGTTCTATATTCAGGTCAGTGTCCAGACGGACCAGTGTCTCATATACCTGTGACCACACAAACCTGCCGTCACCATCAGGGAACTGACTAAGGTACCAGTTGTTCACATCGGTACTAATGCCTACTGTAAGTTCGGTAGTAGTTGCTTCCTCCTCAGAGTCCACACAACCGGATATCAACAGGAAAGCTGCTATTAGAATACATGTTATCAAAGCATTCAGATTTATTCTTTTTTTATTAATTGCCATAATTGAGATCTCCTTTTTCCCACCAGAGCTTTACCCTGGTATTCATAGCTCTCAGAATAACGGAGTTGTTGTCGATTTCAAGATGATCTTTAAGATAATTCCTGAGGATTTCTACCTGATTTTCCTCAGAAACTTTGTAATATGATTTGAAGTGCTCAACTGCATCGCCTTCAGATGAGAAACGATGAATGTGCTCAAATGGAAAAACAGTCATATTGGGGTAAATTCCCATATCATAAAGGACATTGTAGAGAACATTACATTTCGGTGAAGGGTAATACTCTGTTCCATGAAGAGCAGGCCAGAGGGCTTTGTAATTGATGTCCCATGATGCATCCCCTGCAAACCAGTAAAGACATACATATTTTGAAGATACTTCTTCCATTTTCCTGATGGCTTCTCTTATATCAGGCATTCCAAGTGAATAAGAAGCTATCACGATATCGTAGGAAGACTCAATATCCGCACCGGTTTCAATATCTTCCCAGCGTTTGTTTACACAATCAATGTTATTTATTCCATCCTCGGCAATTCTTTCTTTTAATGCATTTAGCATCCCTTCAGATGGTTCCACTGCTGTTATATGAGTAACAATTTCAGAAAGCGGGATTGCAAGTGTACCTGGCCCGGATCCTATGTCCAAAATACGGGACTCAGGAGTTAATGGGAGTTCATCGATAGTTTTTCGGATTAGTTTATTTCCATCATTTTCGAACATTTTTAGAAATAATTGTGCACTTTCTTTGTTTTTCCAGATGGAAGCACAATCAATCCCATGCTGTGATTGATTCTGGAGTAATGTTTGCTCTTTCCATATTTCGTTCCAATCAATCGTGTCCTTCTTTATCATATTAATAGCTCAGTCTGCAATTTACCGGATTGAAGAAGTTAATTGCATATAAATTTATTCATTTGTAATAACTAATGTTATTAATTTTTACAAAATAATAACTAGTTGGAATAAGGAGAGAATTGTGATAATATCACATTATTGATTTCAAAACCAACTGTCAAATAGGAGTATTGGCCAGTTTCAGGGAAGGTCTTGGTACATCATGAATTGGCCAATATCAACAGGTCAAACAAGTAGTTTTGGTGAACCACCAATTGTCACATGATTATATTTCGGAGAACTTTCAAGTTAAACAAGTGTTGTGTTTGACCTGTCTTATTATACCAGGTATTCTTTGTATGTTCATATTACTAATCAATAAAAAAGTAACAATTAATTATTAATTATGTGTCTAAAGTATTACTTAAATAAATATGCAAAATCAATTAACAATTTAAAAACAAAGTGACCATCCGCTGAAGGCGGCACATTCCGATGCTGCTGCACAGAAGATAATTACAAAGGCGATTATTTATACAGAGAATTCTACGTGAGTCCTGAGAAGAAAGTACAAGATATTTGCAGATTATTTTGCTTTTTATTGTGGGAAAACGCCGGCTCCGCCAGACCCTTCGGGATCAATCAGATTATTCATGACACACGGTGGATCATATTGTCCTGACAAAACCAGTCTACTTTTCTTAAAATTGTAATAACAGGATTTCTACAGAGCCAAAAAAAGTGAAAATTATCAAAAGAAATCCCAAAATTAACTTATTGTTTCCGAAGGAATAGCCGTATTTAGTTTAACATAATTGACTCCTTTTAGTGCAATGGCCCTTTCAGCTACTACTTTAATGTCTTCACCTTCGCCATCTAATATAAGAACTTCCAAAAACAGGTTGTCTTCAATATGCATATGAATTGATGACTTAATAATTGAATAGTAATCCTGTTTTATTTCAGTCAGGGCGTCTGCAAGTCCGCGTTTTGTATAATCATACATCAATGTGATAGTCGCAAAACGCCTTCCATGTATGACATTCATCCATTCATGATAGTTAATATAAGTTCGCAGCGTATCCCTTATACCTTCTGAACGGGAGGAATAGCCTCTTTGTTTAATAATGGTATCAAATTTTGTCAGAATATTTTCAGGCATTGAAACGCCTATACGGGTTAGTTCCGGTTCCATAAGAATCACTCAGCAAATAGAGAAGTGTTTTTTGATTTGTATGCATAATACAATTGTAACTAGTAATTGTACATATAATAAGTTATTTATATTTTTTTGTGTTACTAATTATTATGTAGTTTAGCATTTGTATCTCTGAAAAATATTATGGCTACCTCAACCAGATCACATAAACAGGTAAGCAATAAATTTTATAGACACGTTTGAGGTACAATGTCTTTTTACATAAAAAAGAAAATAGGGCATTGGTCATAAAGCATAGCTATATAGTATGGATGAATATATTTGTTTATGAATTGCCCAAGATGTAAAAGTTCCGATTCCACAAAGAATGGCATAGTTGGTGGACGTCAGCGTTACAGGTGCTCCGGGTGTGGATATAATTATACTGTCGAAAAGAAATCAACAGCATACCCTGAGTCTGTGAAAAAACAAGCTTTACAATTATACCTTGAAGGACTAGGATTTCGTTCAATTGGACGTTTTCTAAATGTTAGCCATGTTACCGTGCAAAACTGGATCAAGCAATTTGGCAGTGAATTAGAGGAACTAAAAAGTCAAAAAGAGATCTCTGTCGTAGAATTAGATGAGATGCACACATACATCGGGAATAAAAAAACTACTGCTGGATCTGGATTGCTGTTGATAGAGATGGGAAAAAATTCATCGACTGCTCTTTTGGTAGTAGGGGAACAGAAACAGGCGAAAAACTCTGGGATAAGTTAAAGGAAAAAGAGATTGGAGAAGTGATGACTGATCACTGGAGAGCATATGCAGAGTTCCTTCCGAAGGAGATTCATACTCAATCAAAAGCAGAAACTTATACTGTTGAAGGTTACAACAGTATATTCAGGCATTTTCTGGCAAGGTTAAGAAGGAAGTCAAAGTGCTATACAAAGAGCATTGAAATGCTAAAGTATTCGATCATTCTTTTAATGAAATACAGAAATAACGAGATATCTATATTTAATTAACAATGCCAAATCTTGTGAGTGGCAAGAACCAACTAACACTTTTATGACGAAAGAGATTCAGTCTCGTTCCACTTAAGTGCAATAATTAGAATTACGAGTGTGGTTGCAATTTCTATAATGCTGAAGAATATGTAGTAATTCGTGGCTGAATCTAAAAGTGTGGCTATCTGTACTAACGTCATTATGAGACCGGCAATTATGTTGGCCAGCCTGTTTACCCTGTCATTCAATATGCGGAATAACAGTACCATTGCAATTGGTATCTCCATTAATACAGATGCAGCCAGCAGGAACTCCTGTGTGATTTCCATTCCGGCAACTGTGCCTGCTAAAAACTGGTTGAGTAAATTTGTATCCATCAATGCGACTACGTCACAATAAAGATAGTTCAATATTGCAAAAAGTCATAATGTTGATAATAGAGTTCTTTTGTCTGACAATATGTCAGAATTCATGATCTTAGAGTTTTTCATAAACTTCTGAATGAAGTACGTTTGAGTACTTTAATTGATGCCTGGATTTTTTGTAGATAAAAATAACAATATAGAGAGTATAGAAAAAGAATGTCAATTTAGATTACACAGACATATTTTAGCTATATAGTTCCATTGCCCTACAAATAAGTAAGATGTTATTGAAGAGGAGCTGAAGTTTGGGGAGTTAACTAACTAATAGGAAACTTGGTGTACTATATGGAGTGTCAAACCGGGACTTTGATGCTCCATACCTTCCTATAGCAGATTCTGCATTTCTTTTTACCTATACTTTTGATTCAAAAACGGATAGTTTTACATAATTCTAAAAGAGAAAAGAAAAAATGACAATAACCCCGTCATCCCAATTCTGAATGAATGATATAAGAGAGTTTTACCCCCACTCCCTTACCACTCATACTCTTTCCGGAAGGGGAAGGAAATGCTGATTTCAAGACGGAGAGGGAAGACATCTTGCAGCATTTCCGTGCAATCCAATTCTTTACGTTTTTCTACCGGAGAGATTCCAGATGATTTCCATATCGTACCACCAAATATGGATGAGTCCCATATCGTACCACCGCATGGTCCTTTTGTGACATTTACTGCCTGGCAGTTCTTGCCACAATTCCTAATATTATTTTCAACTATATTAATATATCTATGTTTAAATATATAGTGAGCATCATTATGATGAGAAATATTGATGGTATAAATTGTTTAAGCATGTAATTATGCAAAAACGTGCTTGTTATTTAAAAAAGGATTTTACCTCTATTAAAAGAAAAACTGCACTCACATTTGCATATGTTGCTATCCGAAATCGGAACATACCATCCACTGTCATATATGCAAATGGATATTATGAACAAATGTGTGTTGAGCTGGAATGTAATTTCTACACATTATCCTCATTCAGAGAGAATTGGAGATCTATTTGGAAAGTGTGGTCTTGTAGAAATCCTGATTTGAATTTCTTATTCAATTCTGAAATATATTTCATGATCAAAGACTACCTATATAGAGGTTATCTAATTAGCTTCCAAATACCTCCATTCTAATTAGACAAACATTTTCAATAAAAGCTTCCAAATGAATTTCTTTTCTCAAACCCATTCTGTATTTCTGTAAGTACAAGTAACTGATACGCTACAAAATTCAGCAGAGAGTAGAGCTTTCTACTCTCTGCTCTGATTCTTCTTATATCGAACTTGACTACATCTTTAATGTGTCCGTGCTTTGATTCGCATTCTCCTCTTTTCTTGTATAGCTCATAGAACGATTCATCCCTCATATTTTGATTACGTAAGTTCATCCCAACCTGTTTAGACATTCCAATCTCATATAGGAATTTTAGTTTTTCTTCAGTACTTGCAAGTATATTCCCACCCAGAAACCACATTTTATTTACCCAATGATCGATTTTGTCCATTTCGCCCTCTTTGCTGATCACAGCATTTTTTGGATATGCAATAACTGGCCTTGCATTCAAATGATACCAGATATCTGCATGATTCTTGAATGCTTTATAACCCGTATCTGCAGAATACATGTCAATATCAGCATTCATTTTCTTCAATGCTTGAATGTGTTTGATGAGTTCATGAGTATCTCCTGCTTTGCCATTTGTATGTGTCATGAACACGGGATAAGTTCCTACCATCGTGATATGAGCTTTGTCCATCTTGCATTTGTAATGAGGATTATAATCCGCATATTTATCGTATCTTGAAGCTTCAAGCGGAGTTGAATCGATCTTAGCTTCTTTTATTTGAGCAAGTTTAAGGATTCTTTCTCCAACTAACATCATTATTTCAGTTATTCCATCTTCTCCTAATCGATATTTTACAAAATTATGTAAGGTCTTTGATGAAGGAAGTTTTACAACACCATTGTTATCGCAAAAAGCGAGTAGTATTGCCTCTTCTTCTGTTAATGAGGCGACAGTTTTCTCATAAGATAACTGCCTGAAACACATAACAATGAAGAGTTTTATCATTGAGGAAATGTTATATTTGTAATGCCAACTTTTGTTGGCATACACAGTACGCTCTAAGTACTGTGAAATATCTTCTATGCAGAGAAAGTGCAGGAATTGGCAAATTGAGGCGCTTTCCCTGTTCAGATAGTTTTCAATAGAGTCCTCAAATTGGACTCCTCCATACATCATTACTTTTTTAGCCATGAGGCGGGCCAGATTTATGCTATTTATAGCTGCCGCCCCCCCCCCCAAAAAAAAAGATAGATGATGAAGATGACGAAAAAAAAGGATAAGCTTTTATGCCGAAGATCTAATTAGACGGCCTCTATATAAGATAAATATCACGTTTTTAAATTACTAGCATACAGAAAAAGAGTAATTAGAATCTATTTTTTGAATACTAAAGCAAGTTTAAATCCAGGGTTGATAATGGTAATTAGTCATTCGAATACTTTCTAATTAAATATAATATGTAGGGATTGAAATTACATATCAATTTTAAATTGTAATAGAATTACTATTTGATTAGGAATAAATAATATAATATGTACATAAAAAAACACGATATGTATATATAATAATATGTCTGTTGTCTACCAACAACAAGCATATCCTTGGTGGTGATAGGCATTAGAGCTATTATTACATGTGACACAACATTATCTAACAAAGAGCTAATTTCTTTCCTATGTAAAATTAATTGGATAATTGTGAATAAAGAATTAACAAAAGATACTTCAGTACTTTCCGATATACTAATTGATGAACTAATTGATGAACTAGTTGACGAACTAGTTGGTGTGAATAAAGAAAATCAAAATCAGGATATAGATAATATTTGTAACCCTAATAGTATCAATTTAGATATTGATTTAGATAGCAGTTGTTTGAATGAAATAGATATTGAAAACATCAAAGTGGACAAAATTGATCTATCAGTTTTAAAAAATTGTATAGCCAAGGATATATTGAGCCATATACCTAAAGAAACAATGGACGGTAGTTTGACTGAGCTAATAACTAAACTAAAACTTTTAAAAACTCTATCAAAGAAATACCCAACAATTGATGAGGATATCACAAAAATAGAAGACGGATTTAAACATGTTAGATTGTCAACATATCATCAACAAATATTAGCCGCAAAGGGTTTAATATGTATACTTTATAATGATGAAACAAAGACATGGGGAATTATTACACGCTCAAATGCATCTACAATTAAAATAAGACTTAAAAATCCCTATTCAAAAAGACTGCAACTGGCATGTAGTATATTAATCAAGGCACTTCATGACGGTCACTCAGTATTTCAACATGAAAAAACTGAAGATAATCCGAATATTGTTAAGAAAATATCGATTAAGTTATCACACATAAAACGAGTCATATATAAATATAACATATTTTGGAATGATGACGAATTCAAAATTCACCCGACAATCGATATTCTAGAAAAAAGTAGTGATATTCCATCATTCCATGGAATAGTTAGGTATCGCACTGGCACTAAATCACTTATTAGTGAAAACAAAGTAGAAAGTTTTGTTGCTGGGTCCGCACTGCTATTTGCAATAGGTCTATTAATAATTACTTCTCCTTTCCTACCGCCATATGCTGAAGAATCTAATATCTTTTTCTTTGTATTAAATACATATGCACATATAGTCCTTCCTGAAGGACTAGCTATTTGGTTAAGAGAAACACTGAATAGATTGACATCTGCTCTAATGGTTACTGCAGGCACTTCCATAGTAGGACTTTCTTTTAAATGGGCATCTATTAGAAACGAATTCCCTATAAAGTGGATTACTGAGTAATAAAAATCATTGTGTATTTCCATATATATATGGCTGTTAATTATATTTAAAAAATATAACATTTCCATTAAAATACGTAATGGAAAACTATACTTTACCTTTCTTTTTTGCGATTGGAATCTGAACCTAGAATTGTTAGTTTCAAAAATTTCCATGATAATTTATAAGTAAATTCAGCATATTTTTTGTTTTTAGATGTGTTAATCTAAAAATTTCCACTTTTCAGGGACTGTGAGGAAATCTCTCAGTGAATTTAATAAATCAAAGTGCAAAAGATATCAATTCAGCATAAAAAATAGATTGCAATAGTACTGATGCATGTACAGCTAAAGAAAAAAGCACGCTGTTTTGTGAGGAGCATCTCCCAAGATTATTCTTGTACCTCAAATATACGATAGTAGGTCTACAAAAAACAGTCCATTATAAGAATGGAAAAAATAACTTTTAAAAAAAGTATGTCGACGCTGAGGAAGAGATTCGAACTCTTGCAGCGCGTTAGCACTACCGGTTTTCAAGACCGGCGCCGTAGTCCACTTGGCTACCTCAGCATGTCAGATGGTATCTTAATAGCAAGCTAGAATATAAGCGTTTTGATACAAAATCGATATTGACAGTATTTGCCAATGATAGGTGTTAGATAATTTTTAAGTGTTATATAAAGTAAGAAGTTAAGAGGAAGATTATTCCTCTTCGGCTTCAGCCTCTTCGTCCTCTGCAGGAGCTTCGGTTGCCTCAGGAGCTTCTTCAACTGTCTCAGGGACATATGGGTGCCTCTCGACAAATTCCAGGCTTGGAATATCGAGTTTGTCGATAAGCTCACTTGCAATTGTCATCTTGGACACAAGCCATCTCTGGTTAAAGCCAAGCTCGATTGGAGTGTAGATTCTGATAAGGTCATCTGTAACCTCAACCTCGATCTCTGGCATGCCGGTGTAGAGTGAAAGCAGACCCTGTGCCTTGGCAACTTTGTCCTCGATCTTCTCTTCGATTGTGTACTCGTATTCGACTTCCTTACCTGCAAGAGCATGGTTCATGTCTACACGTACTCTACGGCCGATAATCTGGGAAATTACACCACGCTTGCCGTTGAGCTCAACAGGCATTCCGGGATATGGTCTCTGGTCTTCAAGCTGGTCCTTGATCTTTGTAACTGAAACTGTCTCAACAAGAGCAGGATTGTGTGGGCCGAATGCCATCTCAGGTGCAATTGTGATCGTACCGGAGTATCCTACTTCCTTTCCAACGAAATCCTCATCAAGACCTTTGATTGTGTGGCCTGAGCCAACAATTACAATATCTCCACCGTAAACACCACGTGGATTGAAAATGCCGTTGTCTTTTGCAAGCTGTTCATCGGTAGTGTCAAAGATCTGCCCTTCATTGAACTTACCGGTATAGTTTATCTTTATAAAATCTCCATTCTCGATTGCCAAATTGATCAACTCGATATTAGTTATTTGATTAATAGTCAGATTTATTGTATAAAATCCATGAATTGAATTACCTGCACGCTATACTCATAGGTCTTTAAGAACCTTTTGCCAGCAAAAAGGATGCGGATAAAAAAGATGTTAAAAAATATAGAATACGGCTCATGCAGGAAAAAGGAAGTCAAGAGAGTTAAAAAGGAGATATGAGACTAATCACTCTTTATCCACAAGCACGGCATCCGTTATAGCAACTTTTGCCGTGTACTCATCAAGTTCAAATATCTCAAAGTCACGGATTTCTATCTTCTTCTTATACATTGGCCCGTCCATGACAAAACTCTCAAACTCCCCGCCTTCACCGGCAACATTGAGACCTATCTTCTCGTTGAGCCTGACAAGTTTATCAATGTCCTTCTCTTCAATAACACGCCCAACCCAGCTCTTATTCAGGCCATAAGCTGCAATGCTGCTGAAGACGAACTCAAATCCAAGGTCAAGGAGCTGTCTCATCTCCTTCTCCTGATCGATGTGCCAAAGAGGTGAAAATACCTTAAGCCCGAGTCCGTCACAAACTTTCTCGATCCTCTCACGCTGGTAGTTTGAATAAAGGGCGCCTGTGATGACACCTTCAATACCGAATTCTTCCTTTGCACGGATAATAGCATTTTTCATGTCGTCCAGTTCTTTCTCCTTTTCACCCATGGTGAGTTCTTCAATAAGAGGAAGTTCCATTGCTTCTGCCTGAAGGCGTGCAAGGTCAATGTTTGGAGTATGGAACATATAAGAATCAGGATTCTGGCTTTTGATGGTGATAAGGCATTCAATGGAATAGTTTTGTTGCTGCATCACATGCATTGCATAATTACTGTCCTTTCCTGAACTGAAAAGCACTCCAAGTTTGAGGTTTGGCTGTCCATAGAACTGTTTCAGGTAGTCAGTCTTTGTTTTGCATCCTGCTTTCTTTGCAAGTTTACCAATTGCTTTGTCAAAGCGACTTCCATACTGAGCTGCCTGTTTTTTGCGCTGGCTGACTTCGGCAGGAATTCCGATCTTTTCAGCAAGCATGCGGAGTATGAGTTTGTTCTGCTCTTCATTAATCTTGTATTCAGGTGGGATTTTCAGGCAATAGTCCACAAACTTCTTATCAAGATAAGGAACACGAAGCTCAATGTTGTTGTTCATTGAAACAACATCGTCGCGATAGGTGTTCTTCTCATAGATCTTCAGGACATCTGCATAACAATCCCTGCTGATGTCAGTTGAACGTTTATGACGATCATAACCTGCAAAAATTTCGTCGGCTCCTGAACCTGAGAACACCACCCTGATGCCATCTTCCCTTGCAGCCACACATGCTGCATACATGGTGAGAGCAACACCAACTTTTGGTACGTTGCTATCTTCAACAAGAGGGACAACATCTTTGAGATATTCTTCCACTTCGTCAAGGTCTATGATTTTGATCTTCAGGTCGAGTCCGAGTTCATCAGCCATTTTTTTTGCATATTCCACATCAGGTGGAAGCTGTACTCCTGCAAGACCTGCAGTATAGCATGTAAAATCAATTCCCGGTTTTTTGCCCATAAGTTTGCACAGACAGGCGATTATTGTGGAATCAAGTCCTCCTGAAAAAAGGATACCGAATTTCTCTTCCGGCATGCGTATGGAAACAGCATCTTCCAGAACCTGCTGCATTTTCACTTCAATTTCATCCATGCTGCCTTCGTGTTCCGGTGTAATGGAAAAGAAATTCCTGTTGAATTTTTCAAGTGTTCCTGTTTCAATGTTATAGGCTAGTATTTCCCTTGGATTAAGTTCCTTTATATCCGCAAACCCATTCTTTGCAAGTGCTTTTTTTTCAGAGCAAAATGCAAAGCCAGCGGAAAGGGCGTACCAGACTGGCTTAAGGCCAACAATGTCCCTTGCAACGTAAACCGTATCATCCATCCAGTAGGCAATTGCATATACTCCGATTACCTCACGGAGCACCTCATCTATGAGTTGCATCATGTTGCTATTATCATTTTCAGCTTTTTTTTCTATAAGTTGAATCAGCAGGTCAGTATCATTTTCAGCCTGTATCTTATATTTCACAGCAAGCTCTTTCCAGTTATAGATCTCACAATTAGCAATAATCCTGCCTTTGTGGATAAGTGGCTGTAGAACGAAGTTGACCATGGAGTGCAGCCTGTGTCCCAGAACATTTCTCTCCGTGGTTTCACTGTTTATTCCAAGTGAATTTACATTTTCTGCACGGAATACTTTTCCAGCAGTGCAGATTCCAATTCCATCGAGTCCTCTGTTTTTTGTGATCTCAAGGGAACTCAGTGCATGTTCCATTGAATTATCATTGTTAAAAAAGCCTGTAATTGAGCACATATTCTGATCAGTGACCTGTTTTTAGTTCAAAGAAGTGTTGAAGTCTGATAAATGCTTTGAGTAGAGTACCGCGAAAACTAGAGATCAAAAAATGAAAAAGAGAGGATTGTTTGAACAAATGAATTGAATTAAGATGAAAAGTAAAAATGATTAAAGGAAGATGTGTTCAGGGCTTACAATCCAGTGCAACACGTTCTTCAGGTGAAAGTGATATGTAGAACCTCAAAATATCATCAGGGTTCATGTCTACACCAAACCTGTATCCCTTTGCTCTTCCGGCTCTGAGGAAATTCTCTTCCTTTTCATGCTTCTTGAGCATAAGAGCCTGAACTTCTTCGTTGCTGAGTTTGGACATGTCTGCTTTCCTGAGAAGACCTATGAGCAGGAAATTGTTCTCTATGCGTTCGTAATAGCTCTCTGCCTTCTTTTCAGGCTCGAACAGGTATGCGGTCTCTCCATTAGAGTCTTTGTAGGTAAGTGATACTTTTCTAAGCACCAGCTTTCCGTTCTCACATACCAGAATCTTGCGTTCGGTCTTCATTTTCTTTCCTCGTTTTGTTTTAAGCAGAACGGGTGCAAAACCCTGGGTATTTTCACAAATTGATTTTTTTATCCTGCGAAATTACTAACTGCACTTGATGCTTTATCAATTTGATATTTAAAATTTTCTCTACTATTCTGTCTAATGAGCATCATTATAATGATATGTTTCTTTTCAATAGTTTTGCTAAAAAAGGACACATGGGCTGCATTCCTTTTACAGCATATCACCAATACTGGTGAAATATAAAAAAATTCAGAATTAACGTAGCTTAAAAGGAAATAACAACACACAATTATAAGGATATCTGATGGTGTTAGCTAAATGTAGATAACTGGTTATTTCCGTATTTCATTAAAAGAATGATCGAATACTTCTGCATTCCAATGCTCCCGGTATAGCACTTTGACTTTCTTATCAATCTTGTGAATAAGGTTGCAGGGAGCAAGATACTGAAATGATGAAATCTGAAATTGAGTATAACCCGCAGCCGTCTTTTGATTGTGGTTTGCCGGAGAATGTACCAGGAGAGCTGCTGGAAATTTTCAGACATCAACACACATGGTATATATCATTCATATTTTATATCCCATTCAGTATATTTATATATTAACAAATCTCATTTTATATGGGTAACATTTAAACAAATGGGGTCCCGGGCTTATACCTAATTTGTATACTCTTTATTAATATCTGTTATTCAAAGGGAAAATCATGATTCCAATGTATGGGTAAGGTGCGAATGTGGTTGTAGACGATATTGAAAGAAATACATGTAATAAGGATGAAATTCTGAACCTCATTCTCAGGTCAACGGATATTGTCGCCTGGACTGCCAGCTATCCTGATCTTAAATTAGTTTACATAAGTCATTCCTCCGAGAGGATATTAGGCCTTAATCCCCAAGAACTTCTAAATAAAACCGATCTCTGGTCTCAATACATACATCCCGATGACATATCTCTTGTAGAGGCTGCAAAAAAACAAAGAGAACTGGAAGGCAAAGTATCTGCAGAGTATCGTATTCTACGGCCGGAAGGAAGTGTTTGCTGGGTTCTTGAAAATTCCGGGATCGTATACAATAATGATAATGTTCCTTTGCACATAGAAGGAACCCTCATAGACATTACCGTCAGGAAAAATGCAGAGGAGGAGCTGCTTCTCAGTGAGGAACGAATAAAAAGGCTTGAAAACATTTTTCAGTACAGAGCCGATTCAGTTCAGGATTTCCTTGATTTTGCACTTGCAGAGGCCATCAAACTTTCCCGAAGCAAGATAGGCTATATATATTTTTATAATGAGGCACAACGACAATTTATCCTAAACACATGGTCAAAAGGAGTAATGAAAGAATGCGCTATCGTTGAGCCACAGACCGTTTATGAACTGGATAAAACGGGTATCTGGGGGGAAGCGGTCCGGCAGGGCAAAGAAATAATCGTAAATAATTTCCAGGCTCCCAATCCTCTGAAAAAAGGCTATCCTGAAGGACATGTGGAACTTTACAAATATCTGACAGTGCCCGTGTACAAAAAAGGGAACATCGTTGCTGTTGTGGCTGTGGCCAACAAAGAAACTGATTATGATAAGGAGGACGTACTTCAGCTTACCTTGTTAATGGATTCCGTATGGAACGTACTGGAAGTGATTAAGGCTGAGGAAGCACTGCACAAGAGCGAAGAGAAATACCGGCAGGCATATTCTCTCATGCGGGGAGTTATTGAAAGCCCTAAAGAGGTTGCTATATGTGCCCTTGATAAGGAATACCGCTACCTTGCCTTTAACAAAAATCACCGCATGCTAATGAAAAAGGCATGGGGTGCCGATATAGAGGTCGGCACTGATTTGCCAGGTTACATTAACGACCCTGTGGAGAGAAAGAAAGTAAAAGAGGATTTTGACAGGGTGCTTGCCGGTGAAGATTTCACCGGAATTAAAGAGTTAAAAGTTTCGCAACATGACAAACGCTGGCACTCCATAGTATTCAGCCCGCTCAGAGATACTGATAGTAACGTTATCGGTCTTACTCTTGTTTTGACGGATATCACAGAACGTAAGAATGCAGAAAGAACTTTGATGGAATCTGAGAAGAAATTCAGGACAATATTTGATAATGCCAATGATGGAATCTTTATAGCCGACATAGATGCTCATTTATTGGAAGTAAACCAGAAAACATGTGATGATCTGGGATACAGTCGTGATGAACTGCTGCAGATGACAATAATGGACTTCACACCTCTGGAAGCCAGAGCAAGGGTGCCAGAACAGATGGAGGATTTATCAAGACATGGTTATGCTATCTTTGAGGCAGTTGCCATTCGTAAAGATGGTTCTGCAATGCAGGTTGAGGTAAATAATCGACTAATTGAATATGAAGGAAAGCCAGCCATGCTGGTAATTAGTCGTGATATCACAGAACGCAAGAAAGCAGAGAAAGCACTTCAGGAAAGTGAATCATCCCTGGCAAAGTCACAGGAGATAGCCCATGTTGGTAGTTGGGCCTTCGATATAGTTGCAAATCGCCTGACCTGGTCGGACGAAGCTTATCGCATATTTGGATTCAAACCGCAGGAGTTCGATGCCACCTACCAGGACTTTCTCGATGCCGTTCATCCGGAAGAACGGGTTATGGTGGACACCGCCTATTCCAGTTCTTTGCAAGAAGGAAAAGACACATATGAGATTGAGCATCGCATTATTCGCCGGGATACACGTGAAATACGCTATGTCCACGAAAAATGTGTCCATGAACGCGAACCTAGCGGAGCGGTCGTCCGCTCCCTTGGCGTGGTGCATGATGTAACCGAATATAAACTCGCAGAAGAGAAACTGCTTACATATGCAAATGAACTGGAACAGAAAAACAAGGAGTTAGATCAGGCTTTGATCAGGGCTGAGGAAGCTACACGGGCAAAGAGCGAGTTTCTGGCCAATATGTCACATGAGATACGTACACCTATGAACGGTGTTATCGGCATGGCAGGATTGCTCCTGGATACCGAACTTACTGATGAACAGTGGCAGTATGCGGAAACGGTAAAGGTCAGCGGGGAATCGCTGCTTCAGATCATCAACGATATCCTGGATTTTTCAAAGATAGAGGCTGGCAAGCTTGAACTGGAAACAGTGGATTTTGATCTCCAGAAGATGCTGGATGATTTCGCTGCTATGCTTTCTGTCAGAGCCCAGGAAAAAGAACTGGAATTCATATGTGCAGCATCGCCGGACGTTCCTGTATGTCTCAATGGTGATCCGGGTCGCCTGCAACAGATCCTGTTTAACCTGGCCGGTAATGCGGTCAAGTTTACAGAACAGGGCGAGGTCGCGGTCAATGTGACCCTTGAATCCGAAACCGACTCAATGGCAAGACTGCACTTTTCAGTCAGGGACACTGGCATCGGCATTCCAGACAACAAAATGAATCTTCTTTTTAATAAGTTCAGTCAGGTGGATACTTCCATAACACGTCAGTACGGAGGGACGGGACTCGGACTTGCAATTTCCAGACAGCTTGTGGAATTGATGGGCGGCGAGATAGGTGTGGAAAGTGAAGTGGACAAAGGTTCAGAGTTCTGGTTCACAATCGACCTTCCAAAGATTTCATCCGGCGAACGCAGGAAAGAAAATACTGCAGAGGTCGAGGGTACGCATATTCTGGTCGTTGATGACAATGCAACAAATCTTGAGATACTCAGTAAGCGTTTGTCTTCCTGGGGTGTAAAAGTAGAAGAGGCTGAGAGTGGGCTTGCAGCACTGCAGGCTATGTACCATGCGCATGAAGACGGCGATCCGTTCCAGGTAGCTATTCTGGACATGCAAATGCCGAATATGGATGGGGAAGCTGTGGCAAATGCTATTAAATCCGATAAGAAACTTAAAAACACTCCATTGGTAATGTTGAGCTCTCTGGGTGTACGTCCTGATATGAAAAACAAAAACTTTGCGGCGTATCTTACCAAACCCGTCAGGCATCTGGAACTGCTTGATATATTGTCCGTCATTTTAGGTAACCATAGGCAAAAACAGCCCAATTCCCATGTTTGTGCCCACTCAAGTTCTGACCAGTCCCGTAACAATATCAGGGTACTGCTGGCTGAAGACAATATTGTTAACCAGAAAGTAGCCCAGAGCATGTTACAAAAACTGGGCTATCATACAGATACCGTTGGTAATGGTGTGGAAGCAATAAAAGCACTGGAGATGATGCCCTATGATCTGGTGCTTATGGATGTGCAGATGCCGGAAGTGGATGGATTTGGAGCTACCCGTCGCATCCGGGACCCGCGATCATCCGTCCTTAACCATGAAATCCCTGTCATTGCAATGACTGCATATGCAATGAAAGGTGATAAAGAGCGCTGCATGGAGGCTGGTATGAATGATTATATATCAAAACCGATTTCCTTGAAGGCACTTACGGAAACACTGAAAAAATGGCATAGTGTGACGCAAAATGAAAGCAAGAGAAGTGGTCCCTCGGGAAAGGCCCATGAACCTATGGATTCTCCCGTATTCGATATTCAGACACTTTATGAGAGGGGAATGGACGAAGACCTTGCCAGAAGTCTGATTAAAATCTTCCTTGAAGATCTGCCAAAACAGATAGAAGCCCTCAGGGCAAGCATAGAAAAAGAGGAATTAGACAGGATTAGCTGGTATGCACACAGCATAAAAGGGACTTCAGCCAACATTGGCGGCATGGGCCTAAGTACTATAGCGGCAGAGATAGAGAAAGCTGGTAATAAAGGTCAAATAGATGAAATATCTGCTGATATGGCTGAACTTGAAAAACAATATGATTTACTTGAGAAAGAACTCAGAAACTTTCTATGAATATTGTTTCTTCTTATGGGAAAACGCCGGTTTCGCCGGACCCTTCGGGATTGTTCAAGTTATTTATGATTCACGATAGATCACATTGTTCTGATAAAACCAAGTTGCTTATCTTAAGGTTTTAAGGGCAGGATTTCTACAGAGTCAGGAAAATAGATGCTCAAGGAGCATCTATTCTCTTATTTTTTAAGGCACAGTGATCAATAGTTTATTGCCTTTTTCACTGTTGAGATTATCTTCTCAAATTCATCTTCTTCAGGAACATGTTTTGCAAATTCCACCAGACTGCAAAGTTCCAGGCATTCTTCTATTTCTTTCCAGTCTTTGCCCTTTATTTTCAGGTGCCTGATCAATTCTGCATTCGTTACTTCTTTCTTTAATCCATAGAAATGAGCCAGATACAATCTGAGAGCCTGGGCAGCAGTTCCGTATGCATCTTCCATCTGTTCTTCCTTATGGAGACGAACTGATCTATCTACAAGCTTTCTTGCTTCTTTCCTGAAGTCAAACATTTCTTTTTTCGGTGTAAGATCAGCTGTGAGAGATGTTTCCTCTGCTTTCTTTGGTTTGTATTTGCTATACACCAGATAAGCAAGAGCAAGAACAATCAATGCCACAATTACATAAAGTGGATAATTAGTACTTTCTCTATCCCTGACAAGTTCCACGCTGTCTACACTGCTATTTATGAATTTGGCATTGATCTGAGCTGTTTCATTTGTCGGATTTTCATATTGTATCTGAAGATCAGTTTCATTGCCATTGTGTGAGAAAGTAGCATCAGTTTCTGTGAAACCATCGTTCTCCAGTTCTTTAAGATACTTCTGGTAATCCTTGTTCTGAGCAAGTATTTCTCTCAAATTTTGCCTGTCTTCGGCGGTATCTTCCTGAAGCTCCTTGATCTCTCCATCTTCCATTTCTCCCTGGAGAGTTGCAGTCTCACCATCTGGCTTTTCGTAATTTACCGTGAAGGTTCCGGTGTTATTTGAAGATGGATTCACGCTGACATCTGTCAGGTTGTAACCCATGTTCTCCAGTTCCTGATTAGCTTCCTGGAAATCCTCATTTGAAGCAAGATTCTGCTGGAATTCCTGCTTCATCTGCTCTTGTTCCTGAATCTGTTCTTCCATCTGTGCTTTCAGGGCAGAAGTATCCTGATCCATCTGGTTGTTCTGTGCAGCCTGCTGGGAGGATTGTGAGGAAGACTGCGTGGAAGATTGCTGGTTCATAAACTGCTGCATTGCCTGTTGCATTTGCTCTTCCTGCTGTGCAAACGGGTCAGTTGACTGCTGCGATGAGGAGGCATCCTGCGATGAACTCTGGACCGGGTTAGAATTGCTCTGGATTTCAGATTCATCGTCAACAAAATGTATCTGTACATCGCCAAGAGACACAGCTTTGGCTCCATTCTCATTATAATTAAAAGTAAGGGAAACTTTCAAAGTCTCAGGGTCGTTACTTGTCCCAAAACCGAGATTTGTTGCGGAATCTCCTGCAGGCACCTGGAAACTTGTTGATTTAGAATTGGAACTGGAAAAGTGTACGGAACCTGTATTCATCTCCTGGGTGAAGGTAGCCTGCAACATTCCGTTAATGTCAGTTCCATAAGAGTTATTCATATAAAGAGGAATAAAAGCCTCTTCACCTGTCAGGAAATAGTATTCATCCTGTGGTAATGTGAAAGTTATATCCTGTGCACATGCCGCAGGTATCAGTATCAGGAAAGATACTAAAATGAAGAGAGACAGTACAATGTTTTTCCTATTCATTGCAAAATCCTTCCTTTTCCATATCTGTAATACAACTGGACAAGCAGGGTCAAAAATGCCGCAAAGAAGAACCAGTCCTTGATGTTTGTTTCTTCAGTTTCTCTTTTTATGTTCTCACCGATGTTCTTGTAGATTTCATTCAACGTGTCATAGTCTACGGATTTGAAATACTTCCCGCCGGTTTCTTCTGCGATACTTTGAAGCGTGGCCTCATCGAGTTCTGCATACTGTGGGTTTCCGAACCAGTCATATCCTAGCAGAACCTGACCTGTTGACCCCATTCCTATGGTGTAGACCTGAATACTGTTGGCTTTTGCAAATTGGATAGCTTCTCCAGGGCTGATGTAACCTGCATTGTTCACTCCGTCACTGAGCAAAATCACAACTTTCTTTTTGTTAG
Source organism: uncultured Methanolobus sp. (assembly GCF_963665675.1). Lineage (NCBI taxonomy): Archaea > Methanobacteriati > Methanobacteriota > Methanomicrobia > Methanosarcinales > Methanosarcinaceae > Methanolobus > uncultured Methanolobus sp. Next base: position 22,756 of record NZ_OY762425.1, on the reverse strand, counting down.
GAATTGATGAAGCCATGTCAATTCCAAGACTGAGCCCATCTCCTATGGCAGTGGCTCCGTCCTTTGCTGTTATGTCCTGTAATTTATCTATAACTTTTTCCTTGTCAGGGCTAAGATATGCAGCCGTGGTAGCTCCTGATTCAAAGACTACCACTCCTGCGTAGTCCTGACTTTTAAGCGATTTAATTAAAATTTCAGCGGATGATTTTGCCGCTTCAAGCCTTGTTGGCTGGTAATCCTGTGCCTGCATACTTCCGGAATTATCCATTACAAGCACCACATTCACTCCTTCCTTGGTTTGTTCGAGAGGAATATGGGGATTCGCAAACCCTATGACCATAAGTCCGATAGTAAGCAGTGAGAGGTAAAAGAGATGCATATCCCTTTTTGACTTTTTGCTGTCTCCTATTGCGGATTTAAGGAATGCAAGATTACTGAATTTTATAGCTTCATTCTTTTTCTGTGTCCTTGCTTTTTTCTGAAGATAATAGATAAGGGGAATTATGAGCAAGAATAAAAGTATGTAAGGAGAATCAAAACCTGCCATTATCGTATCTCCTTTATTTTTCTGGTTTTAAAGAATTTATTTAGTGCGACTTCATATGGTTCATCTGTAACAAGATCGACCATGTCAATTTTCATTTTCCTGAAGAGCTTCTGTAAGCTTTCGTTGTGTTCCCTGACAAGTTCTGCGTAGCGTGTCCTTATTTCCTCGTCAGAGGTGTCCACAAGTAACTGTTCACCAGTCTCTTCATCCTCAAGTTCTATGAGGCCGACATCTGGAAGTTCCTGTTCACGTGCATCCATGACTCTTAATGCCACGATGTCATGCCTGTTTCTCATGATGTTCAGGGGTTTTGAGAAATCGTCGGAAATGAAGTCAGAGATTACAAAAATGATGCTTCTTCTTTTGAGCATTTTTGCGACGGACTCCATACTCTTCATAATGTCAGTCCTTTTTTCAAGAGGCTCGTATGAGACCATTGTCCCGAGCAGTTTCAGGACATGTTTCCTGCCTTTTCTGGCCGGGATGTGTTTCTCTACATCTTCGGTAAAGAGAAACAGGCCAACGTTATCATTGTTCTTCATGGCTGAGAACATAAGACTTGCGGCGATCTCTGTTGCTTTCTGCATTTTGCTGATATTGCTTCCGAAGCTCCCGGAAGCTGAAACATCGATGGCAAAATAGACACGAAGATCTCTTTCTTCAACGAACTCCTTAATGAACGGGCGATTGAACCTTGCAGTTACTTTCCAGTCAATAGTACGGACATCGTCCCCGGCCCGGTATTCGCGTATTTCTGAAAAGTCGATTCCCTGACCTTTGAATACTGAGTGGTAGTTCCCGGCTATCAGTCCGTCAACCTGCTGTTTTGTACTGATCTCGATCTTTCTGACCTGTCTGATAATCTCTTTTGCATGTTGCATGGCACATACCTCTGGTTATTATCGTCTTCGGATTAAACCGGAGGTTCAGGGGACTTTTACTTTTTCGAGTATTTCAGTTATTACGTGGTCGCTGCTTATTTCTTCGACCTCAGCTTCATAATTGAGAAGTACCCGGTGGCGAAGTACGTGATATGCCACTGCTTTTACGTCTTCAGGTATAACGTATCCTCTACCGTTCAGGACTGCATGTGACTTTGCAGCGATTATAAGCCACAGGGATGCACGGGGCGAGGCTCCGTATTCTATATGACCTTCCGTGTCCACTGAGTAATTTTGTGGATGGCGGGTAGCGTCAACTAGCCGGGCTACGTAATCCATTATTTTTCTGTCGGCGTAAACCTGAGGGATGAAGTCCTGTATCTCGATAATTTCACTTGATGCGAGCATCTTTGAAACACTTGTTTTGACTCCCTGGGTGAACCTTTCGATTATCTCTATCTCTTCGTCCTTTGTTGGATAATCGATGAGTAGTTTTGACATGAACCTGTCAACCTGTGCTTCAGGAAGTTTGTAGGTTCCTTCGGATTCGATGGGGTTCTGTGTTGCCATTACAAGAAAAGGTCGCTGAAGATGGAAAGTGTCGCCCTGGATACTTACCTGCCTTTCCTGCATTGCTTCCAGGAGTGCTGACTGTACTTTAGGAGGAGCTCGGTTTATTTCGTCAGCAAGAATAAAATTCGAGAAGATCGGACCTTTGAGCGTGGAAAAAGAGCCTTCGTTGTGGTTATAGATCTTGGTACCTGTGATATCCGCAGGCAGAAGGTCCGGTGTGAATTGAAGCCGCACAAAATCGCATTCGAGACATTCTGAGATCGTCCTGACCATGAGGGTCTTTGCAAGACCTGGCACTCCTTCCAGCAGTACATGTCCCTGCGACATGAGTGCTATCAGAAGGCTGTCGATTATCTCGTCCTGTCCGATTATTGTATTTTGGATCTCTGTTCTTAGTTTCTCAATCTGTTCTGAATAGGAGGTTGCCTTTTCGTTCAGTTTTTGAATATTCTCGTCCATTTGTTCACCTGCTTTAATGCATGTGATCCTTAAATTCAGACCCAACTCATACAAACCCCAATTGTATGAGTATTTTTTAGCCACTTTAAGTTGTACCAGACAAACGGAAAGGTATATTGTGCTTTTACTTTATATGTTTTGTTCTTATGTAAAGGACAGGGATTATCGTTCACTTTTGCCTTTTTAGTTCCCGACCCTTTTCAGTAAGCCTGTATTTTTGCATACGGCTTGTGGGTTTATCCGGTATTGTCATTTCAATGATTCCAGATTCCAGTGCAGGCAAAAGATAATGTTTTCTGAAATGCTCATCATCTTTTAAACTTAGAGCATCCTGAAGTTCTTTTCTAGTCATTTCATCAACAATGGTATTAATCAGGATGACTTCCGGGGTGACTTCCGGGGTGACTTCCGGGGTGACTTCCGGGGTGACTTCCGGGGTGACTTCGCCAACTTCATTTTTCCTTCGAAGAATGAGCACGAAAGATCCATCTTCCAATCTGAATTCCGGTTCCTTAAGGCCATATTTTTTGCAAAGCTGAATCATATCCAATGTACCGGTTCCTGCTTTTTCAATATATTTTGCCAGAAACAGTGGTTCAGCAATAAGAGGGTTGGCCGGATGAGATGCATGAGGTTTGCGCAGACTTTCAAGAGACAAAGATGGTGGTAATCCTCCCGGATTCCATATTTCCAGACGGTCGGCAAATAGCATTACCTGAACACTTGCGTTGCTGGTGTAATCTCTATGTGCAATAGCATTGACTATTCCTTCAGCTACAACCGCTTGTGGAATATCATATTGTACAGGTGCTTCCGGTCCCTGATCTCTTGTTCCTACAGAACGTGAAAGCTTTGACATCACGAAATCTACGGATTGGTCTACAAGATCAAAGACTGTTCCTTTATAAACTTGATAAGATGGAATGGGTTTCTGTATTTCCGTACCGTGAAAATGCAGACATTTTACTTCAGATGTTATTAGGAATCTTTGAGGTGATTTCCCAAACAGAAGTATTGCAGCATTTGATGGTATTTCCCTATCCATCAGGTTGAGATGTTTCAGGGCGTCTGAAACGGAGATATTTTCATGCAGTGCATATTCTCTGGCACTCCGTGCTCTTGCAATAAACCAGTTAATCTTTTCCGAAGAAATGTCTTCAAGTGTTGCATCAGGACATGCAGATGCATCGAAAGGTCCTGTAATTATTGACCCTTTATCTTCAAGATATTGTACTAATGCTGCATAGACAGCAGCATTCAGTTCCGGCTGACTTGAGAAACGACGACGTACAAGCTGTTTACCAGCTATGGATATGAGTTTCTCCATTTTAGGATGCCTTACAACAGAACTGCTACCTTTAACAAAAACAAATCTTGTTTTAGATAATCTCGTGGCTTCTTCAAATTCCCTTTGAGTAGGTGAAAGTCTTTCATCATCTTCTGAACCATACTGTTCACCAAACAGAGAAATATAGATGTCACAGTGTTTCACTTCATCCAGATACACTTCATCTGCCTTCCTGTCAATAGCTGGAAGATTCTCAAACATGAAAATATCAAAAAACCTTCTGAGCAAAGCGTCACCACTAATAAACTCAAATAGAGATTTGCGTTCTTCTGCAAACTCTTTCTGGACACTGCTGATGAAGATGATGAGCCTTTTCATTTGAATTTACTCCGTATGAGTAAGATTTGATTAAGGTTGTTTGAGAATGAATAAAATCTTCTCAAATTAGTTTATTTCCATAAAACCAACTGTATTTGTTTAAATCTTTAAAGTTTCCATTTTTCAGTTCTAAGTTATCAGCGTGGTCCGTTACTATAATTTGGATTTTGAATCCTGATTGATTTTCTATTTCATTAAGAACATCAATAATTACATCATAAATATTTGCCACATTTTTGACATCCTTATCTTTTTTTGGATTAAACTCTTTTGGGAAATAAACTTGACTTGGTTGATCAAAAAAAATGAAAGAGGGTATTTTGCATTTTTTTCTTTGTGCAAATTGCTTGTGCAATGCTAAAAATAAAGATAGATGACAAGATAACCAATTAGCTCCACTTCCCATTTGAGATAAAAATACTTTATTAAAAGAATCTATTTCATGGTAAAATTCAAAACTATTAGATTCAAAGCATAAATTAGGAGGCTTTAGTTCATCTTCAAAATCAAGTTTTGAACAGATTTTGTTCATATCTTTCTTAACATCAGTGTCGAATTTTGCCTTGTGGGAGTCAATATTATAGTTTCTTATTTTTTGTTCGATTTGCTTTATTTCGGCTTTAAGCTTATCAATATCTTCATCTGAAAATAATAAATTAGATTTTCCAAACCTTAATTCTGTGGATAATTGAATTAAATTTTTAATTTCAATTGATTTTTCTTTCAAGTCTAATTTGTCTTTTCCCTCTTTAAAAGAATTATCAAGCAGTTTAATTTCCGCATTTATATCAATAATAGATTTGTTTATTTCATCTCTTTTCAGTTTCAATTTTTCAATTGCAGATGAATTATCAATATAGTATTTATTTAATTTTTTAATATCATTTTTCATTCTTTTACGTGAAAGTTGTATCTGATTTAATTTTTCAGATATGTCTAAAGCGCTTTTATTACATACAGGACACTTGTATTCGTTTGCAATAGCAGTATTTTCAGAAGATCTCTTTTCAAGCTGAACAAATTTTAATTCATAATCATCAATATCCTGGGAAGTGCTTTCCAGTAGTAGTATTTCTTCTTTGATCTTTGATTTTTGCTCAACTAATTCTGTTCTTTTTTTTCTTAATTTATCTTTCTTTTCTTCGTATTGGGATAATATGTAAGATTCGTCGCTGAATTCAGGTAAATTGTTTGCTACAAATAAAATATCAGATGGACTCTTAAGTAGTGGACAGTTTTTACCTATAACTCCATAATAATCGCGTATGAAATTTTTAACTTTATTTATTAATTCAACTCTGTTTTTGTTAATTTCGTCTCTGTCGCGTTCTAGTCTCCTTAATTTAGTTCGCTTCTCATTTATTTCCCTGTTAAGAAGATAATACTCACCACCGGCCCAACCCATAAAAATAGGGAATTCATCTATGATTCTTTCTCTTGTATTTCTATTTTCAAATCTATAGAAAAGAGCATGTTTACTCGCTACCAAACCTTGATGCTGAAACAAATAAGGTGTCATATTTCTAAATGAAGCATTACCTTTTTTTGACGATAATTCTGAATTAATGGTTGTATCTTCCACATCAAAATTGAAATATCTTCCAATTTCTTTTTTAATAATTTCCTTTGAGACCAAATTGATATTGTCAAAATATGATTTTTCTAAACCTTGAATTTTGTTTTCAGATAAATTAGTACCATCATAGATTTCGTTTAATGATGCATCAACATTAAAATAAACTGTGTTTAAGTTTCCTGTCCTAGGAGAGTGCCTTCCAATTACTAAAAATTCATTATCTATTTGGAGAACTAGTACAAATAAATCCGCAAAATCCATAATTTTACCATAAGGTATCGTAGATCGCGATGATAACAAACAATAATCAGTGATTTCTAACAATGCACTTTTGCCAGATTGAGAATCACCGTTTATAATATTAAGTCCATTTTCTAAAATGACTCCTCTTTTTTCTCCTTTTTTATCAAAAATAGCAATTTCTTTTATAATGCAGTTCATGCAGGCACTACCCCCAATTTCATAAATATATTAGAATGATTACTTTTCGCTAATATCAATCCTAGGTAATATGCTGCTTTATAGTAATCTGCGTTAATCTCATCATTTATCTTAGTGTGTTTAGTTAGTTTTGATACTGTAATGTAGTCGCAGAAAGTTACACTTACGTCAGCATTTAAAACAATTAATCCTTCATTTGTGATATCTATAAATGATTCTATTTTTTGGGGAAAATTGGTGAAATGTTGTTTGTTTGGGACAACAGAGTCTTCAAAAATCAAGTTGAATGTGGTGGTTTTATTAGCATGATTTAGTCTATCTCTTATTTCATCAATTGTGAGTAAAGGTAAAGTAAGGTAAATAAGTTCGGTCTTAATACCATGATTATTATACGATTGGGCACCACTAATATAGATGTGTAGAAGCTTTGATACCCATTGTGGAGGATAAATTAGGTTTAAAAGATCATTGTTATTCATTCATGTCCTCCTCGAACTTCCACTCAAAAAGCCCCTCATCAACTATTTTGTGCATTTTTCCATGCTGATAATATCTTCTAATATCCTGCACACCATCTATTCTCATTTTTTCAAAATTGCTACATGTATAGTATAGTTCTTTTGATTGCAGAGTAGCATTTGATGATAATTGTTTTTGTAACAATTTCAAAGAATGTGATCTTTTAGTTGTTCTCATTTTATCGCATAAATCAACTTCAAAATTATTTATTGCAGTGTGCGTAGCTGGACCACCATATTCAATAAGTTTGATAGAAATTATATCTCCCTTCAAAAAATCGGTTAATGCTTTTGGGATTTCTTTATCCAAGTCTACTTCTTTTAGTTTATCAATAAAACGATAGTTTTGACTTTTTTCATACTGTATATCAGTAGGTTCTTCTGGAAAAGGAATTTTTTCATTTGAATATTTTCTTACATATCCTTGAAGATCATGTTCAAAAGCATCATAAACAATATGCCAACAATTTGTATCTTCTATTAATCTGGCATCTACATAACCCTGAAGTTGCTTAAGTAAATCATCACGATATTTTTCGGGCACAAAATAAAGCTTGCTCTTTATTTGTTCGTACAGTTCATAGATGTTCAATTGAGAAGAATGAATCTCAAATTTACTCAAAATATCAGTTAAGATTGATTCTTGATATGAATTATTAAAAGAAAAGATTACATCAGTATAACTCTTTACTGTCTTGTATGATTTATCTCTTATCAATTTGATAATTGATAGTTTTTCAGTAGGAGATTTTATATTCCAGTCAGCAAAAATGGAATTTGCATTTATCAGAGATGTAGTATGAAGAATCAATCTGGAGTACTGTATTCTTTTTTCATGTTCCTTGACTAAGTTCATGAGTGTATTCCAAAACTCAGGATTAGCTTCCGTTAGATGTGAAATATCACAATGATGCTTTGTTTCATATACAGTATCTGAATTTGCAATATCACCCTTACACTCAAGATAGATAATGTCTCCTGATTTAGAATCAAGGCAGCATTTGATAGCAAATAATTTTTGATACTCAAATCCCAGTATTTGTTTTGAAGCATCTGTTGAGACTACATTATTGCTATCGTCATTTTTTTTCATTAAAACATCTTCCAATTTAGATATTATACAATGTATTTGTTAAAACCATATTAAAAAATAGCGATTTTGTTTAATTATACTCCAAACTAAAATAGAAATCGACTTTAGAAGTAAAATCATAAATGAAACGATTTTCTTCTCTATATAGTTAATTTACTGATAAGTGTATCTTATGCTGGAATTTCCACTCACTCCACAACCCTAATATTATCAATAACCCAAAATATATATGCCAACCCACCAAAATCATTATTATGAAGACCATAAACAAACTTAGAATTCTTTATCCTGTATGGACTGTCATAAGCATGTTTTCATTGCTGTATGCACCGACACTCGCCAGCGAATCTACACTCTTTAAAGTTGGTCAGTTAGGTCAAATTGTTGTACAGGTGTTCCAGATAGTGGTTGCGTTATTGTTGTACAAATTATTCATGGAAACCGATAAGGAACAGGCATCCCTGATACCCATATTCGGTATTTTAGGAGTACCTCTTTCATTGATGGCAATAATCATGCCTGAAGCGATGCACTTAGCAGAAGTCTTCTGGGGACTGTGGCTTATACCAATTGGTGCACTGATTATCAAATCAGGAATGTTCCCAAAATGGATTGGATATTTATTATATATCGGATCATTAGGATACTTCGGAGCAGCAATCTCATATTTCCTCATAGGATATGTGCCATCCTTTGTTGATTATTTCACAATGGGTGAGCTTGTATGGGTGCTATGGATAACTTTTGTGGGAGCTAAAGAGATTCGGAGTTGACTGTAAATAGGGAGTATTGCATAATGTTCTGAGTCTTATTGGTGGACTGAACGACAGTATTCTCGAAACAAAAGTTTCTGAAAGGAATTGAATGCTAGAGGACATCTATTTCTGATTGCTCATGCGTTCTGTAATGAGAAACAGCATTTAACAGTCCTGAAGCATATTCGTCTGCAATCTCTTGTTTGGATTCAGGTTCCTGGTTTACTAAATGTAAATACGTTTTATTCCAGTTATCAATAAAATTGCAGGTCGACAACGCTATCAATGTCACAAATGTGGTTACAATTATTCAGTCGAAATAAAATCAACTGCAAGTCCCATATATGTTAAACGACAGGCTTTACAACTCTATCTTGAAGGATTAGGATTTCGTTCAAGTGGACAGTTTTCAGGTTTGTGAGGAAATGGATGCCGGGGCATCTATTTCTCATTTTCTTTTTTCAACATCTGACTTTTTTCCGTTAACCTGTATTTTGCATTCTGCTTGGGTTTTTATCTGTAATTGTCATTTCAATGATATCGGATTCCATAGCAGACAAAAGATATCTTTTTCTGAAGTGTTCACTATCCTTTAATTTCAAGGCATCCTGAAGTTCCTGTCTACGTGTGAGAAAAAGGATATCAAATTAGAATGGAGGAAAAGAGGAGCTAATTTGATAATCTCAACAAGGAATTTGAAAGCTCATGCGAACATAGTTAACATAAGGACACAGATTAACGTATTATTATTCCAGATGTACTACAATCATAATTTTGGGAGAACATATGAACATATTACATATTTCTGATATGCATTTTGGCCCCCGTCATTGGGATGGAGACGATCAGATCCTACTGAAGATGATTAATTCATTTGATGCTGATATTGTAATCAACACAGGGGACAATACAACAGATGGCCTGGAAGATGAGTGTGCTGAAGCAGGGCGTTTTCTAAAAGCTATCAAGTGCAAAAATGTAATCTCTACTTTAGGTAATCATGACAAAAGAAATATGCGCTCCCATGAACTATTTCGGAAATATATTGATAACTCTGAAATAATCACTATTTCCGAGTCATTAAATACAAGAAAGAAAAACCTTTTTTTAAACCGGGAAATTACCAAAGTTGGTGAGAATTTAACCGATCTGAATTTTGTTAAATCTATTTCAATAAATGGAAAAAAGGTATTAATACTCAGTATCGATACCAGTGAACTATATAGTAATGATGGGTATGTTGAACAAGAGATTCTAAATGCTGTTTCGAAAGAAATTGAACAGATAGAATATGACATGCCTTTGTTGATCACCCATTATTCTGTTTTGGGTACTGATGAGCTACCTCTACAAAATTCTGCAGCACTAATTGATTTTATACAAAAACATAAAATTGAATATGTTTTTTGCGGCCATACCCACAAACTGGAAATTATGCGGGTCAATGATCTTTATCAAGGTTATTCCTTTACTCATTTTATGTGTGGCAGTTTATCTTCTAGCAATCATCCAAACGATGATAACATGTTCTTGTATTATGAAAATGTAGGCAGTGAAGATATGCATCTGCATTTGATGCGGATTTTTTTAGAGATGGGAAAAGTGCAGTTCAAACAGGAAATAGTCTTTTAGGGACGAATTTCAATGATAATATTTTTATAAGTTTCTTTAACACAGTTGACAACCTTTATATATACGATGAATACCAAACAATCGGATTTCCAATGAATTTTGATCACAGCAATAGTGATAGTGGAGTTATAACAACCGCATTATTATTGGCAGCTGGTAAGGGCAGTCGTTTGTACCCTCTAACACGCGACACACCGAAGTGCCTTACAATGGTTCATGAGGCTTCTATACTTGAACGACTTGTCATCAACTTGAAAAAGCAAGGCTTCAAACGTCTTGTCATTGTCACCGGATATCAGGAACAATGTATTCGTGATTTTCTAGAAACACGTTCATGCGGTATGACAATTGATTATATTTCCAGTCCCCTTTATGCGACCACCAACAACATCTATTCACTCTGGATGGCGCGAGATATTATTAATGAGCCTTTCTTGCTTATTGAAAGTGATCTTATTTTTGATGAGTCACTTCTTACTGGAATGTGCACTCCTGACCGAATTGCCGTTGGATGCATGCAACCATGGATGAATGGTTCCACCGTTACAGCCAACCGATCCCACCATGTTAAGAAATTCCAAAGCGGTATTGCCGGCCCTCTTGATGAGATAAGATACAAGACTGTCAATATTTACAGTTTTTCACTTCCTTCGTGGAATAGCATTAAAGAAAGGCTGGGTCAATATATTTCAGATGGGAAAGTAAATGACTATTATGAAACCGTTTTTGCGGAACTGGTAGCTGATGGCAGTCTCTCACTTGAAACAATATCATTTGACAGTAAGCGATGGTATGAAATAGATACAGTCGCAGACCTTGCAAAAGCTGAGAAACTATTTTCAGCAGACAATTTATGAAACGATCATTCCTTACAATATTACGTCAAAGATATCTGGAATATCAAGGACATTTTTTTGACACGCAAAAATCACGGGGAAAAAGCGCCTACTCGTTCATATTACGGCTTGAGGCCGTTGCCCCAGTCTGATCCTTTGAATTGTAAGTCCATTCATAAAGCCCAGACTTTAAAAAATGAAGTGTAACTTCAAAATCATTTAAGAGAACTGATACCTGATGCAACACAATTACAAGACCCAAACTGAAAAATATGAATTCGTATCCGGACAACATGGTGGTTACTATCGCCATGACTTTATTGACCATGCTTATCTTTATAATCTATATTTCCCGCCAGAGGCTGTTTTTACAAGCTTTAAAGATCAAATTCATGACATTGTCCTTAACTATCCGATTGCACAGGATGCTCTTGCCGGTCTCATAGGTGATCTGATCGACCAGCCTGCTGAAAGAATTGTTGTAGGAAACGGTGCTGCTGAACTTATCAAGATCATATCAGGCCATCTGTCCAGCAAATTGATCATTCCAGTACCCTCTTTTAATGAGTATGTGAATGCAGCGCCAGTAGAGAATGTAATTGAATTTCCTCTTGAATATCCATCATTTCAATTGGATATAGACAAGTTTGCTGCTGAAGCTATCAAGGTTAAAGCAGATGTTGCTGTGGTGGTATCACCTAATAATCCAACCTCTCTACTGGTTCCGAAGTCCGATCTAATATCTCTTTCAAAAAAACTTGCAGACCATGATTGTATGCTGATAATCGATGAATCCTTCATGGATTTTGCGCATGATCCCGATAAGGCAAGTCTGGAATATGAGCTCGAAAGTTATCCAAATATAGCAATTCTTAAAAGCATGAGCAAAGCCTATGGTATTTGCGGTCTCAGAATCGGTTATATGCTAACTGCAAATTTAGAATTTGCTGAATCTGTAAGAAAAGGCGTGCATATATGGAATATTAACGGATTTGCCGAAGAGTTTCTGCGCATATTGCCTGATTACAGACAGGAATTTATTGATAGCTGTAAGCAGGTACGTATAGACAGGTATAATCTGTATAAACACCTGTGCACGATCCCAGAAATGACCGTTTACAAACCTGATGCAAATTTTATTTTCTGTCGCCTTCCTGATCACGCACAAAGTGGTCCTGAAGTCACACGGAGATTGTTCATTGAATATAATATGTACATAAAACACTGTCATGAAAAGACTTTACCTGATTCTGGCCGCTATATTCGTATTGCCAGCCGTACTGAAGCAGAAAATTGCAAATTAGTTGAAGCATTGGTAGATGTCATTGGCTTGAATAAAGGGGATGTATCCTGATGGACGATCAAGAAAAGCTACAATCACATCAGACAGCAATGCTCGCTTTTGCCCGTGATCTTCCAAATATATGTTCGCTTGCAGGACTTTTGTGTGCAATCCTTAGTATATACTATGCCATATTAGGCAATTTGTCTATTGCGATGATTGGAATGCTCTGGGCTGTTGTTTTTGACTGGGGTGACGGGATCATTGCCCGGCGGATGAAAGGGCGGACTGATGAATATCGGGCTTTTGGAGGGCAACTTGATTCATTGATAGATATAGTAAGTTTTGGCATTTGTCCTGCAGTGTTTCTTTTGAGCTATGGAGAGTTCAGTCCATGGTTCCTGCCCGGTGCATTCGTGATCGTCGCTGTCAGTGCGATCCGGTTGAGTTATTTCAATGTTTTCGGTCTGGTCGATGATTCGACATATATGGGATTAGCACTTGACAACAATGTCCTTGTTCTTGCCTTTATCTTTCTGTTTAACAGTTATTTCACCCAGCCGGTCTTCACGATCATCATATATGCACTGTTAATGGCCATGGCTTTCTTTAATGTAACACCGATCAAAACTCCCAAGTTTTCCAGCAGGTGGTTTAATACTCTCCTGATATATGCCATGGGATTGACATCTATTTATATATTCCAAGTTTGAAGTCAAAGCCTCTGCACTTTCTGTAATCATTGACGATACAAGCACATGGACACTCAACGGTGACAGCTACATTACAGAACTCAGTGGAAGTAACGAAAACATTGACCTGAACGGTTACACATTGTATGTAGATGGAGTTGCTTTCGAGTAAGTTTTTTGAGAATGAAGGAGGGAGTTTTCTCCTCTGTTGTTTTTCTATTTTCTACTTTTACGGATACTGGCTTTGTATAAATCCTGTTGATTGAAATTTTGAAGCCAAACTAACAATTGCTAAACAGATCAATGTTTTCAATTAGTGGCAATGGAATGTGCCTCATGCGGCGGATGGTCGCCCTCATATTCGTTTACCAGTAATTATTTGCAGGCTCATCAAATGCATGAGGATGCGGGTAGCAGTAATCTTTGCAATCGGTAACCATGACCAACTTAAACCATCCCGAAGGATCCGGCGAAGCCGGCACGATTAGAAAAAGTGGAAAAATGTTGTTTGCTCTCAGCTCTTTTTCCGGGAGAATGTAATTGAAAATCGGAGTCTGTAACAAATCTACAAAATAAACTTTAAACTCAGCATTGATTTAAAAATAATACGAAACTAAATCATAAGTATTATGTTCCGTAATTTCATTAATCGTATTCAGGAACTTAATTATCTTGACAGGGAATAATGGATACAAAAGATCAGTCCTATTATGTAGATACTCTGATGAAATGTGGATTCTTAAGAAAAATGCTCATGGATCTGAATCTGCATGACAGACTTCCATTCAATTTCAAGTCTATTGAAAGGCAGTGGGGAAAGATACCTAAGATGCCATAAATATCACGATAGAATTTCTTTCAGATAAGGAATATCCCTTTTAGTAGTATTCCATACTTCTTCAAGATCAACACCAAAATAAGCATGGATTAGTTTGTCTCGCATTCCTGCAATCTCTTTCCATGGAATTTGGGGATATTCTTCTGTTTTAGTTGGTGAAAGGTTCTTTGTGGCTTCGCCAATTATCTCAAGTTGTCTTACAACGGCATCCTGCACTAACCTGTTATCCAGAAAACCATCATATGTCATATCTGCAATGTATTCTTCTATCTGGTTGATCGCATCTAAAATATGATTCAAGAAAACAGAATCGTCTCTCATATTATCCTCCGAAGGTCTTTCTTAACCATCGGTGCAAGATATGGACTCAATGATCTCTCGGTGACAAGATCTACGTGTTTTCCCAGTAAGGATTCCAGATCATCTTCTATCCTTATGTGATCGATCAGACTCTTACCTTTTGAAAAAGTAACCAGCAGGTCAAGGTCGCTTTCCTCTGTCTGCTCGCCTCTGGAAAACGAGCCAAAGACTCCAAGAGAAGCTATATCATTCCGGCGGCAAAGCTCAAGAAGCTCTTTTCCTTTGTTTCTGTCAAAACCCATGGTTTGTACAAGGTCAAAGGCATCGTTGATTTGAATACCGCTTTTTCCTGACATGATAATTCACTTACTCTTTTGTTTTAATGATATTTCAATTTTGAGAACAATTTGATTGAAATTCATAAAAATGATGCTGAGTCTTGCAGAAGGATCTGCGTACACAAGTGCAATAAACACAGACCGCTGACAGCTACATTACAGAACTGTGTGGGAGTACCGAAAACACTGACCTGAACGGTTACACACTGTATGTAGATGGAATTGCTTTCGAGTAAGTTTTTTGAGGACAGAGGAGGGAGCTTTCTCCTCTGTTGCTACAGAAAAACTTTCTCAAAAACCATTGAGGTACTTAAGTACTCTTGATATTGAAAGTAAATATAAGGAAGTTCCTCCAAAATTAAGTGTCAGAGATTTAAGTATATCTGTATTGAGCAATGATAATGATGCAATTGCAGTAAAAAATATGTTTAAAACGTTGGCTGCATCCGTTCTAAAAAATGAGTGGAATTGGCAATGCATTGTCCTTGATTATGCTAATAGAGGCATTTATGGTGGAATAGAAGGAGTACACGAAGTAGACGAATGGAGAAACGGAAATAAGCTAATTCCAGAAGAATGGTATAAGTGAATCATGTCGCTTTACATGTTCCCAACACTCTTAAATACCTCCTCCTCCAATCCTAAACAAATGTCTAACTCTACCACAACTCACACTTTACGCAATGTGTCTGTAGTAGTGGTAGTGCTACACGCTTGAACTAACAAAAGAAACTTTTCTGGTTCAAGTGCGCTGTTTTATGATAACATTACTGAATAGTGTGTCCTGTGCCGGGATCGTTTCTTTCACGGAGACTTATAATGGAAGAAATGAATGGAGCAGAAATATTAGTTAAAAGTCTGGAGGACCTCGGGGTCAAACAAATCTTCGGGTATACCGGAGCGGCGATACTGCCGGTTTTCCATGCACTTGAAAAGAGTGACATAGAGATAGTTATTAATTCAAACGAGCAGTCAGCGGCGTTTAGTGCTGCCGGTTATTCCCGGTCATCAGGTGATGTCGGTGTAGCTATAGTCACATCCGGACCTGCAATTACCAACACGCTGACCAGTGTTGCTGATGCTTATGGTGACAGCATTCCTCTGCTTGTTTTTGCAGGGCAGGTCCCTGCTCATAAGATAGGCACCGACTCATTCCAGCATATCAATGTCGAAGGAGTCTTCGGGGATGCTGCAAAGAAGGTTATGCTGGTTTCTGATGGTGATGACCTCGAAGCTATTGTCAAGGATGCTTACTACTTTGCAAAGTCTGGAAAACCCGGGCCTGTTGTCATAGATATTCCACTGGACAAACAGCAGAAGATGCACGAATACCTGGATATGAACGTCATAAGGTTCGAGGAAAGCTATCATGATGACAGGCATCTATGCGAAGAACAATGTGCTGACTTTTTCCAGTTGTTCCTGAATTCAAAAAGACCACTTCTCTATCTTGGAGGAGGTCTCAATTCTGAAGCAGGAAGTCAGGCAATCCGTAAGTTCAATGAATACTTCGGTATACCCTCAGTTAATACACTAATGGCAAAGGGAGTTGTTGATGCAAGGGATGACCTCAATCTTGGAATGCTGGGAATGTTTGGCACACCTTATGCAAACATGCTTATTCAGGAGAACGATTTCTTCTTTGCCATCGGTGTCCGCTGGGATGACAGGGTTGCGGAAAAGGTCGGTTTTGCTATCGGAACTGACATAGCCTACATAGATATCAATCCTGAGAAGATGCATCAGATAAAGATAGAAAGAGGACCAAAATTCTCATTTATCGGTGATGCTGCCACAGCTATAATGGACCTGCTTAATTATGCCAAAAAACATAACATAACATTGAATATTCACGAATGGCAAAAGCGTGCCGGATTCCTGAAAAGGTCCTGGCCACTGAACTACAACCGGCGGTCCGAACATATCCAGTCTGCTGAAGTCATGTCACTGCTGTCAAACTATATTGATGGCAACACAAAGATAACCACAGGTGTCGGAAACCATCAGATGCTTGCAGCACAGTATCTTCCAATGCAGAAAGCAAAGTCCTTCATGACATCAGGTTCCTTTGGAACAATGGGCTTTTCCATGCCAACATCAATCGGTGTCCATTTTGCTAACCCAGAAGCAAGGGTCATAGCAATAGACGGTGATGGAAGTCTGCGGATGAATCTGGGAGAGCTGCACACTATTGCATCGCTTGACCTGCCAATTAAGATACTTATGCTCAACAACAGGAGTGATGGAATGGTTATGAACCTGCAGGACGTTGCTTATGATGGAAAAAGAACAGGAACCCAGAGGCCAAAGGACGTTCAATTTGCTGACATTGCAGAGTCATTCGGGTTTGCTTTTGCAGAAAGGATAAAGGACAGACAAGACCTGAAAGATGGGATGGAAGCTTTCCTGAACTCAGAAGGACCGTGTTTCCTTGAAGTCTGCACGGACAGGGAAGAGATACTCTATCCAAAGGTTCCGGCAGGTGGAGCTTATAAGGATATGATACTTGGTCCGTATATTAAACAAGTTGGAGACGAATCTTAAAAACCAGCAAGTTAAAACCAAAGTAAGCATCCGCCAAAGACTGCACATTCCCATAATACTGTACAGAATGTTGATCCGGAGATTATTGTAGTCACACGGATGGTCCTACAGAAGTTCTGTGCAGAAAACGTTCCAGGGTATTATGCAGATTATTTTGTTTCATTTTGTGGGAAAATGCCGGCTTCACCGGCCCCTTCGGGATAACTAAACTTATTCATGATCTACGGTGAATATGATTGCTGCTTTTTACGGTTGCACATTTATACAAAAAGGTTCAATCTTTGTTGCAATATAACTTTAAACGAGGTGTGGTTATGAAAAAACAAATAATAATCTCTATTTTGTTACTCTCTCTTCTGACAGCTGGTTGTGCAGGTATCGGAAGTACTCCTACAAAAACCGTGGAAAAATTTGCGTCAGAATTCAGTCAGGAAAATTATGATGCCTGTTATGATATGATGTCTGTAGCTTACAAAGAAGAGAACTCTCTTTCTGATTATATAGATATCTGCAAGGATGTAAATCCTGATAAGTATGAGTTCATGGAAGTGACCAACGAATATGTTAGTGAGAATACGGCGGTAGTCGATGTGCTTGTTAATGAGTCTTCGGTTGCTATTAAATTCTCACTTAAGAATTTCATTGAACTTGAACCTGAATATAATGAAGTAACAAAAGAGATAAATCTTGTTAAGCAGGAAGATGAATGGAAAATCAAAGAATTCCCATATGCACTAACCTGATAGATTAGTGTCTTTATTTTTTATTTTACTAGTAAATCATAACGGTCTTGAAAATAATCAGCATCATTAACCAACATAAGGAAACGGTGCTAACTATAATAGATTACAATCTTTTGTAATTTAGATAACATATATTAGTCAAATCCTACCATATAAATAGAATAAATAACTAAAAGCTTATTTAATCTCTCATAGGGAAGGAATGAAAAATGGGGAAATTAATATACTTTAGTGAGGATGAAATCGAACTTTTCAATGAGCTTGCTTTCCGCATAAATCAGGGCGGAGGAATGGCCTGGATAGAAGAACTTGTTAAAAAGGATAAAAATGAAACATATATGAATTTATGCAAAAAAGTCCATACTTGAATTGACGTAGCATATATCATTGAAAAGTTACAAATGAATCAGTGGTTAATGCTACTGTTCAAGTCTTTGATGAATTCATTTTCCCGTATGTGTTGCTATTCGTTTTTCCATGTAGTTTTTTCAGGTTCCAGATATTTAATGATGCAAGTTTAATAATACAAGTCTCTGAAACAGTCCTGCAGTTTACACAAATGCTGACATGATAGATTTATCTTCGTCATTATCTGCCAGTTTCATTAAGTAGATGAAATGAGAATACTGACAAAGAGTGGAGATTAAATGCGTGATGTAATATTGCTAATAACATGTAGCCTTGATGGCTATATTGCGGATGAAGATGGTAATGTTGACTGGCTGCTGGGTGAAGATGAATATGATTTTGATAGCTTCCTTGCCAAAACAGATATCCTGCTCATGGGACATAAAACCTACAAACAGGTGCTTGATTTTGGGAAGTGGCCGTATGAAGAAAAAGAATGCTATGTTTTCACAACCCAGGATCCTTATCCTGAAAATGAAAAGATTAATGACAAAGTGTTTATTTTCAAATGACCCGGTAAGCGTCACAGAGAATCTGATTATTGGAACCGGTGGGTACATATGGATTGTCGGCGGTTCTTCTATAATATCTCCTATTCTTAATAAAGGACTTATCAATGAAATGAGGATTGCAATACAACCAATTATTCTTGGGAAAGGAATACCTCTCTTCAGTAACATTGAGAAAAACATCAGGCTTGACCTAAGTTCATCACAGGAATATAAATCAGGTATCGTGGAACTGGTCTACTGCCTACATAAAAAGTAAAGTCATTAATATCTATGTGCCTTGATTGCCTTTACTCACAATCAGCGCCTTGTGTCAGCCTGCAGTATCCTTCCACCAGTTCAAGATTTGCATCAACGACAGATGTCTTAAATTTTTCAAGATTAAGGCAGATATCATCAAGTTCTTCCACCAGTTTTTGCTTGGTAATAACCTGTCCGTCATCTACTACCTTGCACGATGGTATATTCACGGCCCTGACAGTAGAATTATGCAGAATGACCACATTCTCTCCTATTTTGCAGTCAAAAACAACGGCTCCAAATCCAACAAAACATCCTTTTCCTATTGTACAGGGTCCATGTACGATACAGCCATGTGCAAGCGAAGTGTTATCTTTGACATCGACTTTTGAACCTCCAAGCCCGTGTATAATGACGGCATCCTGGACATTACAATTGTTCCCGATAACAATAGATGATCCGGGTTCATCGGCCCTGATTATGACATTGTGGGCCACATAAACATTCTCTCCTATTGTAACATCACCTACAATTACTGCATTTTCAGATATCCACGCTGTTTCACTTATCTTAGGATGCTGGTTCTGGGGATTTGGATAAAGCATTTTTTTATTACCACCTTCAATTTAATGCATGTTTCAAATGTACAAATATTCAATTTTCTCCTTCATCTGCACATTTATAGTGACTACTAGTCGAAACATTGTAATGAAAAATAGTGATGATTTATTTATAATTATTGCTGGGGCATATGGATTGTAAAAATACTTGTTGCGCGTTGAAAATAATAAAGGGTGTATTTCACTCCATATCTTGTGATTTTTCGGATGAGTCGTCCTGCAAATGTTTCAAATGCAGATCTGCTGCTGCTTTCTCAGCATTTCTTTTACTGTTTCCGGAACCTATCGCAAGCAATTTATCACTCAGGTAAAGCCCAACAGTAAATTGTTTGTTGTGGTCAGGTCCTTCTTCTTCAATCACTTTGTAGATTGGGTTTCCCAGTCCATTCTGGTGAAACATTTCCTGTATAATTCCTTTTGGATTTGAAGCAGCTATTTTTTCAAGAGCATTTTCAATGTCAAAGAACCGATAAACAAATTCTTTTGTAACAGAATAGTTACCTGTGCTCCCATCCTTATTATGTACACTGTCAAAGCCTCCATCAATGTAAATAGCACCAATAAGTGCTTCAATGATATCGGATAATTTTCCATTGATATTCACATGTTCCTCGGAAAGAACGAAACGGGAAAGTTTGATCTTTTTTGCCACCGGTTTGAGACTTTCATTAGACACCAGCACAGTCCTGATTTTAGTGGCAACTCCTTCTATGGTTAGTCCCTTTGACTTTGCATATTCATTTATGTCATTGTCATGAAATGCATGTTCTGCAATTATAAGGCCAAGCACCGAATCTCCCAGGTATTCAAGTTTCTCATAGTCCTTATTCTCAAGTCCGTTAGCTTTCCTGAAATCACTCAGTTTTTCTTTATCTCCACTGAAAAGCGAGCCATGCAGGAGCGCCTGGACGAGGTAGCTTTTGTCCCTGAATTTAAAACCAATGATGGCCTGGAACTCTTCAATATCTGACTCATTAACACTCAGGTCAGGATTTACTCTCACTTTTTTGCCTCTTTAAATGATGAATGCAGTTATTTTTCATCTTCCCACCATCTATTTACCTCACTAGTATATAATAAATGTTCTTTAAATGATGAATGCAGTTATTTTTCATCTTCCCTGTTTTATTGAACATAATTGTTTAAAAAAGAATCGTAATGCAGCTGGATAGCATGATCCAAATTCAAAACGAAATATATCTTGATTTAAAACGCACTGTTTTTATATATGTAACATCAAAGTTCAATTATCTAACTGGAAGGGGGTAATTTCCATGGAAGAAGAATGTTGTCCAAGATTCGATCCCGCACCATGGGATGCTAAGTTACTTGAGTGGAATGACAAGAAATTCATAAAAGATAAGGTATTGACTCTTTTTTATATGCCGATTAATTTTGGCGGAGTAATGAGAAAACTTGACAGGAAAGTCAGGGATGCAGGAGCAGGCATCGTTGATAATCTCTGCCTTTCGGATCACACATCAAAATGGAACATGGATGTGTATCTGGCAGTTAATAAACATATTCCAAGTGCCAATAATATAACAATAAGCGGCAAATTCCTGAGCAAGGTATATGAAGGTCCATTCAAGGACACTAAAAAATGGTGTGATGATTTTGAAGCCTACGCAAAGGAACAGGGTTATGAAATTAAGAAATGGTTCATGTGGTATACTACCTGTCCGAAATGTGCTAAAAAGTATGGGAAAAATTATGTTGTGATTATAGCAGATGTTGAGTAATAAAAAGAAAATGGCTTAAATGTTATCTTATTCAGTAAAGACAACATTCACTTCTTCGACATCCCAGAGAGATTCAAGCTTCTCGGTGACCTCTTCTTTGATATTTGCTGCAAACTGGTGATTGGATGGCAGGTCTATAAGTACCCTTACAACACCGTCATTGACCTCCATTTTAGTGACCAGTTCAGTTCTGATAATATCAAGTCCGGCCATTGGATTCATCACATGCTTCAACCTGCTTCTGATCACATCCACAGTGGTTGGCTCCTGTTCGCTTACAAGGCCGTGCTTTTCCTCATAATCCCTTATGGCTGCACGAAGTCCTTCTACCGCCAGTACTGAACAGTGTGCTTTTACAGGTGGAAGTCCTCCAAGTTCTTCAGTGGCTTCCTGCCAGCTTATCTTCTTAGCTTCCTCGATTGTCTTGCCTTTAGCAAGTTCAGTAATTATGGAAGCTGTTGCGATATTAGAAGCACATCCGTATGACTCGAATTTAATGTCCTCAATCACCTGTGTATCAGGGTTCACCTGGAGGTAGACAGCAACCATATCACCACATGCAGGGCTGCCTTCCAGTCCTTTTCCATCGGGATTCTCCAGTTTACCTACATTACGTGGATTCTTAAAATGTTCAAGCACCTTTTCTGTGTATGGGAATTTCATCTTCTCACCTCATGCCTCTTTATTGTACAGGGGACTTATTTCCCTGAGTTGCTTTACTATTTCTTTGATCGCATCTACCACTGCATCCACATCGTTCATGCTGTTATAGCGTCCGAATGTGAATCTGATGGAACCGTGTGCTCTTTCATGGTCACCGCCAATACCGAGTATTACATGGCTGGCTTCCAGTGAACGGCTGAAACATGCAGAACCGGTGCTTACTGCAAATCCTCTCATATCAAGGTGCAGGGTCATGGATTCACCCTCTACGTAATGGAAGGTTATGTTTGCATTATGTGGAGTTCTCTGATTCTTGCTTCCGTTAAGTGTTACATGCGGAATCTCTTCGAACACTCTCTTTATTGTGTAATCTCTTAGTGATGTCAGAAACTCAGTTTCCTTATCCTTAACAAGCTCAACAGCTTTTGCAAACCCTACGGCTCCGGGGATATTTTCAAGACCAGCACGCCGGTTTGACTCCTGGAATCCTCCATCCATCCATTTTTCAAGTGGAGTGTCCTTGCGTATATATAATGCTCCAACTCCTCTTGGTCCGTGAATTGTGTGGGCGGACATAGATATCATGTCAACCGGTATTTTTGTTACATCTATTGGGACTCTCATGTAACTGTGTGTGGCGTCAGTATGGAAGAGTACATCATTTTCTCTGCATATCTTTGCAATTGCAACAATGTCCTGAACTGTGCCGATCTCCTGGTTGGCATGTTGAATTGAAACAATGATGGTATCGTCACGAATCTTAGCTTTAAGTTCTTCAAGGTCAAGTATGCCTTCCGGATCGACACTGATGTAATCTACATCCCATCCATGCTTTTCAAGATTCTTTGCAGTATTTAGTA